>JALOAH010000095.1 GCA_023228865.1 Porticoccaceae bacterium | reverse complement strand
AATGGCGCCATTCGCCGGGCAGCGGGCAATGGCAGCGATGCCCTACTTTTTTATATTCAGGTAGACCAATACGACAACCTGCAAAAACATCTGGGCATTGGCAAAACCGAGGACGGCATTACCCAGCTGGCGCATTTTCTTGACACGCTCATCCCTGAGCGCGTGGTTTTTGGTCGCATTCGCGAAGAGGCCTTTGTGCTGATTCTTCCCAGCAACGATGCCGAAAAAAGCCTTGCTTTTGCCAATCGCCTGGTGAAAGAAGTGTCATCACAGATATTCAAAACCGACAACGGCAGCTTTTCCTGCACCCTCAGCATTGGCATCACGTTTATCGGCGAAGCCACCGCGTCTGCAGATGAAGGCTTGACCGCCTGCCAAAAAGCCATTGCCGAACTCCAGAGCGGCAATGGCTCCGGCAAACAGGGCAACGGCGTCAAATTTCACGAACCTGTCCTGGAGCTTGGCTCCAAATCCCTTTCCGATAGCGACGCCATACGCATTGGCAAACAGCTGCTAAAGAAAGACCTGGTCACTGTCGCATTCCAGCCAATCATTTCCCTCCACGGCCTTAACGATGAAATTTATGAAGTGCGCATGCGCGTGGTGCCGGGCAGCTTTCCTGAAGGCGAACTGCCTGATGACTTTATCGGCAAAGTATTCAAAACCGACATCGGCATCGACCTGGATAAAGCCGTCATCACCGAGGCGCTGAAAAAACTTGCCAGCAAGAAAAAAGCCGCTGCCAACACCAGGCTGGTGATAAACCTGTGCCTGGCCACCATCGAGGATGAAAAATTTATTCACTGGCTGCAAAAAACCCTTGAAACCAGCCAGGTGTCGCCGCGGGATCTTATCTTTCAGATGCGCGAAATTGATATCAGCTCCCGTCTTGGCAACGCCGCCAACATGCTTGAACGCCTTCACAATTTTGGCACCAGCACCGGCCTGACCCACTACGGCCTCGCCATCAATCCCCTCACCATTTTCAACAAAATTGCTGTGGATTACGTCAAAGTTGATAGCGTATTGTCTGAAAAAGCCCAGAAGGATAAAACCGCGCTCACCACCCTGAACAATTTACTGACAGAACTGAAAGGCAAAAACTGCAAGATTATTGTCCCCCATATCGAGTCTGCCACCATTATTCCCAGCCTGTGGCAGGCCGAGGTGGATTTCCTCCAGGGCTACTATATTCAGGAACCCAGTCCGGAAATGACCTTTGATTTCTCCCAGGAGTAACAGCTGCCGACACCGATAGAGCGGCTTGTACCAAGGCGCTCTGTACAGCCCTATTCGCCAGCAGGGTCGGTTCCCGGAAAACAAGCAAAACTTGTGGGAGCTTGCCCGGCAAGCGATGATCTAAGGCGATAGCCGCCTAAATATGGATATCCCGGTCGCGAATGCCCATTAAATAGAGAACGCCGTCCAGACCCAGCTTGGAAATGGCCTGTTTGGCGCTGGCTTTGACAATGGGTTTGGCGCGAAAGGCGATGCCCAGTCCGGCAATACTGAGCATGGGCAGATCGTTGGCGCCATCGCCGACGGCAACCACCTGTTCCAGGCTGATATTTTCCTTTACCGCCAGCTCCCTGAGAAGCTGCGCCTTGCGCTGGCCGTCAACTACGGTGCCGGTAACCCGCCCGGTGACCGCGCCATTTTCAATTTCGAGCTGATTGGCAAAGAGATAATCAATACCCAGATGCTGCTGAATTTTGCGGCCGAAATACTCAAAACCACCGGAGAGAATTGCCGTCTTATAACCCAGTTTTTTCAGGGTTGAAATGAGCTCTTCCGCGCCTTCGGTGAGGGGCAGTTTTTGCGCAATGCCGTCGAGAACATCGGCGCTCAGCCCTTTCAGCAACGCCACTCTCTGGGTAAAGCTTTCGATGAAATCGATCTCGCCGCGCATCGCCGCCTCGGTAATGGCGCCGACCTGATCGCCGACACCAGCTTCCTTTGCCAGCTCATCGATGACCTCAGCCTCGATAAGGGTGGAGTCCATGTCAAAAACCACCAGCCGGCGGTGACGACGGAAGATATTGTCTTCCTGATAGGCAATATCCACATCCATTTCCGACGCCAGTTCAAGCAATGTACTGCGAAATTCGTTGTAATCTTTGGGGGCGCCGCGCACCGAAAACTCGACGCAGGCCTTGCTGTGAAGATCAATATGGTCAAGGGGAATACGGCCTGAAAGACGATTTATTTTGTCAATATTCAGATCGTGAGCCGCAGTAACCGATGTCACACGGGCAATATGCTCCGCCTTTACCCGTCGCGCCAGCAGGGTGATCAGGTGTCTGGGCTTGCCCTGCTGGGAAACCCAGTGATCGTAGCTCTCCTCACTGATGGGCTGAAAGCGCACCTGCATGCCCAGTTTATGAACCTGGAAAAGCACGTCTTTCAGAACCGGGGACGACTCCGGATCTGTGGGGACTTCGGCAAGTATGCCCAGGGTCAGGGTGTCGTGAATCACCGCCTGACCTATATCGAGAATAGAGACGGAGTATTGCGCCAGGGCACTGGTGACCGCGGTGGTTACACCAGGCCGATCCTCTCCGGTAACATTAATCAGCAGAATTTCCTTCACAGCACTGCACCCTTAAAATCGAGGTCGCTATTATAGGGTAGCCACTGGTAAGATAGCACGACCTCAAAGTCAGCAACTTAAGAATCCATGCCTGTATTTTCTAAAAATCTCGGTGCTCGCATCTCACTGGCGCTCCTGGTATACGCTGTTGTGTCCGGACTGGTGCTGGCGATTGTGTTGAGTACCAAACTGGGCGCACTGGCAACGGATCAACAGGGCGCCCTAGGACATGCCCTCAGCGTGCAGCTGGCCGAATCACTGAAACAACCGGTGATTGACGGCAACGTTATCAGTATTCAGGTGATTCTCGATAATCTCCTCAATGATACGGAGTCGGTGGTGCGCGCCACCGTGTATTCATCATCCAACCGTATTCTTGCCCAAAGCCAGCGCAGCGTACCGGCAAACAACAAGCTTTCCGCCTATACCAGCCCAATTAGCGTCGACAACACCATGATGGGTCAGGTGCGTGTTGAGCTCAACAAACAATGGATGTTGAGCCTGTACCGCACTCCCATCTGGATCGCCCTGGGCGCCTGGTTGGTGATGACAGCGATGTTCGCTTTCTGGCTGATCAGCACGGCAGTTGCCTATTCCCATCGAATTCAGCATATTAATAACAGTTTTCCCAGTGATAACAGCGACCATCACCAGTCCGAACTCGACACCCTTGAGCAAACCCTCGAGCCTTTTATCCAAAAGACTTCCGGGGAGAATTTTGACCGGGAATACCGCTACAGTATGCTGGCCATCAGCATTCCCAATCTGCCGAAGTGGCGTGCCCAGCTCAACGCTGACGCCTTCAGCCAGATGCTTGAAAAAATTGATCATCTCATCGATTCCCACCTGAGGTTATTTAAGGGCGTTCGCCTGCAATCGAGAAGTGGCGCTATGTTGCTGCAATTCGACGACGAAGGCGACGAACACCCGATCACCAGAGCCATTCACTGCGCCAATGCATTGCTTAAACTTTGCGAACAAGTGGCCACCACCGAACACCTGCCCTTTGAGGTTCGCATCACCGCTGCGTACCGCGAGCCCTCCGTCTACGGCAGCCCCTGGCGCAACGACCTCGAACGGGAAGAATGCATCAATCGTCTTATCGATATGCTGCCCCTGACGGGTTCCTGGGAGCTGATCATCGACAAAAGCAACCTCAGCGAAGATCAGCTGCAGGGGTGCACTATCGAAGAATTCAGTGCCGCATCCGTGTGGCAATTCCGCAGCTACAGTGACGAACACCAGCAAATTTTTGCAAAGCAAGTGGCATTTCTATCGTCAACACTGTCTTGAGCCTTATTGCCGTACTGCCCGCTTCCACTGGCAATCCATTTCCGTGACTACCTATTCCCGTGACTACACTTAACCCGCAACAAACCACCGCAGTTCATTATATCGACGGCCCCCTGCTGGTGCTGGCGGGCGCCGGCAGCGGTAAAACCAGCGTTATCACCCGCAAAATCGCCTATTTGGTCAACGACTGCGGCCTCAGTGCCCGCCATATTGCCGCCGTCACCTTTACCAATAAAGCAGCGCGGGAAATGAAGGAGCGCGCTGCCAAATTGGTGAAAGGTAAAGAGGCTCAGGGACTCACCGTATCCACCTTTCACAATCTCGGCCTGAATATGATTCGCCAGGAAATCAAACATTTTGGTTTCAAACCGGGGTTTTCCATTCTCGACGGTGAAGACAGCCGCAATCTGATACGGGAACTGATTCTCAGGGACGGCGATGTGGATAGCGACCATATCAATCTCATTCAAAACCAGATATCAAACTGGAAAAACGAGCTGGTTCTACCCGCAGAAGCCCTGTCGAGAGCCGCAAGCCCCGGCGAACAGGGCATTGCGGTTCTCTACGAGCGCTACATCAGCTCCCTGCGCGCCTACAATGCGGTGGATTTCGACGACCTGATTCTTCTGCCGGTGCAGATGCTGGAAGCCGATGCAGAGCTGCTGGAAAAATGGCGCAACAAAATTCGCTATCTGCTGGTGGATGAGTATCAGGACACCAACCTCTCCCAGTACCGCCTGGTTAAACTGCTCAGCGGCGCTCGCGGCGCCCTCACCGTGGTGGGGGATGACGACCAGTCCATCTATGCCTGGCGGGGCGCCAGACCGGAAAACCTGGCGCAGCTGCAGGAGGATTATCCCCACCTCAAGGTAGTCAAACTGGAACAGAACTACCGCTCCACAGCGCGAATTTTGCGCAGCGCCAACCAGCTGATCGCCAATAATCCCCATGTGTTCAGCAAATCCCTGTGGAGCGAGCTGGGCTTTGGCGACCCTATCCGCATGATACGCTGCAGCAACGAAGAGACGGAGATGGAACGGGTCGTCAACGAAATTCTCACCATGCGCCTCAGCAAACACTGCCATTTCCGCGACTTTGCCGTGCTCTACCGGGGCAACTATCAATCGCGTCTGCTGGAAATCAAGCTGCAATCGCAAAGCATTCCCTACCAGCTCAGCGGCGGCACCTCGTTTTATTCCCGCACCGAAATCAAGGACGTCATGGCCTACCTGCGCCTGCTGGTTAACCCCGACGACGACAACGCGTTCCTGCGCATTATCAATACCCCGCGCCGTCAGATCGGCTCCACCACATTGATTAAACTTGGCGAGTACGCCAACCAGCGTCATATTTCCCTCTATCAGGCCATTGACGAACTGGGCTTTGCCAGCCAACTGGCGGAGCAAAACCTCAATCGCCTACGTCAGTTCAAGCACTGGCTCGACAATATTTCCCGTAACTGCCAGGGTGGCAAACCCATTGCTGCCATTCGCGAGATGCTTGAAGATATCGATTATCAGGGCTGGCTCCACCAAAACGCCAGCAGCGCCGCTGTGGCGGAAAAACGCTGGGGCAATGTCGAATTTTTGATTGCTCAACTTAACAAGATGCTCGAAGACCCGGATGACGGCGGCAGCACTCCAGTGCAGGATGCCATTGCCAAACTGGTATTGCGGGATCTGCTCGAACGTCAGGAAGAAGAATCCGCCGACGACAAGGTGCAACTGATGACCCTGCACGCCGCCAAAGGCCTGGAGTTTCCCCATGTTTTTCTTATCGGCATGGAAGAAGAGATTCTCCCCCACCGCAGCAGTATTGAAGAAGACAATATTGAAGAAGAGCGCCGCCTGGCTTATGTGGGCATTACGCGCGCCCAGCGCACATTGACCATGACCATGGCGGCAAAACGGCGCCAATTTGGCGAAATTATTACCACCACACCGAGCCGTTTTATCGACGAGCTGCCCCAGGAAGATATTGAAAGGGTCGGCTTTGGTAACGACGACCCCGAAGTGCGCAAGGTGCGCGGCAAAGAGTCCATTGCTGCTCTCAAGAACCTGTTCGACTAATCCCCTGGTTCGTATCCGTACGCTCCAGAATCAAGGTTTTGCACTGAATCTGACTTCGTTGAGGGCAAAAAAATCAGGTAACTGGCGCATTTTCCACATTGGCGGCAGGCAAAAAAAAGCCGGAATCCAGGATTCCGGCTGTTGTGCCACTATTTGACAATCCTTACTGGCTGTTTTCAACCATGTAATCAACGGATGCCTTGACTTCATCGTCGCTGCAATCCATGCACAGCCCCCGCGGCGGCATACCGCGAATACCGCTGATAGCGTGGGTGTACAAAGTCTCCATACCCTGGGCAACGCGGGGTTCCCAGGCGGCGGCATCACCCAGTTTGGGCGCGCCAGCTGCGCCTGTACTGTGACAGGTGGTGCAAGACTTATTGTAAATCTCTTCACCTGAGCGCGGTTCGGCGCCTGCGGCAGCATCAATAGCAGGGGCTGTGGCTACCACATCGGACTCCAGCGTCACACTGCCCTCGGGCGCGAGGCGTTCAGCAACGGCTTCTTCCTGTTGTGGCGTCAGCACCACTTCTTTTTCTTCGCCACTACAGGCGGCAAGCCCCAGCAGCAGTGAAATAGTGACAGCAGACAACCCTGCTTTTTTAACCATTGCCATAAAACGCCTCCATAACGGAATTGAGTAAATCGAAACAGCGGCGATTATAGCGACAATAGCCACCAACTGGAAATCGCAGCGGGAATTATTTGCCATGGCCTGCTATGCTCTGCAGCCAACCAGATCCTGCAGCCCAATCAGAAGCAAGCCATGCCGGAAAAAATATTTATCAGCGCCAATGAACTCCTCAACAGTGCCTTTGCCCTGGCAGAAAAAATCGCCGCCAGCCATTTCCACCCTGATGTTCTCATTGCCCTTTGGCGGGGCGGCACCCCTGTGGCTGTCGCCATTGACGAATGGCTGACTTACAAAGGGCTTGACCACCGCCATTACGCCATCAAAACCCGCCACTACGCCGGGATCGACCACCGCCACGATGAAATTCTTATTGAAGGCCTCGAGCCCGTTGCCGCAGCCCTGAAACCCCAGGCAAAGGTTCTACTTGTGGATGACGTTTTTGACACCGGCCTGACGCTGGATCAGGTCGTCAATACCCTGGCGCAATTATGTCCGGAACTCGACATCCGCATCGCTACCCCCTATTTCAAACCGGGCAACAATCTCACCCAAAGGCAGCCGGATTATTTTATCCACAAAACCGACAACTGGATTGTTTTCCCCCACGAACTTCACGGCCTGACGCCCGCGGAAATCCTCCAGGGCAAACAGGAATTAAGAGTTTTTGCCGACATTTTCGCCAGCGCTTCAGAGGGGTGACAGAGTCCACCAGAACACAGGATGTGTCACCGGATTAATCATAGAGAAGCATTTTGCATGGCTTGCCCAGCCCTTTTACAACAGGTGCCAAGCCACCAAGGCAAAGAGAAGTAACAGACCCAATAAAGCCAGAATACAGTTGGCCGCCAGCCCCCATCGTGCCGAATAACCCGGCGGGTATTCCTCTGGGGTGAGTGTGCGCAAGACAACGGCATACTGCCTGGCGGAGTATGCCGACGCGAAACAACCAAAAGCTATAAAGGCAACACCGAGCCAGAATGTCCATGACATTTGCTGCGAGTACGCAAGCTCAGGGGTTATTGCTCGAACAAGCAAGCCGGCGCGCTCGACAATAAACCCAAAAGCCATCAGCGACAGGCTGGTACGATTCCACGCCAGCAGGGTGCGTTCCGCAGCGAAGAGCACCCGTGGATCTTTGAGTTCGGACACAATTTCTCCTCGGCGTCGCCTTTGGCAAGCCGTTTCAGCGCCGCCCTTGCGAACTAATTTTTATTAATTGCCGCGACAATTTCCTGATGGGTGCAATCGATCAGCTTGACATTGGTGTAGCCCATGTCCCTCAGGGTTTTTGCCGAAAGAGCCGCACGGCCGCCGGAAGCACAGCAGATCAGCACAGGCGCGTCATGGGCGGGCACCAGCTGCTCCACTTTCATTTCGAGGACACCGCGGGGAATATTGACAGCACCGGCAACAGCGCTGGCGGCAACCTCCTCCGGCTCGCGAACATCAATAATCAGGGTTGCCGGATCCTCGCGCAACTGCGCCCGGGCGCCTTCGGCAGTCAGGCAAAAAGCGCCAGATTTGGCCTCCTGAATAAGCTCCATAGGTTTTTTGATCATGATGCCAGCTCCACAAATGAGTGATGTTGAGACAGAAATTTTAGCCAAGCTCGCGAATGAGTGCTTCCAGTTTCAGCTCGTCGCTGTGAAAAAGGCGAATACCTTCGGCGAGTTTTTCCGTCGCCATGGCGTCCTCGTTGTGGTGCCAGCGAAAACCCTCCTCATCAAGAACCTGGTTTGAATCAGCAGAACTGACTCCTTCGGCATCGAGAAAGGTTTCCAGGTGACCGTTGTCGGCCTCAAGCTCGGCGAGCAACTGGGGGCTGATGGTGAGACGATCGCAGCCCGCCAACGCCTCGATCTGCCCGGTATTGCGAAAACTGGCGCCCATAACTACCGTGTTAAAGCCATTGGCTTTGTAGTAGTTAAAAATACGGGTCACCGACTGCACACCGGGGTCAGCGGCACCCTGATAGTCTTCGCCAAAAGCTTTTTTATACCAGTCGTAAATGCGGCCCACAAAGGGGGATATCAAAAACACACCGGCATCGGCACAGGCTCTCGCCTGGGCAAAACTGAACAGCAGGGTAAGGTTACAGTTGATGCCTTCTTTTTCAAGAACTTCCGCCGCGCGAATGCCTTCCCAGGTGGCGGCAATTTTAATCAGCACCCGCTGCCGGTCTATGCCCATATCTTCGTAGAGCCGAATCAGTTTTCTGGCTTTATCCAGGGTTGCCGAGGTGTCGAATGACAGCCTGGCGCTGACTTCTGTGGAGACCCGGCCCGGGACAATAGCGGTAATTTGCGCACCTATGGCCACGGCGAGGTGGTCAATACAATCGGCCATCTCCTCGCTGCCGGAGCCACCCTGGCTTTGACTCCGTGAGCGGGCTTCAAGGATAAAATTCCGATAGGAGGGGTTGGCCGCCACCTTGAGCAACAGGGAGGGATTGGTGGTGGCATCGACCGGCGCATAGCGGCGAATATCATCGATAGCGCCGGTGTCCGCCACCACCGTGGTGATTTTTTTCAGTTGCTCAAGCTTGTTCATAGACTCAACATCAATCGAAGGGGTGCCTCAAGACAATGGTTTCCACGCGATCCGGGCCGGTTGAGATAATATCGATGGGGCAGCCGGTGAGTTCTTCAATGCGGCGAATATAGGCCCGAGCGTTTTCCGGCAGCCCGTCCAGTTTTTGCACGCCGACGGTGGATTCAGACCAGCCAGGCAGGGTTTCATAGACTGGCACCACATCCTGCCAACCTTCGGCATCGTAGGGCATAGATACTGATTTGCCAGAGCTGTCTGTGTATCCGGTGCAAATACTGATGGTTTCAAGACCATCGAGTACATCCAGTTTGGTCAGGCAAAGTCCCGAGATACTGTTGATGCGCGCCGCATGTCGCACCGCGACGGCATCGAACCAGCCGCAGCGGCGCTGGCGACCCGTGGTGGTGCCAAATTCGTGACCTTTTTCCCCCAGATGTTTGCCAACGGCACAATCGAGCTCGGTGGGAAATGGGCCGGAACCGACACGGGTGGTATAGGCCTTGGTGATACCCAGCACATAGTCGAGAAACAGGGGGCCAAAACCGCTGCCGGTGGCAGTGCCGCCTGCGGTGGTATTTGACGAGGTTACAAAGGGATAGGTGCCGTGGTCGATATCGAGAAGAGCCCCCTGGGCGCCTTCAAAGAGAATATTGCCGCCCCGTTCGCGCTCGGCGTGAAGCAGTTCAACAACATCTTCCACCATGGGCTTGAGCTCTTCAGCCCAGGCCAGCGCCAGATCCAGGGTTTTCTGGAAATCCACCGCCTCGGCCTTGTAATAGTGGACTAGGGAGAAGTTGTGATATTCCAGCACTTCCCTGAGCTTGACGGCAAATCTGTCGGCATTGAGCATATCGCCCACCCGCAAACCGCGCCGCGCCACTTTATCCTCGTAGGCAGGACCTATACCCCGACCCGTGGTGCCAATTTTGGCGTTGCCGCGCGCCGCTTCCCGCGCTTGATCTAGCGCCACATGGCAGGGCAGGATCAGCGGACAAGCGGGGGAAATGCGCAGGCGATCCCTCACGGGCACCCCTTTAGCCTCAAGCTCTTCCATTTCCTTGATGAGGGCATCGGGAGCCAGGACAACGCCATTGCCGATGACACAGGTAACCCCTTCGCGAAGGATACCGGACGGTATGAGGTGCAGCGCTGTTTTGACACCCTCGATAACCAGCGTGTGACCCGCGTTGTGACCGCCCTGGAAACGGGCAACGGTGGACACCTGATCGGTGAGCAGATCGACCACCTTGCCTTTGCCCTCATCGCCCCATTGGGAGCCGAGAACCACTACATTTTTTCCCATACTGTTTAACTCTGAAACTCATTGATAATCGGTTTTACGGAAAAGTGACCGTTGTCAGCCACCAGTATTCTGTCGCAACGCAATTCAGCATAGTCGGGCTTTTGGCCGCTGAAACCGCAGACAACCCTTTCGTTGCTGGCGCGAAGGTTGCGGATAAATTTCTCCTGGCCAGGATCCTCCGAGGCCGGGGCATAAATGCCGCAGGGCTGATCAAAACCCTGGCTTTCATCAGCGGTGACGAGATCGACAACCGCTTTGAGATCAATGCTAAAGCCTGTGGCGGGACGGGCGCGACCGAAGCTTTCGCCGATGTCGTCGTAGCGGCCGCCATTGGCCAGCGCCTGACGGGCTGCCTGGGCATAGGCTGCAAAAACGATACCCGTGTGGTAGTGGTAGCCTTCAAGCTCGCAGAGATCCAGATAAATCTGAAGGTGGGGACAGCGCTCGGCAAGCTGGTCGACGACAAGCTGAAGTTCGTCAAGCGCCAGCTCCACTTCTCCCGGCGCATTGGCAAAAAGATCCCGCGCCGCGTCGAGAATCGCGGCGTTGCCTGAAAGGCTCGGCAGAGCCATGATGATGGCGGCGAGGTCAGCATCCTCAATATAGTTGGCAACCCAGCCGCCGAGTTCACAGGATTTGGCTTGCAGCAGCTCAAATAGCTCCGTTTTTAAGCCGCTATCGAGAGGGAGACTTTCCTCAATGCTGCGATAAATGCCGACATGGCCAAGATCCAGGCAAAGCTGGTCGACCCCCACATCCGTGAGGGCTTCGACCATCAGGCTGATGACTTCGAGATCCGCTTCCAGGCTGGAAACGCCATAAAGCTCAACACCCACATGGAGCGGCGATCTGGATGAAATCGGACTGCGCGGCCGAGTATAGAGAACCGTTCCGGCATAGCAGAGGCGATTGGGTCCGGCGCGCCTCAGGCTGTGGGCGTCCATGCGGGCGGTCTGGGGCGTAATATCGGCGCTGACGCCCATGGTCTTGCCGCTGAGTTGATCCGTCAATTTGAACGTGAGCAGATCCAGGTCGCGCCCGGAACCGCTCAACAGGGAATCGGTAAACTCTACCAGAGGTGGAATGACGAGATCGTAGCCCCAAACGTGATAGACATCGAGCAATTGCCGACGCAGGCGCTCGACCGCAAAGGCCTGGTTGGGCAAAACCTCCTCGATTCCCTCCGGCAACAGCCAGTGGTCTACTTTGGTCATGTGTCCAGCTTCTCTAAAAGTGTTTGATCAGGAAAAGAAGTACGGCACCGGTAAGCATACTGACAAAGCCGATGATACGCATGGTTCTGTCATCAACCTCGGCAAGTTTTACGGCTAATTGCCGCCATCGGCCAGGGGCGATAAAGGGCATGACGCCCTCAATGACGAGAAGAAGACAAAATGCCTTTGCCAATTCGTACCACATTCAACAATTCCACCGTTTACGGGTTTTTTCGGCCTTGCCGGGAAGAATCTGCCAGTTTCAACAGGCAAAATTAAGCCATAAAAAAACCGGGTCTCCCCGGCGGGTGGATTTTAGCACTGTTTGCGCCATCGGGCACCCTCTGTTGGCGCAACCGGAGATGCAACCCGGCGCGCCCCTCCCCGCGACAGCAACGCTGCGGGGAAGAGAAGTGGGGCGCCTTGTTGCTACCTGCGCCCAGCCGAGCTGTCGAGATAGCGGAAAAAGTCACTGTCAGGATCCACCAGAAGAATATCACTCTTGGTATTGAACGAGTTTCTATAGGCATTAAGGCTGCGGGTAAAGGCATAAAATTCCGGGTCTTTGCTAAAGGCCAGGGCATAGATTTCTGTGGCCTTGGCATCGCCAATACCGCGAATTTTTTCCGCATCCCGATAGGCATTGGCTTCAATAATGGTTTGCTGGCGATCCGCATCGGCGCGGATTTTTTCCGCCTGCTCATTACCTTTGGCGCGCAAATCCCGAGCTTCCTTTTCCCGCTCGGCGGTCATGCGCCGAAAAACCTGCTCACTGACCTCGTCGGGCAGATCGATACGCTTGACGCGAACATCGATGATTTCGATACCCAAAGTGCCCCGCACTGTGCTGTTGAGATGTTCGAGAATATCCAGCATCAGCTGATCGCGCTCGCCGGACACCACTTCATGGAGGGTGCGAGTACCAAACTGGTTGCGCAAACCATCGTTGACCCGGTTTGCCAGGCGATTGTGAGCCACCAGCTCGTCACCACCAGTCGCTCGGTAGTATTCACCCACATCGACAATGCGCCATTTGGCGTAGGAGTCAACCATCAAGCGCTTCCGTTCGACGGTAAAGAAACTCTCTGTTTCCGACTCCAAGGTCAGGATTCGAGAGTCGAACTTGCGGATTTGGTGAACAAAAGGAATTTTCGGATGGATTCCAGGAGGAATATCCTCTTTAATCAACTCACCGAACTGGAGCATCACGGCCTTTTCGGTTTCCTTAACCACAAAGAGGCAATTGGCGACAATCAGCAACCCCAGGGCGATGACAATAAAAAGTCCTGCATATCTCGGATTCATTATCTCAACCCTCTTTTTACTTCGGCACTCTGCTCGGTATCCACCCGTTTGGCGATGGCCTCCGCAATAGCGCTAATTTGGGCTGCAGACAACCCCTGAGTCGCTCGGGAGCCGCTCACGCCGCTGTCAACGGCCTTGTCCAGGGGAAGGTAAAAAATATTGCTGCCATCGCCGGCATTGACCATCACCTTGGTGCTGTTGCTCATAACGTCCTGAATGGAGTCCATGTAAAGCCGTTGCCGGGTAACGTCGGGAGACTTTTGATACTCGGTCAAGAGATGCTCGAAACGCTGCGCCTCACCTTCAGCCTCGGCGACAACTTTTGCCTGGTAGGCGTTGGCTTCTTCGATGACCCGCTGGGCGCGACCCCTTGCCTCGGGAATGATGCCGTTGGCATAGGATTGGGCTTCATTGATCACCCGTTCCTGATCCTCGCGAGCCTTGATAACATCGTCGTAAGCGGCCTTGACTTCCGTCGGCGGCTTGGCTTCCTGAATATTAATTTTGACCACGCTGATGCCAGTGCCGTATTGATCAAGGTAACGCTGCAGCCGCTCCTTCACTTCCAGCCCTACCTGTTCGCGACCTGTGGAAATCACCTCGTTCAAGCCGGTGCTGCCAACCACATGGCGCAAGGCGCTGTTAGTGGCGTGCTCCAGGCTATTTTCCGGGTTTTTTACGTTGAGAACGTAATCCTTGATGTCCTTGATGT
>JALOAH010000011.1 GCA_023228865.1 Porticoccaceae bacterium | reverse complement strand
GGTCAAAAAACATTCAACTTGATTTGCCCCCAGCTCGTTTGGATGCCGTTTGCCATTAAAAACAATAAAGTACTTGATCCAATACAGATATGATTTTATCGTTCGCAAACTGTAGCGACGAACAAGCCGGGCCTTCAGGGCGATATATCTTCTTTTGAAGGCGGAGCGGGTTCGGGTGATATCAGAATCCTCGAATTCAGAAATTCTTATCGTAAGAAGATTGTCGAATGGCTTGATGTTCTCAGCACTAAGAACGTTTCGAGGGACATTTCTGTCGATTCTGATTTTAATGTTTTGTTTGGGGCGGAAAAATTATCCCAATTCAGTGGTAGTACACTTTTGCGAACAGTCCTTGCTCTCAGGGCTGCCTTCTTTGAACTGTTCATTTCCATGGGATGCACTTCTATAGAGTTCCTGATATTTGATACGCCACGGCAGCATGATATTGAAACTAAAGATTTTGCAGCATTTATCACCAAGTTAAAAAGCATCTGCAAAGGTAATCGAGCTCAGATCGTCTTCTCTACCACAGAGTACCACTACAACGCAGCTGAAGGGGACATAGAGTGGAAACCGGAATTTTCTGGCTTTGAACAGCCAAAGTACTTAGGTGTAATTGATAATAATCGAGCTCCTAGCTAGACCCTGTGAAGGTAAAATATGAAGTTTTGCAGGTGGGAATACCATAAAAAGTCGACTAAATTGTGTGCCCGCTTTTTACAGGATGTAGGAATAGTGTTGATGGCGCAGATTGCGTATAACAAACGCAAGCACACGGAACAATTTTACGCTTCGCTTCAAATTGTCCGGTGTTGCGGGCGTTAGGAGTTCAATGTGCCAAAAGGGATATTTATGAATAAATGAGTAATTTTTGGGTCAACCGCACTTAACGTGATTCTTATCATTTGGCTTGTAGTGGCTCTAACCCCTGAAGAGCCGACGCTTGTCGATCTTTCTATCCATACTCAGCAAGATCTAGAAAAGGCACAAGAAGTTAAAGCAGGTATCACTTCAGAGCAGTTAATAAAATTAATGGGCAATCCAGCTCTGCGGGAATTTGATCAAGAAAAAGAAGAATGGCACTACTGTAAAACTGGTCACAATGTCGATGAGTATTGGACTTGCCCCGGATAGGTAGGTAGACACTCCTAGGCTATTGTTTTCCGCTACGCTCGAAATTTTCCGCTGAGCGCGGCGTTATGCGTAAAGGCATCGAGATCAACCATGGCGAATAATTGGAATATTCCAGCAAAGCTAGAAAAGGAAGTCCGAGAGCGTGACAAAGCCTGTGTTTATTGCGGCAATGAATTTTTGTCCCACAAAGAGTCCGCAAAGGCATCAGCCAGTTGGGAGCACATCATCAATGATTCATCAATAATAAGCAGAGACAATATTTGTCTGTGCTGTCGTGGCTGCAATGCCAGCAAAGGCCAAAAGCAGCTTTCTGTTTGGACATCGGTCATTCCTCTTTGCTCTAGGATAAAGAAATGACACAGAATTCTGAACACTACTAATTAAGCAGGCAATAACAAATGGGCAGTAGCGTCACGCATAACAATGTCGTCTTCGGCTGGGACTGCCATTCCGCTGGCGCTCCAGCCAGCCCCAAACCGCGGCGTTATGGGTTCAAAAGTGCCGGTCTACGTCCACGCTATTGTGAAGGATTCGGATTACAACAATTTTGGAATCAGTGCCAGGTCGGTAGAAAATTATATGGCTGCCTTGACTAAATTTTTTGTATTCTGGCTTAATGTCATCGGCATCTTTGCCAATCTCGGGTTGGCGGGCAAGCAGCTTGAAAGCATCATCAAGTTGTTTCAGGTATTTATCTCGCTGCCGTTTCCCCCATTTTTGAGAGGTAAATCGACCAATCTCTATCATGTCTTTCCGGGCAGCAGCGGTAAGCAAATATGGGCGCATTAATGAGCTTCGTCATCCAGTTCGGCAATAACGCTTTCATAGGAATAATCTGCAATTCCGCTTCGCTCGCCTTCGTCCAAAAGGCGTCGCAGCCTTTCAAGTTTGCTTTCGGTTTCTTCCAGCATTCGCAATCCGGCACGTACAACTTCGCTAGCAGAGCCGTAGCGGCCGTTTTCTATCTGTTCTGCTATGAACTCGTCAAAGTGCGGACCAAGGGTGATACTAGTATTTCTGGCCATGTCAGTGCTCTTGTACCAAATATTGGTACATTTTGCCAAACACCCATAACAAGCGCAAGCAGTTCGTATCGAAAATAAAGGGGTGAAAATAAAGGGGGCGTATCGGAATGGCACTTATTTAAGCCGTCATTCCTGCGGAGGCAGGAATGACTGCGTGATATATTCCGGACAGTAGTGCGCCTCCGCGGGAGTGACGAAAATCCTGACTTTGGCGCTAAGTCAGTGCCTTTCTAATACGATCCGTTAACGCCCATTATTTGCTGCAGGTTAGCCGTACTGCTGAACGTACTCCTTGGCGTGGGCCAGGTAGTCCCGATTCCAGCAGAAGGAGCACCACCCCACACCGGTTTTGCCTTCGATAGTACAGCTTTGCGCAGCCTCGTGAAGAACGACCACTGGGTCGTAGTCCACCGGCAACACAGCAAATGTTTTGCTATCGATGGTCACTTGGCGGCCTTCGCTATCCTTGACTCGCATTTGAATCGCCTGGTGCATCATATTGCTGTCGAAACTGTAGTCGTGTTCAACCGCCACAATCTGGCGCATCAGCCCATCTTTAAAAAGAAAGCCCTGCTGATGTATGCGGCCATAAAACTGAAGTTCAAAAACATGAACACAAATATCTTCGGTAACGGCGTGAAACCACTTGTAGTGCTGATTGAGCTTCCAGATACGAGCACCCCAGGAGTGATCCCTCACCATCATGGAATTCACGGCATAAGTCTTGCCATCCACGACAATGGTGCCTTTGAGGGTTCCGTGCTGCTCTGTGCGATCATTGCCAAAAAAATCGGGAATCCCTGGCTGGCGGGTACTGAAACTGTAGGCCGGGTGGAGGGCTTCATAGCGAAGATCCATGCTGAGACGCTCGCCTCGCCAGCCCAGATCAACTTTTTTGTGAGGCGCCCTGATGGCCATATTGAAGCCGCCTATACGAAAGTCATAAAAGTCCATATCGTCGGCAACCCGACCCTCGGACTTCTCCGCAATCAGCTCGTCGAGAGCGGGTCCAAACAGGCAAGCCGCTCCCTTTGCCTCGCCATCCCAAGTTATGGTGGGATACATCCAGCCCGCTATACCGTACTCCGGCAACATAATCATGTGAGCCAGGGATTCCCGACCCCCGTCCTTGCCAAGCTTGTGGCGATTGGCGTGCTCGGCGGGAAACGAGGCGAAATCTTCGCTAATTTTTATCATGATGCTTTTTACTCCATAGGTAGAAAATAAAAGGATCTCTCGAATATTTGGCCAAACCAGAGGCGGTTAACCGATAAATATTCGATACCACCCCTTAACCCTGGCGGAGAATAGGACAAACTTGATGGCGCGACAACCTCAAATCAGCGCAAGCTGTCCCGAATCGCCCGCTGATCGGCACTTCTTGCTGTACCACCGGTAAACCGGCACTATAACGGCTCAATAGTCTGGTTGGTTATGAGCAGTTATCCTTTTCTTCGCCCCGAATTTTTCGCCGCCCTTGAAGACAGCGGCAGTGCGGTTGCGGCTACCGGCTGGCAGCCCTGCCATCAAACCCTTGTGGAAAATGGCGCGCCCCAGGCGTTTATGCCCCTTTATGTGAAGCAGCATTCCTATGGCGAGTACGTGTTTGACTGGGCGTGGGCGGACGCCTACCAGCGCAACGGCCTCAATTACTACCCCAAGCTGCTCACCGCCATTCCCTTTACGCCGGCGACCGGGTCCAGAGTGCGATTTGGCTCAGGGGCAAAACGGGAAGCGCTGGCGGCGGAGTTGATTGAGCGCACCCTGGATTTTGCCGCCGAGACCCAGGCCTCCGGCTGGCATTTGCTGTTTCCCGATGCCGAACATTTAGCGCTTTTTAGCGACCCCAGGCTTATGCACCGCAAGGGTGTGCAATACCACTGGTTTAACCGCAATTACCACAGTTTCGACGATTTTCTAGGTCACTTTAACTCCCGCAAGCGCAAGATGGTGGCTAAGGAACGCCGCCAGGTGGCAGAACAGCAACTGGTGATTGAACGCTTTACCGGCGCGGAGATTACGGCGGATTTATGGCGCCTGTTTGCGCTTTTTTACCAGCGCACCTATTTGAAACGCAGCGGTTCCCGCGGTTATCTGACACCGGAATTTTTTGCCCTTGTCGGCGCCACAATGCCCGAACACTGCCTGCTGATCACCGCCCGCCAGGGCGATCAGGTGGTGGCTGCGGCGTTTTATCTGTTTGACGACGATACCCTGTTTGGCCGCTATTGGGGCTGTCTTAAAGAGTTCGATTTTTTGCACTTTGAACTCTGTTATTACCAGGGCATCGAGTTCGCCATTGCGCGCAAGTTGAAAAAATTTGATGCCGGGGCACAGGGCGAGCACAAGATTCTGCGCGGCTTTGAGCCTGTGGTTACCCACTCGTTGCACTGGCTTGCGGAACCGGCCTTTGCTGCAGCAGTAGCGCGGTTTTTACGGGAGGAAGACAGACAGATTGAACATCATGTACAGCAGGCAGCCACACTGTTGCCCTACAAAAAAGCCCCTTGAAGGGTGAGGCCTCAGGAAAAAGCTACAGGGAAAAGGACGCGCCGCAGCCGCAGGTGGTTTTCGCGTTGGGGTTGGATATTGAAAACTTGGAGCCTTGCAGACCTTCTTCGTAGTCCACCTGGGAGCCTTGAAGGTACTGAATACTGAGGGCGTCGACAACGACGGTGGCGCCGTTGAGCTCAATAATGGTGTCGTCTTCCGCCACCTGTTCGTCAAAGGAAAAACCGTACTGAAAACCGGAGCAGCCACCGCCGGTGACAAAAACACGCAGTTTGAGGCCGGAGTTGCCATCCTCCGCCACTAGGGATTTAACTTTTGCAACGGCGGCGGGTGTAATTTGCAGCGCCGTGGGCATAAAGGATTCAACGACAGACATGGGTCTCCTTGAGGATATACCAATAACCAACTGTTAAGGTCGGGTATTCTAGCATGGATTTCACCGCCGAATTCAACTGCCATTGCCCGCCCGCTTCAACCCTGGCTCAGTTGGGAGCCAGCCCTGCTGGCGATAAACCATTGCCAACCATCGGCTGCAGGGCAACCTCCTACAAAAAAACAGCACTATGCTTTGTAACCCTGCCCGGCAGGTGAGGGTTTACGAGGCCAGAAATCCATCGCCGGGGCGCCCGGCTCCCACAGGGCTGTTTGGAGCCTGTTCGACGCCTAGAATTCAGAGACACGCCAGGGGTATTCCTTGATCACCAGGGAGTTTGGCCGTCCGGTTTCATAGAGGGACACCACGAGTTTTTCCGGCACAAAATGCTCGGGCAGTACAAAGGTGCCCTGAATGACCTTGAAGTATTTGAAGCGAAAGCTGATGTTGTCTTCGTCCATGGCGGGATCCGCTTCGCTGAACGCAATGGTATCCGGTATTTTCAGCAGCGAGCCCTCGATGGAAAGGGCGAGGGTGGCGTCGATGGTCTGACTGAGCACTTCTTTGCGACGCACCACAATTTGATAGAGAAAGCTGTTGTCATCCCCGGTTTTGCGCAGGGTGATATTTTCGAGGCTTAAACCCAATTGCCCCTCATCGTCTTCAACGAGGTTTTTATAGAGATAGAGCTCGCCCTCCAGGCTGACCAGCTCGGTGCGCAATTCGGTGACTTTTTCCCGCAATTTTTCCTGGGTTAACTGGTTGACCTTGTCGGCGATGGTGAGGTTGGCCAGTTCCTGATCCCGCTGATTCAGCAGGGTTTCTGTGTCGGCCAGCTGTTTCTCCATGCGCCGGTAGTCGAGCATGGCGTCACTGAAAATGCGGCCGCCAAAGGCAAAGCCGAGCAGCAGTCCAATCACCAGAGCGCTAACCAGCAGTATGGCGAGCTGGCGGCGATGGTGGATGCTAATCACAGCGACCGCCCCTGGGCTTGCTCACCGCGATACTGTTTTCAACATGCATAACTCTTTATCCTCTCCAAGCCCACCGGCTCCCTATCATAACCCAGCTAGTGCGCCAATCTGCTATTTGGTTTCTGCGCGCAATCGCCGTTCGCCGCTGTCTGGATTGGCGGCGGCGCAACAATCCCCATGGTAGATATTGAGGCTTTCTATCAGGTCTGAAACAATGCAGCCCTGAAACAGAGGGTCGAGCTTCACCGCTGCTGGTGGGCGCCACGAGGAGAAATACAATGTTTGCATGGGTTGAAGCCTTTCACATTATCAGCGTTGTCTGCTGGTTTGCGGCGCTGTTTTACCTGCCAAGGCTGTTTGTTTATCACGCCATGGCGGAAGACGAGCTCGGCAAGGAGCGCTTTAAGGTGATGGAGCGCAAGCTCTCCAGGGGTATCGCCACGCCATCGTCAATTGCAACCCTGTTCTTTGGCGGCTGGCTGGTGGCCTTGTCGCCCCAGTATTATTTCAGCGCTGGCTGGTTTCACGCCAAGATTACGCTGGTGGTGTTACTGCTGATTTACCACCATTTTTGCCTCTATTATCTGAAACAATTCCGCAACGACACCAACACCAAAAGCCATGTTTTTTTCCGCTGGTTTAACGAAATACCGGTGTTTATGCTGGTGGGCATTGTAATTCTGGTGATCGTCAAACCTTTTTAACCAAATGCCATCGCGGCGGCGCTACAGCGCCGCCACCAGCATATAGACACCAGCACCGGCAAAATAACCCAACAGTGCCAGCCAGGCGATATTTTTCAGATACCAGAAAAAGTTGATTCTCTCCATGCCCATCAGGGCAACACCGGCGGCGGAACCAATGATCAGACAGCTTCCGCCGGTGCCCGCCGTGTAGGCGATCAGCGACCACATTTCGTGATCCATGGGAAAGCTGTACATTTTCTGCACGGCGGCAACCAGGGGCACGTTATCCACAATGGCCGACAGCAGGCCTATGGCCAGGGCAATGGCTTCCATATTGCCGATTTTTTCATCCATGGCACTGGCCAGGTCGCGAAGCACGCCGGTGCCCTGCAAGGTGCTCACCGCCAGCAGAATGCCAAGGAAAAACAAAATCGCGGAAGAGTCAATTTTCGACAACGCATGAATGGCGGTGTAGGGCTTTTTCTCTTCTTCGGTTTTGTCGACATGGAGAATTTCCGACAGCGCCCAGACCACGGCGAGGGCGAGCATGATGCCCATAAAGGGCGGCAAGTGGGTGATTGTCTTGAACACGGGCACAAACAGCAGCATGCCGGTGCCGACAAAAAACATGATTTTACTACCGCGAATTTTTTCTTCCTCAAGGGCGTGCTGGGTGTCGTATTTATTGCGAATGATTTCGCCCTTGAGTTTAAACATCACCAGACTGAGGGGCACCAACAGGCAAACCAGGCTGGGCAGGAACACGGCGTGAATGATACCGCCGGTGGAAATCTGGCCGCCAATCCACAGCATGGTGGTGGTAACGTCGCCAATGGGCGACCAGGCGCCTCCGGCATTGGCCGCCACCACCACCATGCCCACAAACAGGAGGCGCTGCTTGTCGTCGTGAACCAGGCGGCGCAGCAGGACACCATAACGATGGCGGTGGTGAGGTTGTCGAGCGCCGCAGACATAAAAAAGGTCACCAGGCAGATGATCCACATGAGTTTGCGGGAATTGCGGGTGGTGATGCGGTTGGTAATGATTTTAAAGCCCTGGTGAGCGTCTACCAATTCGACGATGGTCATGGCTCCCATCAGAAAGAAGAGAATCTGGGCAATATCGTAGAGATGGTGTTCGAGTTCCTCTGATACGGTTGCGGTATTGCCGAGAATCGCCCACAGCGCCCACATCAAAACCCCGGCAAAGAGCGCGGGAACGGTTTTATTGATTTTGACGGAATGCTCAAAAACGATCGCCGCATAACCGACCACAAAAATCACCACCAGAGCTACGACCATAAATCCTATCTCTTATTTTGAGTAACTACTTTTGAGTATTTTTAGCGAGAACGGGATAGTATGCGGACAGCTACCGAGAAGGAAGCCGTGATCGTAGAAAAACCCTAAAAAATTTCCCTTTTTCTGGCTTGGCTCTTCATGGTTGCCGCAGATTGCCCCTCGCCATTGGCACTGCCCCCACAAACCGGGATAGCCTCAAAGGCCGATTGTCTGGATAATAGCGGGCAATCCCTGTCGTGAGTCCTGCCATGAGTAAATCCGAGTCTCTTTTCACCGCCGCCCAACGGCATATCCCCGGCGGCGTCAATTCACCGGTGCGCGCCTTTCGCGCCGTCGGAGGCACTCCGGTGTTTTTTGACAGCGCCAGTGGCGCCTACCTGTTTGATGCCGACGGCAAACGCTACGTGGACTATGTCCAGTCCTGGGGTCCCATGATTCTCGGCCACGGCCACCCGCAAGTGCTCGCAGCCATTCGCCAGCAGCTCGACAAGGGGCTCACCTTCGGGGCACCCACCGAACTGGAAACACTGCTGGCTGACAGGCTCTGCGAGCTGGTGCCCGGCCTCGACATGGTGCGCATGGTCAATTCCGGCACCGAAGCCACCATGAGCGCCATTCGCCTCGCTAGGGGTTTCACCGGGCGGGACAAAATCGTCAAGTTCGAAGGCTGTTATCATGGCCATTCCGATTCACTGCTGGTAAAGGCCGGATCGGGCGCGCTGACCCTGGGCATTCCTAGTTCCCCCGGTGTACCGGCGGCGTTGGCGGATCACACGGTTACCCTCACCTACAACGACAGCGCTTCGGTGCGCGAGGTGTTTGCTGCCATTGGCGCGAAGATCGCCTGCATTATTGTCGAACCGGTGGCGGGCAACATGAGCTGCATTCCTCCAGCGCCGGGCTTTTTGGAAACCCTGCGCGAGTGCTGCAGCAATGCCGGCGCCCTCTTGATTATCGACGAAGTGATGACCGGCTTTCGCGTTGACCCCCATTGTGCCGTTGGCCACTACGGCATAGACGCGGATCTGATCTGTCTCGGCAAGGTCATTGGTGGCGGTATGCCGGTCGGGGCTTTTGGCGGCAAGCGCAAGGTTATGGAACAACTGGCGCCGCTGGGGCCTGTGTATCAGGCGGGCACCCTGTCCGGCAACCCTGTGGCCATGACTGCCGGACTGACCACATTGAATCTGTTGTCGCAACCGGGTTTTCACGATGCCCTTTTTGCCAAAACCGAGACCCTGGTGAAAGGCTTGAGGGAGCGCGCTAATGCCGCCGGCATTGCCATGACCAGCAACCATGTGGGTTCGATGTTTGGCGTCTTTTTCACTGAAGAAGAAACCGTCAGCAATTATCAACAGGTGATGGCCTGCGACAGCGCACGCTTTGGCAAATTTTTTCACGCCATGCTCGACGAGGGCGTCTACCTGGCGCCCGCCGCCTACGAGGCGGGATTTATGTCCGCCGCCCACAGTGACGCCGATATTGACTTCACCCTGGCGGCAGCGGAAAAGGTGTTTGCCCAACTGGGCAACTGAGGCACCGCCTGCGGGACAGGCTCCGACCGAAAATTCTCCATCTGTAGGAGCTTGCCCTGCAAGGGATAGATTGTTGGCCATGTCATCGCCAGCAAGGCTGGCTCCTACCAAAACAAAGCCTTACCCGCAGGAGACTGTTTGCAAACAATCACCAACGATCGGCTGGGCGGAATAACATTATCTGGAACTGCTGAGGCAAGCGGCGCTGACGCCGGGAATCGCCGAATCCTCGCAAGCCTCGTCAATGACCACTGTCAGCCTCCCGAGCGGTAATTGTCGGCACTTCGCCGCCGGGGCGCGGGGAAATAAAGCGGCTCTCTTCCGCCATCAGGTTTTTCAGCAGCGCGGGGTTGTTCAATGAATTGATCTCCGCCATATCGCTCCAGGCGTATTTTTTCCCCGTGGTGCGCTCATAGACGACGCCGTCCACCCAGTAGGCGTTAACCACATAGGACGATAGCACCGAGGCGCGGGTGTCGGGCAGCTCAGCCAGGTGCTCACCGTTGCTGTAATCGGTGCGTTCGCCAACACAGCCCAGGGCGCTCTCCATGAGGGTCGGCACAAGATCCTGGTGCATGGAGACGCGATTTTCAATCGCTCCCGCTGTCACCCCCGGCGCCTTCACCACCAGGGGCACCTGGGTTTGCCAGCGCGAGAAATTGCTGCCGTGCCCCCAGAACCCCATGCCGTTTTCATTGAATTCTTCGCCGTGATCGCCAGTGATAATCACCCAGGTATTTGCCAGTGCCCCTGAGCTGTCCAAGGTTGCAAAGACGCGGCCAAGGAGATTGTCGATATAAAAGAGGCTGTTGCGATAATCGTTTTTGAAGGTGGTGTTGTCGGCCATTTTGTTAAGGGCATAACTGCCTTCAATTTTTGGCACCGGCTGAAAGTGGGTGAATTCCGGGGGATAGATATAGGTGGAATGGGATGATGTCAGAAAAAGAAAGTCAAAATTTGCGCTCTTGTGGCGCTCGACACCGGCAAAACTGGCAATAAATCGGTCGACGATGTCGCCATCCTTTTTGCTTTCATGGTAATCCTCTGCGGCCACGGAGGAAAAGAACAGGGAGCGCAGGGCAAAACGATCCAGGTCGCCACTGGTAAATACCCGCTGACGATAGCCAAGCTCATGGAGGGTTTTGGTAAACAGGGAGGGGTGGCTGAGGGGCACCGCCTTGAACTTGTCGTAATAGGTTGGGTGCAGTCCGTACAGCAAGCCAAACAATCCGGGAACCGTGGCCGAGCCACTGGATAGATGCCGCTGGTAGCGGGTTGCCCCCTGGGAAAAATTCCACAGGTTTGGCATGGTTTCGGGGTTGAGCATTTCCGCCTGCCAGCTTTCCAGCACAATCATCAAGATAGACGCCTGGCTGTCGGCACGGCAATGAGGCGCCTCGAGGGGATAGTTGACCATTCCGTCCGCACCGCTACCGCTGGCAGCCTGACCGGCCACCGGAGGAAATAGCGCCGGCAACAGGGTGGCAAGGCGCTCGCCATTGTCATAACTGGTAATGGGGGAAAAGGCCGGCAGAAATGGGGCGTAGCGGGTAATTTCTTCACGATCGTAACGGTACGCCCAAAAACCAATGAGCGTATTGACGACAAACACCGGAATAATCGCAAGCAGAACCCGGCGCGCCGCCACGCCATGCCCGGGGGAAACCCGCGCGCTGAAACGCTGCAGCCAAAAACTGAGTAGCAACAGGGCAACCCCAGCCAATCCGGCAATCAGCAGTAAAAACAGGGGAATGCCCATGCCGCGAAAATCGAAAAAAAACATTTCGATCATCAACCATTCGACATGAAAGTGGTAGAGATCAAAAACAGCGGCATCAATCAGCAGAAAAATGACCCACAGCCACAGTGCCACCGGCACCAGCCAGCGGGTCATCGCAAACAGCGCCAAGGGCAAAAGCAGGGCACTGACCAGAGTTACCAAAAGGCCGTGATAACCCAGCAGGGTCGCCAGGTAAATGCCCGGCACAGGCGCAGTTGGCAACGGCGCTTTTGCCAGGTACAGCAGTACAAAAGCCCAGGTCACCAGAACGGCGTAAAATGTCAGCGTAAAGTGGGATAAGAGTCGCAATTTCATCGCCGCAGTATACCAGCCGTTACAACCCCTAGCCCGGAAATTGCACCAGTACCCGCTGAAATCTGAGTTTTGCGCGGGTATAACAGACTTAAACGTCATTGCAGCTCGGTAACAGTTTGCTACCGGCTACGTTTGCCTGCAACCCTTTCGAAGGTATAGGGCAAGGCTGTCTTGCCTTTGCAAATTTTGCGCATACCCTAAGAAGAGTGGCGGCGTTTATTCGCGCCCCTGGTGTTAACCTTAAAGACCGGTACATGCCCCTATCGACGAGGAGGAAATCGCCCATGCACCTCTATCCCCTTGCCCTGGTGGCCGGGCTGTTGCCCCTGGCAACCATCAACGCCACCTATTTATTGTCCGCCAGCTTCGGCCATGTGGCCTGGTGCATTCCCTATCTCGACAGCTGCACATCCATCAGCGCAACGGGGCGTTACCCCCCGGCCTATTTTGTTTTCAAGGGCGCCATGATTCCCGCCGCCGTTATCTTGATGGCCTACTGGCTGCTCAATGTTCACTGGCTAAAACAGCTGGGTTGCTGCCACAAAAACTGGCAGCGCGCCCTGACCCTGCTCGGCATCGCCGCTGGCTCTGGACTGATTGTCTACGCTGTCCTGCTGGGATCCATACCGCCGGAGTATCGCGTTCCCAGGCACACCGGGGTTATCGCCTTTTTTGGTTTTAGCTTTTTTGCCCAGTTGCTGATTACCTGGCTAATCGACCAGCGCCCGCCAATGGGCAGCCATTACAGCGGCCACCTGCGCTGGTTAAAGATCCTGCTCAGCCTGGACATGGTGCTCGGCCTGGCAACGGTGATTGCCGGTTTTGTCATTCCCGATCTCTACAGCCAAATCGACAATGCCGTGGCCTGGAACTTTACCCTGTTGCTCTGCCTTCACATTATGCTCACCGCCGATTTGTGGCGGCGCACAGACTTCCGTTTCAATTTCAGCGCCAAACCCTGATCTGCGTCAATACCATAAAAACTGTAAGGGAATAATCTGAAGCCGAGATTTCTTCATCACGGTGAGTGTTTTTATGTATATGGATACGGTTGTTTTTGCAGGCCTGGCAACGGTGGCACTGGTCTGTCTGTTTTTCGGCGGCCTCTACCTTTTCATCAAAAAGGACATGCGCGATCATCAAAACCAAAAGCGTTGAGGCGCTGTCGCAGCCAGCGCCGTGGCGGCTGGCGGCAAGGGGGAGCGTATAGCAATCGCAAGCAGGGTTCGCTCCTACAGGTTGTCGACCCTCGCTGGCAAAATGCAGCTTATAGCTTCGATTTGCCGGCGCGAGAAGAGCCCCGTCATCATCAAAAGGCGGCCACAAACAGCCCGATGATGGCGAAAAAACCACCGGCCCAGAACAGGCTTCTGGCGGTGGCGAGATCGCGAATATAGCAAACTCCGTAGCCAACTCGACAGGCGACATGAACGACAGCGAGAACATCCACCGCCGCCTGCGGAGCGCCCGCCAGATGGGCGATAATCACCGCGCCGATAAAGCCGGGCAGGGATTCATAGGAATTGGCCTGCGCCCAGTTCGCGCGCTGTTCTGCGCCGCACAGGCTTTCCAGCAAAGGCCGCGAGGCGTTGTTGTCGTAGGTGCCGCTTTTAATCAGGCTCTTTTTGGCGTAGCCCGCCCACACATAGGGCAGAATAATGGCTAGCAGAACACAGCTGTAGGCCAGTGTCATGGGGTTATCCTCTGTCGTCGTTGAATGATTCGCCTGGCCTGCTTGTGGTTTTCAGTGTTGGCGACCCTGCATCTTCGCGCATTTTTCCGTATGATTGCACACTCAAAATTTATCCAGCGCCGGAGCAGACATGAGTTTCCAGGTTCATCGCGGTTCATTCCCCAATACCCGTCTGCGCCGCAATCGCAGCGATGATTTTGTGCGCCGCCTGGTGCGCGAAAACAGCCTCAGTGTAAATGATCTCATCTATCCCGTCTTCGTTATTGAAGGCAGCGGCCAGCGGGAAAAAATTGCCTCCATGCCCGGCGTCGAACGCCTGTCCATCGACGAACTGGTGAAGGAGGCAAAACTCTACGCCAGCCTGGGCATTCCCGCCATTGCCCTGTTTCCGGTGACCCCTGCAGCCAGTAAATCCCTGCTCGCCGAAGAAGCCTATAATCCCGATGGCCTCGCCCAGCGGGCGGTGAAAGCGGTAAAGGATGCTGTACCCGAACTCGGCGTTATTACCGATGTCGCCCTCGACCCTTTCACCACACACGGCCAGGACGGCATTATCGACGCCAGCGGCTATGTGGTTAATGACATCACCGTTGAGGTGCTGGTGAAACAGGCGCTGTCACACGCAGAGGCCGGCGCCGATATTGTCGCCCCTTCCGATATGATGGATGGCCGCATTGGCGCCATTCGCGCCGTTCTCGAACAAAACAGCCACCCCAACTGCAAAATTCTCGCCTACTCCGCCAAGTACGCCTCCAACTATTACGGCCCGTTTCGGGATGCGGTGGGCTCGGCGGGCAACCTCAAGGGCGGCAACAAATACAACTACCAGATGGATCCCGGCAACAGCGACGAGGCCATTCACGAATGCGCTCTGGATCTCGCCGAAGGCGCCGACATGATTATGATCAAACCCGGCATGCCCTATCTGGACATTGTTTCCCGAGTGAAGCGGGAGCTGGGGGCACCCACCTTTGCCTACCAGGTCAGCGGCGAGTACGCCATGCACATGGCCGCTTTCGCCAACGGTTGGCTCAACAAAGAACAGGTGATGATGGAATCCCTACTCGCGTTCAAGCGGGCGGGAGCTGACGCCGTGCTCAGCTACTTCGCCGTGGAAGCGGCAAAGCTGCTTAACCGCTGACCCCCTTCTAACAACCGACCGTGGCGAACATTCACGCCCTGATGCTCGATGCCCTTGACGACAGCGGTCACAAGGCATTGCTGATTGCCGACGAAAACTGCCTCGATCTACCCTTTCCGGCTCTAGGTCACCAGGTTTGTGTGCTGAGCAATCGCGTTGATGTGGCCGCCAAGGCAAGCGAAGCAGGATTGACGACGTTTTTTTCCGATTTCGATTTCAGCCCTTTTTGCGACAACCAGGCGCTGCAACCCCAGCGGGTTGTCTACCGCCTCTCCAAAGAGAAGCCCGTGGTTCACCATATTGCCAATCGCGTGTCTGAACTGCTTCCCGAGGGCGGCGATTTCATTTTTTGGGGCGCCAAGCAGGAAGGCGTAAAAACCTTCGCCAAAACCCTTGGCCAGCGCTTTGGTTGCAGCCCTCACATGGAAAAGCACGGCGCCAACTATCAGGTTCGACTGCAAAAAAATGGTGGCGCACTGGGCGCACCACTGGACGATAAAAACTATAGCCAGCTGCGGGAAATCGGCGCCATTGGCGACAAACCTGTTTACAGCAAGCCCGGAGTTTTTGGCTGGGACAAGATGGATAGCGGTAGCGCCCTGCTGGGGCAATTTCTGCCGGAATTTTTCAGCCGTCACTGCCCGCTAAGAGCGGACTGCGCGCCTGCGTTGCTCGACCTGGGCTGCGGTTATGGCTACCTCAGCCTAGTGGCCGCGCCGCTGAATCACTTCACCATCACCGCCACCGATAACTGCGCAGCGGCACTCCTTGCCTGCACAAAAAATTTTGCTGCTCACACCATTGACGGCACGGTGATTGCCGCCGACTGCGCCGACACTATCAGCGCCAAATTCGATGTCATTCTCTGCAACCCCCCATTTCATCAGGGCTTTCAGCAGGATCGTGCCCTCAGCGAAAAATTTCTCAGCGCCACCAAAAGACTGCTGGCTGCCGATGGCCGCGCCCTTTTTGTCGTCAACCAGTTTGTGCCCCTGGAAACCCTGGCGGCGGGCAAGTTTCGAAAAATAGCGACGCCGGTGAACAATGGCAGCTTTAAACTGGTGGTTTTGGGTCACTAACTGAGACGATTGCCAACAGGAGCAAACACAAGCGATGGCCACTTGGTTTAGCAAAAATCTCGGCGACGCCATGCTGGCGGGGGAAGCTCTCCACCACATCAAGACCCTTTTTCTGGCTCAACATCCGCCGCTTGAAAAATCAACTGACTGCCAAAACGAAGAGAGCAATCTCGAGGACAGTGCTCCGGCGCTTTTTCTGCGCCATGAATCCGAAGGGCAACTCCATTGCGACGTCAAACTGTACTTTACTCCATCAACCGCAAGCTTGGCTGAGGAGCTTGGCGCTACCCCCTGCGGCAAACCCAGCCGCGACAGTCTCAGCCTGTTTGTCGGCAGCGAGCACGCCTGGTCAGTGTATTTTTGACGCCTATCTGTTAACCCTAGAACAAAGCCCTATAGCTCAATTGTTGTAAACAGGCAGGCTATAGGTACTATCCTCCCGTAGGTCAATAACAAGAGATTTAAACAATGGGCAAATTAACCGGAATGGTTGCCTTGGTCACAGGAGCGGGTCGCAAGCGGGGGATTGGCCGTGCCATCGCCCTGAGGCTCGCGGAAGAAGGCGCCGATGTCATGGTCACCGCCATTCGGCGCGACCCATCAACATTTCCCGAGCACGAACAGGCGGAGGGCTGGCGCGGCGCCGAATCCGTTGCCGACGAAATTCGCGCCCTGGGTCGCAAAGCGTTGGCCATGGACTGCGATGTCACCCAACCAGACCAGATTGCCGCCTGTATCGCTGCGGTTGAGCAGGAACTGGGGCCACTCACGGGGCTGGTCAATAATGCCGGTGTCGCCAGCGAAGCGGCCGCAGCCCCCATTGTCGACATGGCCGACGAGCTCTGGCTATCCACCATCGATATCAACCTCAACGGTGTCTATTACATGTCGAAGGCCGCCGCCCGCGCCATGCTCGCCCACGGCAAACCCAGCGCCATCGTCAATATTTCGTCCCTGGCAGGTCGCTTCGGTTTTGCCAATTACGGCGGCTATTGCGCCAGCAAATTCGGCGTTATCGGCCTCACCCAGCAAATGGCGGCGGAACTCGCCACCAAAGACATTCGTGTCAACTGCATCTGCCCCGGCTCCATCGAAACCGATATGCTCGACGGCACCATGGCGCGAAAAGCCAAGCTGGCGGGCATGCCCTTTGCCGAATACAAGGCTTCCTATAACCAGAAAATCATTCCCATGGAGCGCCGCGGCCAACCCTCGGAGCAGGCTTCCGCCGTAGCTTTTTTGATCGGCCCCGACGCCAGCTACATTACCGGGCAAACATTAAATGTGGATGGCGGCTACCGAATGGACTGATAAAAATGGAGGAACGGGCAGCAAATTATTTTTCACTCCTTGCCCCCCTGAACAATCAGATCACAAAAAAACCGCCCTTAATCATCGCTAACAGGATAACGAAGGGCGGTTTTCTAGGGGCTAATAAAACCCTCTAGGAGGACAACCCAGCGCGCAATTTCTCGCGCAAAACTGTTGTTTTTTCCATGTCTACAGTTAATTTTTCGGGGTGTCTCAGGGGATCACCGCTGATGACCACACCATAATCCTCCCGCGCTTTTTCGATGCTGACATATTCGTCGCGAACATCCTGCTTGACACGCTCCGGATCCCGGGCGAGGGGATCACCCCAGCCGCCACCGCCACCAGTGATAAATCTCATGGTTGTACCCGGTGTCGCATGCCAGGATTTTTGCTGAGCAAAATAAAAATACTGCCCCTTTGGATCCAGTGTCTTGCTGGTGGCATTGAGCATTCCGGCAGCGATTGACGACTTTTGGAAAATGCTGTCATCAATTGGCAGGAGCTCTTTTTTGTCGCTAACACTGTGCGCCTCCGGAAGAAACATCCAGCACGCCTGAGTGGTTCCAGACTTGCCGCCGTTAACACCAATCCCTGCGGGGGTTTTGGCATGCAATGGCGTCGGAATATGATTGCCTTCAGTTAGCCACAGCGTGTCTTTTCTGACTGCAGCGCCGCCTCGATTAAATCCGGCGCCGCCACTGTCGATGACGTAGTCTTTTCTGAGGAAAATAACAGGAGTTTCGGATTCTACGGCCTCCGTGGCCGGGTCAATATTGTTACCGGTTGGCACCACGGTGTAGCTGTCGCCATCTCCGGCTTTGGTTGCACCCCAGGGGCCGTGCTCACCACCGCAAAGGGCTACCGTCAACCAGGGCGTGCCATCGTTGAGAACCCCGTGACCATTGTGAATCATCATCGACCCGTAATCGCCGGCGATAGCGTTTTCGCCAAGGGCGGGTTCAAGAGCTTTGTAAAGAGCGCACAAAATGGCTATTGCAGGTTCCCAGTACATAAAAATGGGGCCAGACGGCGGAATTGCACTGCAAAAGGTGCCTGGCGGTAGAACGATATCGATATTGCGGTAACAGCCGGATGACAGCGGTGTTTTTTGCTCTATCAGCAATTTGAGCGCAACACCTACCGCCGCCTTAACATCGATCGGCCCGCAATTAATGGATGTTCTCGCCTGGGGCGAAGAACCGCTGAAATCCAGCTCTATATTCTCGCCGTATTTTGTCAGCCTGACATTAACGCGGTATTCCCTGGAGTCATCGATGCCGTCGGCATCAAGAGCATCGCTACCCTCGTAAACACCATCGGGAATCTGGCTTTGAATGGCGTCGCGCATGGCGTCTGCAGAAACATCGCAGTTGTAACGGATGGCTCCCAGATAGGCGTCAATGCCATAACGCTCGATACTCTCCCGCAACAAACGTTCACCGAGAAGCAAGCATTGATAAACAGACTTTATATCGGGCAAAAGCAGCGAGCCGTAGCGAGTATTTTCGAAGATCAAATTGAACGCTTCGCGCACCGGCTTCCCTTCCCGATATAAGAGCGTTGGCGGAATGACCAGGCCCGTCTCACAGATTTCGGTCTTGGAACCACTAAATCCACCCGCCACCGTGCCACCCATATCAAGCTGGTGAGCCCGCAAAGAAACGAACGAAACTATTTTGCCTTCCACAAACAAAGGCAGAATAAAGGCCACATCATTGACATGAAGCCCCGCGCGATAGGGATCGTTGGCGATGATGACATCACCTGGGCGAATATTGTCGTAGCCGAATTCCTCTATGAGATTGCGCACGGCCTCGGGCATGGCGAGAATAAAAATGGACAAGCTGTCGGAGCCCGTACTCATCGCGTAGTTAAGCTCACGGGGACCGGAGATGGTGGCGGCAAAATCATACCAATCCCGCAAAATGATGGAAAAGGCTGTTGTCATCAAGCCGGTGCTCATATGCTTGACCACATAGCGCATACGGCTCGACAAAATGGAGGCAGTAAAGCGATCTGTGCCGTAGCGGGCGAGGAACTGTTCATCGGTCAGTGAGCGCAACGGGATATGGTCATAACTGGTATCGTATTGATAGGTTGTGCCATTATCTGCAGAAGATGTTTGTGTACTCGCATTCATAGTTAATATCTCCCGTCTTACGCATCAGCCCTACGTATGTAAAGCTCACCAAATTTACCCACCCTCAAGATCTGGCCAGGCAGCATAAAGGTTGTCGACATGGGCTCGCGAACAATGGCCGGACCTGCAATAGTGTCTCCCTGGCGCAGGTCTTCCCGTTGATATTCGGCAACAGGGATGGGCTTGCTTTCGAGGTAGTGCAAAGCGATTGTCCGCCTCACCGGGGGCTCACCTGATTCGCGGGTAGGTATTTGCGGATATTCCACTTTTGCCGTCGGAATCACCGTTGAGACGCGGTAAGTGACGCCCTGAACAGGCATCCCCGGAAATTGATTGCCAAAGCGCGTCTCATAAACCTCGTGGAAATTGGCGATCATGGCATCGATGGATGCAGCGGTTATGGTTCCCTCGGGTATGGGAATAAAAGGGGTCTCCCAACTCTGACCAAGGAGGCGACCATCAAACGTTCTGACGAACGCTGGCTGTTCGTGCCTGCCCTGGAAACGCGCTCGCAACTTTTCCTCCATCTCATTAAAGACAGCATCGATTTCAGCGGCGGCAGACGCATCCAGCACCCTGTAGGCACTGCGGCTATCACTGTAGGTTTGTTCAGAACTCACCAAACCGAGTGCAGAGAACAGTCCCGGATGCGGGGGCACTATGACTTCTGCTGCCTGGAACTTATCCAACACAGCCGGCAACAGCATGGGGCCTGCGGCGCCAAAGGCGACAATGCTGTAGTCCCGGGGATCCACCCCGTGTTGAATGGCCACATTGGTGAGACCTTCAGCAATATTGTTGGCGCCGATATTGAAGGCGAAACGAACTCTGTCATCCAGACTGAGCTGACAATCGAGTCCTTCGAAGGCTTCGAGGGCGAGCTTTTTATCCAGAGTCATTCGCCCCCCCGCAAGGCCACCAGGATCGACAACCCCCATCAACAAGCAGGTATCTGTCATGGTCGGCTGCGTGCCACCTCTGCCATAACAGGCGGGGCCAGGATCCGAGCCTGCACTGCCAGGCCCCACTTTCAATTCGCCGACTTGGCTGATTGTTACCAAGCTTCCACCACCCGCACCAATGCTGATAACTTCAACGGATAAGGCGTTGACAATCAGATCGTGCTCTAACTCAAAGGTGGTGTTGACGAAAGGTTCGCCGTTGGCAACAAGGCTGATATCACAGGAAGTTCCACCCACATCGGCGCAAAGGAGGTTTTTGCGGTCAATCAGAGAGCCGAAATGAGCGCTGGCGTTGGTGCCCGCAGCGGGGCCGGCAAAGACGATCTCAAAAGGTTTCTGCATCGCAATATCGGCGGAAAGCAAGTGGGCTGCACAGTTGGCGTAATTGAGTTCGCCGCCAAACCCCAGCTGCTGCAAGCCATTGCTGAGCCTTTTGGTGTAGTCACCATAAATAATGCGCATAAAGACATCGACAACTGCCGTAGAAGCGCGGGCATATTCTTTGGCAAGCGGAGACAGTTCACTGGAAACGGAGCAGGGTATCCCCCCCATTTCTTCCGTAACGATATCACGGACACGCTGTTCATGCTCTGGATTGATATAGGCATTCAATAGGCAAATAGCTATACCCTGGACTTCGCATTCACGAAAGACGGCAAGCTGCTCACGCAGCTGAGATTCATCCAGGGGAATAAGAACATTGCCATCCGCAGTAATCCGCTCACGAACACCGCGGCGCAGATAGCGGGGCACCAATGGCTGGGAGGCATCCCCAAAAGAGCGCCGCCAATGGGGGTTGGTCAGGTCCTTCGCCGGACGCCAGGTTCTACCCGCATCCAGAATGTCACGATGACCCTCCGTGGTTAGAAAACCTATTTTCGGTAAGCGCCGGGTAATAATGGCATTAAGGCCGTGGGTACTTGCATGGCTGAAAATACTGGCGCCCTCAACGCCCATTTCCTTGGCACCAGCGAGCACCCCTCGCTCTGTCTGAATATAATCGGTGGATACTTTGACGGTAGCAATTCCCGACTCAGATACTGCAACAACATCTGTGAACGTACCACCGACATCTACACCTATAAGCATTATATTTTCTCCACCAGAACAGCCGAGCCAAGTGAAAAGCTCAGCAATGATTATTCAAGATCCATATTGTCAGACACCAACGGCACCGGACCGAGAAGACGCCACGGCTCGCGGCTGATCGACTCCAGCGTTTTCTGGTTTTTTATGACCATAAACCAGCCCCCCTCAGAGAGTACCGGATATTTTTTAAAATCATCAACGGAACAGCCGGGAAAATCGCGCGCAAGCTCTACGCCGACTTTTTTCAGTTCTTCCTCCGTTACAGATTCTCTTTGTTGGACGATGGCGCTCTTTGTCACGTGCTCAACCTCACCCGCATGTTAGTTCGCTGAATTTTTTAACCGCTATAGCCAGACAACCATCGATCAATCAAAAATCGTAACTTACGCGAACGCCGTAGGTTCTGGTCATACCAGCGTAGCGAATCAAGGTATCAAAGGCTGGCACCACATTGCTCCAATAGTACTCGTCGGTCAAATTTTTCGCCCATGCGGTAAGTCGCCAATTTTCGGACTCCACGCCAGCATACATATCCACAAGGGTGTAACTGTCAATTTTGAACAGCTCTTTGTCCTGTGGCTGAGCTAACGGCGGATTGGTTTTGCCACCAATAATCGAGTACGTAGAAGAGGTGTAATAAACCGAAGCACCGGCGATAAAATTGAACCCAGAATTCATCGGAATCACAAGGTCGGCATTAGCCCCCATTGAAAACTCCGGCGTAAAGGGCATATCGGTGTCACCGAAATCGGCGACTACGCCTGATGCACTAATGCCAGTAAACTCGTCGATGGTGGCATCAATATAAGTGGCATTAATGCCAACGGTGAGATAATCGGCAGGCACTGCCAGTAGCGATAGTTCAACACCCGTGGCGCTGGATTCCGGAATGTTTTGAACCACATCCAGATTGCCCCACACGGGATCGATGGTGCGGGAACGGAGCTGCTTGTCATCGTATTCGTAATAGAAAACTGCGCCATTGAGCTGCAGCCTTTGATCCAGTGCCGTCAACTTGGAACCAATTTCATAGGACAGCACCGACTCCTGAGTCACAGGAGCATACTGTGACCATACCGAACCACCAATGGTGGGGAAATTACCCGCTTTATAGCCCTTGGTGATATTTGCGTAGACAAGGGTGTCACTGTTGGGCGTCCAGTCAATACCAATACGCCAAGGCGTATTGTCTTCTTTAAACTTGCCTTCAAAGCGTCCGGGGAAAAATGGCGGCACGCCATTGACAGTTTCACCCAGATCATTGATGGAAAAGCAAAGGCCAGGGGAATAGGGTCCAGCTGCGCCACCGGCAAAAACATTGTAAAAAAGATTGCCCACATAGTAAGGGGGCAGCAAATCAGTACCGCAGTTGGATGTTTCGTTTTCAAAGTCGGTATAGCGTATTCCCGCCTTAAGGGTAACCGTCTCAGACACATCAAACTCGGTGTTGGCAAATACCGCCCAGGTTTCCATTTCTTGATCAGTGCCAAACCAGTTTTCAATAGCGGGGTAACCCAACGTTTCGACAAAGGCTGAGGTTGATGCATAGTCCCAAACATAGCGGAATTGCTGGTCGACACTGCTCTTCTGATAATTAGCGCCCACCATCCACCGCAGCTTTTGATCCTGAGCACTTTCCAGGCGCACTTCCTGAGCAAAGTCCTCGATCTGGCCGTTGTTGGCGGCGAAGTCTTCGGAGGCCACAGGAACGCCATCAAAATCATTGCGCTCCTTCTGGTCATAATCTGAATAGGACGTCAGCGATGTCAGTGTGTAGGAGTCCATCAGCTCAAATTCGCCGCGAAGGGAAACCTGAAAAAAGGTATTGTCCTTGGCCGGCAGCCCTGGCGTCCAGTCTGCGGCTCTTGGGTCAGACGGCGCTAAAGGCGCATTGGCGACTTCGGGGTAAAGAAAGCCTGGCGATTGCACATTGGTGCCAATCAACTGTGGCGCAATGGATTCGCCTTCATCCTTCCAGCCATTGATATTGAGGCGAAAAAACGTATCGTCGCTAGGGGTAAAGTCTAGGATCAGCCTGCCTGCAAATGAGTCTTTTTCTCCGTTCTTTTCCGATCTGGTCATACTCTGTTGCCAGCCATCGGCATTTTCTGCACGACCGGACAACCGCACCGCCACCGTATCTGATACTGCCCCGGAGACATAACCTTCTGCCTCAAAAGTATCAAAACGGCCATATCCTGCCATCACCCCAGCTTCAAATTCTTGAGTAGGTTTTGCCGCAATAAAATTGACGGCTCCACCGGTGACATTTTGGCCAAATACTGTCCCCTGCGGCCCCTGAAGCACTTCGACACGCTCCAAATCGTAATTGGTATGATTGGCCATCACCGGAAAAGTAAGAGGAACCTCATCAAGATACATACTCACAGCAGGAAACGCGGCCAGGGAGGTTTCGTTGAAGCCGATACCGCGAAGGGTAATGGTTGGCGCGCCAGACTGTGTCTCGGCATAGGTCATTGAGGGCACAGCCTGGGTCAGGCTTTCAAGACTGGTAATATTGCGCGACTTGAGGAAATTTGCATCCATTACCTGTACGGAAAGACCAATGTCATTTACTGACTGCTGCCGTTTTTGGGCGGTAACGATGATCTCCTCTAGGCGAACACCTTGTTCCTCAGTTTGCGCCAGCACAGTAGAGGCCGAAGCAACGAGCAGGATGCCAGCGATTGATAATGGCAATTTTTTGTGGTCAAAGTAGCGCATATTCGACTCCTGGTTATCAATTAGTTATTTTTCAGCCAGCCTCTTTGGAGACCCTAATCCGAAACCTAGTCGCACTATCAACATAAATCAACTGCATTTTTAAGGCACAGAAAAGTGACTACAAAGTTTTTGATATAAATCATATTACTAATAATATTCGACATTATTTCAACTAAAAAGAATCGTTGCAAAGTCTCCCTGAGCTAAAACATTCGCAAAAATTACAATCAGTTTGCTCTTCGCAATGCCGGCAACACTTCCTCTCCAAACCGCCGAATTGCGGTCAAGGTTTCATCTTTATCGGGATAATGGGCATTAGTTCCAGGATTTGGCGTACGCAGCCTGATATTCAACCAGTCAGGAGCGAATCTGTTTTCAATTGTTTTTATGCGCTCAACCCAGGAATCAGGGGTGCCAAAGTGCCATTGCCGGGATTCAAAATCTTTTATGGCTTGGTTTAACTCATCATCGCGCGATTTATGGTCTGCATGGGGATCAATATCGGCATCAAAGTCATGCTCCGCGTAAAAGTTGGCCTCACGCAACCACCGCGGCGCATGAAGCTGTCGCACTTTTTCAGGGTCGTCGCCAATCCAGCCATCCTGGTTAAGCACAACCGTCCAGTCATTCTTGCCTTTAGCTTTAGCGCGCTGGCGGGTTTCGTTTATCCAGAGTTCATTTTCATTCCAATCTGTCTGAGTCCATAGCACCCAGCCATCGTGATCAAGAGCCCTATCTAAAGGCTTTTTCTTGCTATGAGTGCCAACCCAAATCGGAATTCGCGGCCGCTGATACGTCAAGGGCGTCAATTGAACGTTATCGAAGGAATAATAATCTCCGGAAAAACTAAACCTGTCGCCAGCAAAAGCAAGATGTAAAATGGCCATCACTTCTTCAAACCGTTTACCGCGGTTTTCCCAGGGCACACCAAAAAAACGGTGATAATCCTGGTGATAGCCAACCCCCACGCCCAATATAAACCTTCCTCGAGAAAGGTTGTCGATCATGGCGATCTGTTCAGCAAGGTGCATGGGATTGTACAGCGTCGGCATCAGCACCGTCGTAGCGATTTTTATTCGAGACGTTCTTGCCGCTATAGCCGTAGCTGCGATCAGCGGGGATGGCACAAAAGTTTCTCCGCGAGCATGGCGCTCAGGAAGGAAGATGCCATCAAAGCCAAGCTCTTCGGCAAGCACTGCTTCCGCAATTATCTGATCAAAAGCTGCCGCTGCCTGATCGGGCGCAGGCGGCTGCTGATCATAAACACCAAAATGGGTGTCGGGCATATAAGAAATTTTCATTTTTAGCCCCCGCAAAAACTACCTGAAAACTCGATTTTTTTTCTAATATGAAAATGATACTAGACCAAAATTCAATAAAAGTCCAAAAATTGCGGACACAAATCTGTCTTCGCAAGAAAAACGCATTGCATGCGGATAGCGGCGGTACTTAATTACGTGCAGATCAATAGGTAAGATATATTCGGACTCATCGCTTGGCACCCTGGAGCTGGCTACCTTAGGTACCAAAAAGCAAATAACATCGACAATGGAGAACAACAATGCCTACATTGCAAACCCTTTGCCCTTCCTGCCGTACAATCAACCGCCTCGATACAGATCGCGTCGGCGACAACCCCAAGTGTGGTAGATGTCACCAGTTACTCCTCGACAACGCGCCGGTGGCGGCTGACGACTCTGGTTTCGAACGCTATCTGACACGGGAACAACTGCCTCTGGTGGTGGATTTCTGGGCGGACTGGTGTGGCCCCTGCAAAATGATGGTGCCGGTGTTTGCCCAGGCTGCGGAGCAATGGCGCGGCAAATTTCGCTTTCTCAAAGTGGACACTGAACAGGCACGCCAGACCGCATCCCGTTTCCAGATTCGCAGCATTCCCACGCTGATGATTTTTCGCGACGGGAAAGTGGTGGCCAGCCAGGCCGGGGCAATGCCACTGAACCAGCTTAATCTCTGGATCAGCAGCAATGGCGGATAAGTGGTTATCTCACTGTGTTAACCAGCGGGGAATTCTGCGCCTTGTCCAGCGGGCAAAGTGCATTTTCTCGCCGCGGTAAAACGCTCTGTAGGCAGCCACGGCATCGCCGGGTATTTTGTACTGTTCAGGCATCGCCTGGGCGAACGGGGTAAGGCCAATATCTTCATAAACCCAGGCCGCTATGTCTGCCAGCACAACCATGGATTTGTGGTCTTTGCGGGTTTGGTATCTGTATTGATACTCTTTGTTGAGGGCGACGGTGAGTTTTTGCAGCCAGACAAAATTACTGTAGGACTCCTCCACCCAGAGCACACAGGGGTGATTTTGATGGGTGGATTTATAGGGGGTGACAAAGCCTTTTTTATTGAGGGCGGTGCACAGCAACTGAACACTTTCGAGAATCATTTTGACCACATGCTGATCGCAGTGATAGCGAGCGCATTTGGCGATATTGGTATCGAGGACAAAGATGTTCATTGGCGCTTAAGGAGCCATGCCCGGATTTTTACCACCTGATATTTGGCCAAGCAATTTATTGTGATGCAGCAATTTTTGCCAGCAACGCCTGGAGCTGGCGGTTTACCGCCGACCCGCTTTGCGCCAGCGCCAATCCTTTGCGCGCCAGCTGTTCGGCAACGGCGAGCTGATAGAGGGAAAAGCGGGCACTGGCCATCAGCAGATAGACTTCCGGACTGCGGGGATCGATGCGCTGGGCTCTGCCTGCGGCGCCCAGGGCGGCTTCATAGTTATTTTGACGGTAGTATGTCCAGCCCTGATTGACCAGGGACATTACCGCCGGGTTTGTCGGCTTTGATACAGGCTCAGCGTCGGAGCGGATGCTATCGTCAGAGGTATCGTCTTTTGGCGCCGGTGCTGGCGCTGGTGGCGGCGGCAGGGTTTCTGTGGGCACTGGCGCCATGGGCGCACAGGCTGCCAGGGCGATAAGCAGCAGCGCTGCAAGCGCCAGCCTGCCCCCATACTGCCCTGTTGCGGTCAATCTGTTCATAATCCGAGCCTGCCCTTGATCCAGTCCATGACGTCACCACCGGTTGTGCGGTAACAGCTACTTTTTTGCGTGGGTTCGCTGCCGTCGATAAATGGCAGGTAGCGGGCTCCGGCACAGCCTTCGCTGCTGAGCAGGCCTGTTGCGGTTTCAACCCAGTGATAGGTCACCCCCTGGGGTTTCTGAAAGGCCATGGATCTGGTGCCCAACCCCGCCATGATATCCGCCCAAACTTGCAAGGAGCCACTGGCGCCGGTCAGGGGCATTTTGCCGTTGTCGTCGCGCCCCAGCCAGACCACGCCCACATATTCGTCACTGAAACCGGCAAACCAGCTGTCGCGCTGATCATTGGTGGTGCCGGTTTTTCCGGCGACCGTGAGATTTTCTGGCAGGCGGCGGTAGGCGCCTTTGCCGGTGCCCTCGCGCATCACCACTTGCAGGCCGTACTGGAGGAGGTGCATCACCTGGGGGCTGAAGCGCTGTTCGGTTTGAAAGGGATATCGCTTCAGCGGCTGGTTGTCTGCGGTATAAATAGCGCTGATTGTTCGCAGTTGCGTGTAAAAACCTTCAGCGGCAATGGTGTGATAGAGGCTGGCCACGTCCATGGGCGACATCTGCATGGAACCCAGCAGCATGGAGGGATATTCATCCATTGCGCCCTCGTAGCCGAGACGGCGGATGGTTTCGGTGACATTGGGCAGCCCCAGCTGCATACCAAGCCGCGCGGTGGCCTGGTTGAGGGAGTTACCGAGGGCGCGAAAGAGGGGCACTACGCCGTTACTCTGTTTTTCGTAGTTCTGCGGGCGCCATACAGTGCCATTTGAGGATTTGACACTGACGGGTTCGTCGTCCACCAGAGTGGCCAGAGTGTATTGTCGCGAGCGCTCAAGGGCGGTGAGATAAACGGCGGGCTTGATGGTGGAACCCACTTGCCGGCGGGCATCAACGGCGCGGTTGTATCCCGCGTAGCCGGGCTTTCTGCTGCCGGCAAGGGCGAGAACGTCCGCCGTGCCAATTCGCACCATCACTGCGGCGGTTTCGAGGGCGCCGCCGGGAATGCGGTAACCTTTTTCCAGGTTATCCACCACGGCCGTAATACTGTTTTCCACCTGATGCTGAACCTGGGGGTCGAAGTGGGTGAAGATACGCAGACCGGCGGATTTGAGATCCTCCTCGCGATAATCCCGGTTCAGCTGCTCCCGCACCAACTGCAGGTACGCGGGATAGGGGTTGGTGCTGGTGCCCGGTTTTGCCGCCACTTCCAGGGGTTTAGCTTTGGCGAAGCCCGCCTCTTCCTCACTGATAACCCCTTCCTGCGCCATCACGTCGAGCACCAGGTTGCGGCGATTTTTGGCGCGCTCGGGGTTGCGCCAGGGATCATAGAAAGACGCCCCTTTTACCATGCCGATCAACAGCGCCGCCTTGTGAACTTCCAGCTCGCCTATGGGTTGGCGGAAATAATGCCGGCTGGCGAGACCAAAACCGTGAATGGCGCGCTTGCCAGACTGGCCAAGAAAGACTTCGTTGAGATAAGTTTCGAGAATGGCTTCCTTGCTGTAATGAACCTCGAGCATGACCGCCATCACCGCCTCGATGCCTTTGCGCACCAGACTGCGCTCCTTGCTGAGGTAGAAGTTTTTGACCAGTTGCTGGGTGACGGTACTGCCCCCCTGCACCGTACTACCGGCGACAATGTTGGACAGCAATGCCCTGGCGATGCCGGTAAAGGAAATGCCGAAATGGCGATAAAACTGCTGGTCTTCCACCGCCAGCAGCCCGTCCACCAGGTAGGGCGGCAACTCCGTCAGGGTGACCAGCACGCGATCCTCCTGATGATCGGGGTAGATACCGCCAATCATCATGGGCTCCAGACGCACCACGTCCAGAGCCTCCTGCTGCCCCTTCAGGGATTGAATACTGTTGCCACTGAAACTGATACTGAGCTGTTTGGCGGATTCGTAGCCGTCCCAGAATTCAAAGGGTCTGGTGTAAAGCTCAACCTGGCTGCCGCTGACCCTGTACTGCCCCGGGCTGGAAACAGAGGCAACGGGGCGATAGCCCAGCTGATCCAGCTCCCAGCGCAGGCGGCTGGGGGAAAGGGACTGCCCGGCGTAGAGATCCAGCGCGCGGCCATAAACGTGGGCGGGCAGAGCCCATTTGGCGCCTTCAAATTTGGCGCGAACAATACTGTCGAGAACAATCACGGCAACGGCACCACCAATCACCGCCCAGAACGCCAGCCACAGCGCCAAGCGGCGCAAAAAAACCCGCCCCCTGGGGGCTGACTTAGTGGTTGCGTTACTTCTTTTGTGCCTGGCCAATCCCAAACTCCGTCATGGTATCTATGTCAAGGCCGCCATTCTCCCCCTAGACGGCGGCCAAAACAACCGGGACGCATTTTCTCTGTGAACCAATTCAGGTGATAATGGCGGAACAACAAAACAGGTGTCTTAATGAGCAAGAAATATCATGTCTTTGCCATGGGTGCAGCACTCGTGGATACAGAAATCGAGGTCAGCGATGAGGATCTCAGGCAGCTGAATATTGACAAGGGTTTAATGACCCTGGTGGATGAAGCCCGGCAGCAGGAACTGATCGACTATCTCAGCGGCCACCTGACGGCGTCTCGTCGCGCCAGCGGCGGCTCTGCCGCCAATACCGTCATTGCGGTGAGCGCTTTTGGCGGCAGCGGTTTTTTTTGTGGCCGCGTCGCCGCAGACGACAATGGCCAGTTTTACCTCAACGACCTTCGCGAAGCCGGTGTCAGCTTTACCAAGGTCGAGCCACTCCCCGAGGGCACAACGGGAAAATGCCTGGTTCTGATCACCCCGGATGCCGAGAGAACCATGAACACCTACCTGGGCGCCAGCGAGGCGCTCAGCGAGGCGGATCTCGATTTTGACGCCATTGCCGCCTCCCAATACCTTTATATTGAAGGTTATCTGTCAACCTCGACCACCGGCAGGGCGGCGGCCATTGCCGCCAGAAAGCACGCCCAGGCCAACGGCACCAAAGTGGCAATCAGCCTTTCCGACCCCGGCATTGTCACCCACTTCCGCGACCAGCTGGCAGAAATGAGCGGGCGCAAGGTCGATCTGCTCTTTTGCAACCGCGAAGAAGCCCAGGTGTGGACCAATACGGACAATCTCAGCGACGCCAGCGAAGAAATGTCCCGGTTCGCCGAACAGTATGTCATTACTCTTGGCGCTGAAGGCGTGCTGGCCTATGACGGCGTTGAAGCCATGGAGATTCCCGGCCGCGCCATCACTGCGGTGGACACCAACGGCGCCGGGGACATGTTTGCCGGCGCATTTCTTTACGGTATCAATCAGGGCATGGATTTTCGCAAGGCGGCAGAACTGGGCTGCCTGGCGGCAGCCGCCGTGGTCGGCCAGTTTGGCCCGCGGCTGCCCCTGGGACAATATCGCGGCATTGTTGAGAGTCTCGGTTAATACGCGGCACAAGGATGTGCCGCCATTGGCCGAAGGCCAATGCAAGCCTCGGAAACACAAGGGAATTCGCGTATTTCCGCCAGTGTTTCCGAGGTGTGCAATCCAATAGGTATGGATGTCTATTGGATTGCCGGGTTAATAACGGGGCAACGTCTATGCCCGCCCGTTACTTTAAGAGTGCGCAATAAAATAGATGGGAAATCTATTTTATTGCCGGGCGAATAGCCAACCTAACCGCCAATAATCCGCTCGACAGGTTCGGGAACCGAAAAGAAAAACCCCTGACCGTAATCGACGCCCATATCCTGAAGCATGGACATCTGCGCCTGGTTTTCGACGCACTCGGCGATGGTGCCAAGCCCCATGATATGGGCGAGGTGATTGATGGTGCTGACCATAGAGTACTCCACATCCTCAAGCTCCATTTTGCGGACAAAACTGCCGTCGATTTTAAGAAAATTCACCGGCAGTTGTTTGAGATAGCCAAAGGAAGACAGGCCACTGCCGAAGTCATCGAGGGCAAAAAGGCAACCCAGATCCCGCAGCACATTAATAAAATGAACGGCGCGGTCAAAGTGTTTGACCGCTGCGGTTTCGGTAATTTCAAAGTTGAGAATGCCGGGCTCCAGGCCGATTTCCTTGACGCGCCCCACCACATGCTTGAGAAACTTTTCATCGCTGATGGTGTGCCCTGACAGGTTCACCGAAAAGGCGTACTGCCTGCGTTTTGCAAGGGGAAGGCTGTCGAGGGTGGCGAGTATTTTCTCAAACACCCACTTGTCGATGTCGTCAATAAACCCCGAGGCCTCTGCGGCTGCAATGAAATTGCCGGGGGGAATGATATTGCCCTCCTTGTCGAGCATGCGCACCAGGGCTTCGTAGTGCTTGGCTTCCTTGCGCTCCTGCAAAGGGACGATGGGCTGGCAATAAACCACGAAGCGGTCTTCATCCAGGGCGTCGCTGATTCGAGCCGCCCAGCTCGACAGGCTGTGCCGGGATTTGACACTTTTACCCTTGTGGGGAAAATGAATGCGGTTGCGACCGCTCTCGCGGGCAATGGCACAGGAGGCGATGGCGGCGAGCATCACATCCACATCGGAGGCGCTGTCTCTGGTGATCATTTCAACCCCTATGCTCACTGGAACCTTGAGGCGGCGCTCCTCCCAGGGAAGGCTGAAGCTGGTGACGGCGCTGAGGATTTTTTCCGCCTCCTCGCGCACTTCCTCGGCAGAGCGGTGCCAGAGGAGAACGGCAAATTCGTCATTGCCCGTGCGCCCGGCAATATCAAAGTCGCCAACGGTCTGGGTCAATAAGCGGGAAAACTGGCGCAGCAACTCATCCCCTGCAGCGTGGCCACAGGTATCGTTGATCATGGAAAAATTGTAGAGGTCGATATAGAGAAAGCCATGACTGGCGTCCTCCACACGAACGTTGTCGATAGCGCGAATCACCTCATTTTCCATCTGCCGACGGTTGGCAAGCTGTGTTAGAGGGTCGTGGCTTTCATGCCAGCTCAGGCGGTTGGAAATCTGCCGGGACTCGCTGACAGCGCGCATCACAATGACGCAGCCGATAACATGGTTGTTCTTGTCCCGGCTGGGTGTGGCAGACACCATCACCGGAACATCGACGCCGGTGAGCAAGCGCAGGTGCACGCCGCTAATGATATTGATGGTGCGCTCGCGGTTAATGGCTTCTACGAAGGGAAAAACATCATTATCGTTGTCGTCCCTGAGCCTGAGGACATCGTCTATATAGGTATTGGCGTGGCGGCGATGGCCAAGCCCCAACATCTGCTCGGCGACGGGATTGAGGTTTTCGATGCAACCGCGACTGTCGACGACGAGAATGGCGTCGGCGACATGGCTGAAGATGGTGCTGAGCAATTCCCGCTGGCGCTGAAGGGCGTCGAACAAGCCATTGGCGCGGGTGACATCCTGACAGCAGAGAATCAGATGGTTCTTTGCGGCGATGCTGTCAAAAACAGCAATCTCAAATTTAATTTGTGCGCCATCGACGGAAACCGCCTCCAGATAGCTGTCGCTGTTGCTGGCCATGACGGCCTCAATGGCGGTGCGGTAGTTTTCACCGCTGACAAGATCGGCAATCTGGGGAAACAGAACACGCAGCGGTTTGTTAATGAGATCAGACTCGTCAAATCCCACCAGTTCAAGCAGGGCCTCATTGATCAGGGTTATAAAGCCGTAACTGTCGACGCTGATCAACCCCAGGCGCTCACTGGACAGACGCGCCACAAAGGTTTTCTGGAAAGCGGCACTCGCAGCTGGCGCAACACCGCGGCCATTGTCACCGGTCGGCGCCAGTCGCTGGCCGCGCTCTTCGGGGAACACTTCCAGCCAGCCGTAAACCTGGTCGCCGCCGCCGAGCCTGCAAATGACGCGATCGATGTGCGACCCTGGCGCGGTCTGCTCGAAAATCTTTTCAACCAGGGCAATCGCGCTAGGAAATAGTGCCTTGCTCCATTGAAACCCCTCTCCCTGCCCTTGCAGGCATTTGTTGAACTGCCGTAAAAAGGTGGTTTGCCTGATGCTTGGAAAAAGCTCGAAGAGGTTTTTGGTCACTGCCTCGGCGGGCAAAATACCGGTTTTTTTCGCCAGCCAGTTATTGACAAAGTTGATGGTGAAATCGGCACTGATAATGGCGACGCCGTAATCCAGGCTATTTGCCATGGCGTGCAGGTGCTCTGCGGAAAATGCCGGCGCAACCACAGCGACGGGGTTATCTGTGGCCATGCAACGCCTCCGTAACACAGGAAATGCCACAGTATCTCATGTTATTGCCTCGACCCCTGGCGCCTGTCGGACTTAGGTCAGCACCATTCATTGACAGAATTCTTACCCCTGTGACAATAACTCGCGCATGTCGATAATCGCGGCATTGGCTCTGCTGATATAGGACGCCATGGTCAATGAATGGTTGGCGAGAAAGCCAAACCCCGAACCATTGAGAATCAGGGGGCTGCCCAGGGGTTCCTGGGTGGCCTCCAGCTCTCTGATAATCTGTTGCAAACTGACTTTGGCGTTTTTCTTTTCAAGCACAGAATCAAAGTCTTTTTCAATGGCGCGAAGGAAATGGATCAGTGCCCAGGTGGTGCCGCGGGCTTCGTAAAAAACGTCGTCCAGCTCTGTCCACGGGGTTTTGACGATCACTTCCTGGGGCGTTGACGTGGACTGTTGACTACCCATTTCTCCGGCGAGATCCGTGTTCAGACGGCGCTGGCCGACACTGGCGCTGAGGCGCTGGGACAGGCTGCCGAGGCGGGATTCCACGGTCTGCAACCAGTAGCGCAGGTTGTCGGCGCGGGCGTAGAACTGGGCGTTGTATTCGTCGTCGTCGGCGAGGCGAGTTAGGTAAGCGTTGAGATACTTGATGCCCTGGCGGTACTCGGATTCCGTATCCGGCAGTATCCAGCTGTCGTTATCAAAGTTAAATCTGGGTTCCGCCAGGGAGAGGTCAGGATCTTCGGTGGACTGGGACTGGGAGCGACTGAAACGATCGCGCATCGCCTTGGACAGGTCGCGCACCTGAATAAGGACGCCGTACTCCCAGTTGGGAATATTGTCCAGCCATGCTCCCGGAGGCAGCATATCGTTGCTCAGGTAGCCGCCGCGCTTGTCGAGCAGTGTCTCGGCGACATTGATAAGGGAGACCGTGGTTGTCACGCCGACAATTCTGGCGCCGCGCCCCTCGCTGACAACCTGGCTTTCGGTATCCACCAGCTCGGGCTCTGCGCTCCACAGCCAGCCGACGACAAGGGTAATCAATAAGACCGCCGCCAACGCCAGAGCCAACCCCAACAGGATGCGGTTTTTGCCAGCGCCCCGATTCATGCCAACGTCAGATTCCATCATATTTTCATCCCGAATTGATTGCACTCTTATATCAAAAAAACACGCCGCCCGTTGTATGCGCCAAACTAATTGCCAATGGCGACAACGGGAAAGACCTCTGTGATCAGGCCGCAGTCACCAAAATCAAAAGCCACCGTTACCGAGCCACCCCTGGTCAGTGGCTGCGCCAGGTTCAACAGCATAAGGTGATAGCCACCAGGTTCAAACACCACTGTGGCTGAGGCATCCACCTGGAGATTGACAACCTCGCGCATCGACATCTTGCCGCCCTCATGCCGGTGTTCGTGAACCTCGACCTTTGCCGCGGCGGCAGAGCTGACCGCGCCCAGCACGCAGTTTTGCTCGCCGCCGTTGACTATACGGAGATAACCGACACCCACATTCTGCCCTGGAATGGTCTCCCGTATGCGGCCATCACTAATGGTGATATCAGCGGCAACAGTGCCAGCACTCAGCAGCGACATCAGAAAAAAAACCCTTGGCAGTTTCATAACAGGTCTCACGGCAAAAACATGGGGGGCGAAGTCAATCATCAGCAGGAACTATAACATGGAAAAAAGCTCAAAAAAGTGGCGCTTTCTCCCTCTATCGGGGTTGATGGACTCTGCAGGGAGCCGCAGGAACCTTTACAATGGCTATCGCTTCCTCCCCGGCACTGAAATAAGGAATGACCCTGGTGAAACATCTTTCCCCCTGGCTGGCCAGCTGGTTGCTTAGCGGCTTTCTCGCCTTTTTTGCCGCCACCACTGCGGCCGACACCCTGAAGTTTGGCAATTCAGCACCGCTCACCGCCACCAATGACAACGATTTTCTGCCCGTCGCCCAGGCCTACCAGCTCCACCCCCGCATCGAGGGCAATACCCTGGTGCTGGAATGGTTGATTGCCCCAGGTTACTACCTCTACCAACAACAATTTAAAACCCGCCTTGCCAATCCCCAGGGCATGGACATCAGCCTTTCACAACACTTTCTGCCAGGCACCCTGCGCTACGACGACTACTACGAAAAAGAGCTGGTGGTTTACTATGACGCCACCACCGTCAGCGCCGAACTGCCCGGGCTGACGGGCGATCTTATTGTCACTGTGGAGTCCCAGGCCTGCGCCGACGCCGGACTCTGTTATCCACCGCGAAGCCAGTACATCAAGTTCAGCGCCCAGGGCGGCACCCCTGAAATCAGCGACCAACCCCTGGCAACGGCGACAAATTCCAAAACTCAAACCCAGGCCAGTGCACTGCCATTGATTTTACTGTTTGCCGCCCTTGGCGGCCTTCTGCTCAACCTCATGCCCTGTGTTTTTCCGGTTTTGTCCATCAAGGTGCTGAGCCTGACAAGCTCCCAGCTGTCTCCCCACCGCCGTCATATTCACGGTTTTGCCTATACCCTCGGCGTTGTTATCACCTTTGTCGCCGTCGCCCTGTTGTTGACGGTTTTGCGCGCTGGCGGCGAAGCCCTGGGCTGGGGATTCCAACTCCAGTCCCCGGCATTTATTATCGCCCTCACCTACCTGTTTTTTATTATGGGTCTGAGTTTTTCCGGTTTTTTTACCGCCGGTTCCCGGCTGATGAACCTGGGGCAAGCCGCATCCGGCGGCAGCGGGTTGCAGCACTCTTTTCTCACCGGCGTGCTCGCAACCGTTGTCGCCAGCCCCTGCTCCGCCCCGTTCATGGGCACGGCATTGGGCTTTGCCCTCACCCAGCCCACCGCCATCGCCCTGCTCATCTTTGCCTTTCTCGGCCTCGGCATGGCATTGCCCTTTGTGGTGCTCACCTGGGCGCCCGGATTATTGAAAAAACTGCCCAAACCCGGCGCCTGGATGGAAACACTCAAGGAATTTCTCGCCTTCCCCCTCTACCTCACCTGCCTGTGGCTGCTGTGGATACTGGGTCACCAGACCGATGCCGACACCCTGGTTGCGGTGCTGGCGGGGCTAGTATTGCTGAGTTTTGCCATCTGGCTTGGCAATCAGACCCGCCACAGGGCGCGCCCTGTGCTCAAAGGCATCGCCGTGGCAACTGCCATTGCCGCCCTGCTTCTTCCCGCGCAGCAGTTGTCCAGGGAAAAATCGCCGCAACTCTGGGAGCCCTACAGCGAAAAGAGGCTGTCCGAATTGCTTGAAAATAATCGTTCCGTGTTTATCAACCTCACCGCCGACTGGTGCCTGACCTGCCTGGCCAATGAAAAAATCGCCCTGAGTTCGAAGGAGTTTGCGGAAACCCTGCGCAACCGCAATATCGTCTACCTCAAGGGCGACTGGACAAATTACGACGGGGAAATCACCGCGCTGCTCAATGCCAACGGCCGCAACGGGGTGCCCCTTTATCTCTACTACCCGGCCGGCGCACGCCAGCCGCAGGTGCTGCCACAAATACTCAGCACGCAAACGGTAATTCGAGCTCTCAATAGAGAACAACAGCAGGAAACCCTGAATTAGTCGGCATATAACCGCCAAATACCGCCAAGATAGCTGCAAAATTTCTCATTTTTGCCCAACTCCAGCAAAACAGCGGCCATTGCAACAGCAACTGGCCGCCAACGTCGCCAATACGTTAAAAACGAGTGCTGCCAAAATTTGTTTTTGCCCGGAAAATCCAACCAAATACAGGCATTGTGTGGGCAACGTCGCCAAAAAGACTATTCTGTTGGACATCATTGTATTTTTGCGGCAGACTCCAACCATCGATCAACAGCGACCCCAAGGCTATGGCTACTATTCTCGTTTTACACGGCCCCAACCTGAACCTGCTCGGCAGCCGGGAGCCCGGCATCTACGGCAGCACCACCCTCGGCGATATAGACCAGAACCTTCAGGAAATCTGCATGGCGGCGGGGCACCATTTTCTGTCCCTGCAAAGCAATGCCGAATACGAACTTATCGAACGCATCCACGATGCCCGCCGCGAAGGCGTCAATTTTATTATTTTTAATCCTGCGGCGTTTACCCACACCAGCATCGCCCTTCGCGACGCCATTCTCGCCAGCGATATACCCTTTATTGAAGTTCACTTGTCAAATGTTCACGCCCGCGAGAGTTTTCGCCACAAGTCCTACTTTTCCGATATCGCCCAAGGCGTTATTTGCGGACTTGGCGCCCTAGGTTACGAGCTGGCGCTGACGGCAGCGCTGAAACAGCTTAAACACCATTGAACCCTGACAAACCCGGAATTTTTTAACGTCACTATCACCTATTACCCAGGAATCAGCTCATGGATATCCGCAAAATAAAGAAACTCATTGAATTGCTCGAAGAGTCCAATATCGGCGAAATCGAAATCAAGGAGGGCGAAGAGTCTGTGCGCATCAGCCGCGCCGGCTTCAGCAACAGCCCGCAACCCATGTATATGGCAGCGCCCCAGCAGTACGCCCAGGCTCCAGCTCCGGCGCCAACGGCTGCGCCAGCGCCGGCACCCACGGAAGCCAGCGCCCCGGCAGAACCCGCCGGCCATATTGTCAGATCCCCCATGGTCGGCACCTTCTACAGGTCGCCATCGCCGGGCTCCCCCACCTTTATTGAGGTCGGCCAAAAGGTCAACGTGGGCGATGTCCTCTGCATTGTTGAAGCCATGAAGATGATGAACCAAATCGAAGCGGACAAGTCCGGCACCATCGGCGCCATTCTTGTCAACGACGGTGAACCGGTGGAATTCGACCAACCCATGGTTACCATTATTTAGTCCTCAAACCTACAACAACAGGCATTTACCATGCTGGACAAAGTTCTTATCGCAAACAGGGGCGAAATTGCCCTGCGAATTCTCCGCGCCTGTAAAGAGCTGGGCATTCGCACGGTTGCCGTACATTCAAAAGCGGATGCCGATCTCAAACATGTGCGCCTCGCCGACGAAAGCATCTGCATCGGCCCGAATTCATCCACAGAAAGCTACCTCAACATTCCCGCCATTATCAGCGCCATGGAGATTACCGACTCTGTGGGTGTACACCCCGGCTACGGCTTTCTGGCTGAAAATGCCGATTTTGCCGAAATGGTGGAACGCAGCGGTTTTACCTTTATCGGCCCCACCCCCGAGGTCATTCGCATGATGGGTGACAAAGTCTGCGCCATTGACGCCATGCGCAAGGCCGGGGTTCCCACGGTACCCGGCTCCAACGGCCCCATCACCGACGACGCCGACCAGACCAGGAAAATTGCCAAGCAAATCGGCTATCCGGTGATCATCAAGGCCGCAGCCGGCGGCGGCGGGCGCGGTATGCGGGTGGTGCACAGCGAGGCTCACCTTCTCAAATCCATCAGTATTACCCAATCTGAGGCCAAGGCTGCCTTTGGCGACGCCACGGTTTACATGGAAAAATTCCTCGAAAACCCCCGCCACGTGGAAGTTCAGGTGCTCGCCGACGGCCAGGGTCATGCCATTCATCTCGGCGACCGCGACTGCTCCCTGCAGCGCCGCCACCAAAAGGTGCTTGAAGAGGCGCCAGCCCCTGGAATTCCCGACGATGTTCGCCAGGGCGTCTTTGACTCCTGCGTCAAAGCCTGCATCGACATAGGCTATCGCGGCGCCGGCACCTTTGAGTTTCTCTATGAAGATGGCAATTTTTATTTTATTGAAATGAATACCCGTGTTCAGGTGGAACATCCGGTGTCGGAAATGATTACCGGCGTGGATATCGTCAAGGAACAGTTGCTTATCGCCAGCGGCAAACCCCTGAGCTTCAAGCAGGAAGACATTATTTTCCGCGGCCACGCCTTTGAATGCCGCATCAACGCGGAAGACCCGCGCACCTTTATGCCCTGCCCCGGCAAGGTCACCAATTACCACCCCCCCGGCGGCAATGGTGTGCGCGTGGACTCCCACCTGTATTCCGGCTACTCGGTACCGCCCTACTACGACTCCCTGATCGCGAAAATCATTACCTATGGCATCAACCGGGAAGCCGCACTCACCCGCATGCGCAACGCCCTCGACGAGCTTTTTATCGAAGGTATCAAAACCAACACGGACATGCAGCGGGATCTGGTCATCGATGAAGGCTTCAAGCGGGGCGGTGTCAATATTCACTACCTCGAGAAAAAATTAGGTCTCTGATGCCCTGGCTGCAACTTCACACGGTCACCCAGCGCGCCTCCGCAGAGAGCCTTGAAGACGCCATGCTCGCCAGCGGCGCGGTGTCTGTCACCCTCAGCGACGACGCCGACACCCCCATTCTCGAGCCGGGGGTCGGCGAAACGCCACTTTGGGACAGGGTTCGCGTAACGGCGCTTTACGACGTCGATGTCGATCAACAGGCTGTCAACAGCCAGCTTGCGGCTTCCCAGGGCATTTCGCACCAGCAACTGCACTGGGAAGTCCTCGAAGACCAGCCCTGGGAGCGTCTGTGGATGGAGCACTTTGAACCCATTCGCTGCGGCGAGCGCTTGTGGATATGCCCGAGCTGGCGCGAACCGCCGAACCCCAACGCCATCAACCTGGCGCTGGATCCGGGGCTCGCCTTTGGCTCCGGCACCCACCCCACCACCTTTCTCTGCCTGCAATGGCTCGACAGCATGGATCTGAACGGCAAAGCTGTGGTGGATTACGGCTGCGGCTCGGGCATTCTCGGCATTGCCGCTTTGCTCCTGGGTGCAGACCGAGTTGTCGCCATTGACAACGACCCCCAGGCGCTGCTCGCCACCAGGGACAATCTCGCCCGCAACGGCCTCAGCGATGACCGCCTGATCACCTGCCTGCCGCAGGATACGCCAGAAACCAGCGCAGATATTGTGGTCGCCAACATCCTCGCCGCACCGCTGATCACCCTCGCCGGCACCATTGGCGGCCTCACCAAAGTCGGCGGCCAGCTGTGCCTTTCCGGCATCATGGGGGCGCAGACAGGGGCTGTCAGCGCCGCTTATCCCAGTTTCGAATTTTCCCCTGTCACCCTGATTGAGGACTGGGCACGGTTAAATGCCACCAAGCTGGTGTAATATCCCGTCAATACAGCGCTGGGGAAGGCCATTTTGTGACAACCGCACTTAAAACCCGCTGCCCCCATTGCCGAGTGGCTTTCAGGGTATCCGCAAGCCAGCTCGGCGCGGCCAAAGGCATGGTGCGTTGCGGCCTCTGTTTCAAGGCGTTTAACGGCCAGGCAAATCTCGAAGAGTTCCTGGACAATCCCACCCCGCCTGCGGGGAAAGACCACAACAAGCCACAGCCAGATGCCGCCAGCGTCAGCAGCTGGAAAGATGGCGACGATTTCTACATAGATGACAATTTTGACCTTGCCCTCCTTGAAGAAACTCCGCAAGAAAAGCCCCCTTCGCCAAAACTTTCCATCGTTAAAGAGCCGCCCGCACCGGAAATAAAAAAGTCCTCACCCCAGAGCACTGCGGCGCAAACAGCGAATGGGGCATCAGAACCTGTCACCTCCCGGCAACCGTCCGCTGCCGCCACGCCAGGCAAAAAATCAGCGGCTCCCGACTCCCGCGGCATTGAGGCTGACCAACATCAGGACGACAACATTCTCGCCGTCAACACAGAAGACATGGCGCGCTGGCAGCCAGCCATTGGCGCGCTCATCGGCGAGGACACGGAACAACAATCCGGCAGCGGCTCACATTCAAGGACGTCGCCAAAACCCTCTGGCTGGCTCTGGTACGGGGCATCAGCCCTGGCACTGTTGTTTTTAGGAGGACAGCTGCTCTATTTCAACAGCTCGCTGATAGACTCGAGGTCGACCCTGTGGCCGATGACAAAATGGCTGTGCGCCACCCTCAATTGCCCTCTCAAAGCCAACCGTGATCTGAGCAAAATCGCCAGTAGCGATCTGGTTGTGCGCACCCACCCCAGGGTAGCTAACGCCCTGTTCGTTGACGCTGTAATTATTAACAATGCCAGCTTCGCGCAACCCTTCCCAAATCTGACACTGCTCTTTGAAGATCTTCAGGGCACCACCGTGGCGAAACGCAGCTTTCAACCCCGAGAATATCTTCACGGCGAACTCCGCGGCGCCGCCATGATGCCCAGCAACCAACCGGTAAAACTGGAGCTGGAAATTATCGATCCGGGCAGGGAAGCGGTTTCATTCCGACTCTACGTTTCGGAGTAACCGCCGCCGCAACAAACTGCAAAGAAAGTCGCAGGAGATCAGCTTTTTTTCAGGGGTCTGGTTTTGCCATCCTCAGTAATGGCCACATACCAGAAATCCCCCTCAGAAACCTTTGCCGGCTCGTCGAGAACCTCGGACTCAATCCACACCTCTACAGCGATATGCATGGATGTGCGGCCTGTTTCGATAAGGCTGGCGTAGCAGCTGACCACCGCGCCCACAGGCACCGGTCTCAGGAAACCCATGCCGCCGACAGCGACGGTGGCCACCTTGCCGCCAGAGGTTCTCCTGGCCAGAACCATGCCCGCCAGATCCATTTGCGACAGCACCCAGCCGCCGTAAATATCACCGTAGGCGTTGGTGTCCTTGGGCAGGGCGAGAACCTGTAAGGCCAGATCACCGTTGGGCGCCGCTCGCATATGTATTGATGAAGTCACGTTTGCATCCTTAATCTAGTGTACTGGGTCTGTTCACGCCAAGAGTTTTTCGGGTAGCCAGGTGACCAGCTCCGGCCACAGCGCCAGAAGCGCCAATAATGCCAGCTGCAGGGCGATAAAGGGTACTACTCCGCGATAAATATCCGAAGTCAGCACCGTGGGTGGCGCAACACCACGCAAATAAAACAGGGCGAAGCCAAAGGGTGGTGTCAGAAAAGATGTCTGCAGGTTGATGGCAATCATAATACCCAGCCACACCGGATCCACACCCATTGCCAGCAGCGCCGGTGCCACTATAGGCACCACCACAAAGGTGATCTCAATAAAGTCGAGAATAAACCCCAGCACAAAAATAATCAGCATCACCGCCAGGGTTGCACCAACGATGCCGCCGGGAATTTGCGTCAACAGATCGGAAACCAGTTCTTCGCCACCAAAGCCGCGAAATACCAGGGAAAAAACAGCGGCGCCGATAAGAATCATAAACACCATGGCGGTGACTTCGGTGGTGGAAGACATCACTTCGCGCAAACGCTCCAGGTTGAGCTGGCGCTTCACCAGAGCGAGCAGGATTGCTCCCAGGGCTCCCACCCCTGCAGCCTCGGTGGGAGTGGCCACCCCGGAAATGATGGAGCCAAGTACGGCGAAAATTAACACAATGGGGGGCAGCAACGGCGCCAATATTTTCCCAAGAGGCGGTTTTTCCCCCGACGGTTCTGCCGGAGCCTTGTCAGGGCGAAACAGGGCATAGCCGTAAATATAGAGGAGATAAAACACCACCAGCAGCAGCCCGGGCACTATGGCGCCGACAAAAAGATCGCCAATGGAAACCGTATCTGGGGTGAAAATGCCCATACCGAGCTGGGCTTGCTGGTAGGCGGTGGAAAGAATATCTCCCAACAGCACAAGCACAATGGAGGGCGGAATAATCTGCCCGAGAGTGCCAGTGGCACAAATGGTTCCCGTCGCCAATGCCGGGGAGTACCCTTTTCTGATTAAACTGGGCAGAGACATCAACCCCATGGTGACCACCGTTGCACCGACAATGCCGGTACTCGCCGCCAGCAGGGCTCCCACCAGAACAACGGACATCCCTAGGCCGCCTCTGAGAGCACCGAACAGCTTGCTCATGTTTTCCAGCAGCTCTTCCGCCAGCCGTGATTTTTCAAGCATCACGCCCATAAAAACGAACAGGGGCACAGCAATTAGCGTGGTATTGACCATGGTGCCATAGAGCCGGTTGGGCAGGGCGTGGAGAAAAGCCATATCAAAGTGGCCGGTTGCCATGCCGATACCGGCAAATGCGAGGGCGACACCGCTCAGGGTAAAGGCAACGGGATAACCTGCCAGCAGACACAGGCAGACAGCGGCAAACATCAACAGGGGAATAAACTCGGCCATCAGAGCAACTCCACCTTGTCTTCGCTGTGGGAATCACCTCTGCCGAGAAAAAACAGCAGGTTTTTGATGAATTCGGCCAACCCCTGAAAAATCAGAGCAAGGGGCAGCACCAGTAGCAGCGACTTGAGCAGGTAAACCAGCTGCAACCCCGTGCTTTCGGTAGAAACTTCACGAATTTCCCAACTGCTAACCACATAATCGAGGGACATGGCGAAAATCAGCACACTCACCGGGAGGAGAAAAACCAGGGTGCCCGCGGCGTCGACAAGAGCCTGGGTTTTTGGACTGAACTGTCGATAGAAAACATCCACCCGCACATGACCTCCCCGCTTCAGGGTAAAGGCCATCGCCAGCATAAACAGGGACGCGTGGATGTAGGTCATCGTCTCCTGCAAGGCAATGGAGCCACCGCCGAAAAAATAGCGCATCGCCACCACAATCACCGTATTGATAATAAGCACCAGGGAGAGCCAGGAAACCAGGGTGCCGCTGAGTTCGGTAATTCGGTCGATACTCCTGCTGAAACAGTGAAGAAATGCCATGGGGTCGCGCTTGGTTGTTGTTGGTTAGGGGCGCATTATAAAGGGCAAGGGGAACAATTCGAAACCGGGTCAGATTGAGGCGAGAGCCTGTCAACACTCATGGAAGGGCTAGACTGAATATTGCAATTGATATTTTCAGAAAAGCCTTTTACTCTTAGCCCGGAAATTACACCAGCTGCCGGAATTTTCGCGCTCAAATCGGGCGAGAGCCAGTGAAAAACAGGCAAATGTCGCTGGTCGTAAACTGTTACCAAACTGCAATTACCTTTACGCCTGCTCTGCCAGTACAAAACTCGAACCTGAGAGTGTACTGGTGCAACTCTGGGTTAGTCGCCCAGGTTCTGGGTTCGCAACAACAATGTCAGCAGGAGCAGAGAATGGACGAGCTTTTTGCCAAAAACCGCGCCTGGGTTGCGTCGATTACCGACAAAATCCCCGACTTTTTCCAAAAACTTTCCGAGCAACAAAGCCCAGAGTATCTGTGGATAGGCTGTGCCGACAGTCGGGTTCCCGCCAACGAGATTCTCGGCATGCTTCCCGGCGAGCTCTTTGTTCACCGCAATGTCGCCAATGTTGTCGTGCACTCAGACCTCAATTGCCTGTCAGTTCTCCAGTTTGCCGTTGATTATCTGAAAGTAAAACATATTTTCGTCGTCGGCCACTACGGCTGTGGCGGCGTCCACGCCGCTGTGCGCAATGACAAGCTTGGCCTCATCGACAACTGGTTGCGCCATGTTCAGGACGCCCAGAACAAACACTACAAACAGCTGGAACATATCAGCGACCACCACGCCCTCTGCGACAAGGTTTGCGAAATCAATGTGGTTGAGCAGGCGTTTAGCGTCTGCCAGACCACAGTGGTTCAGGACGCCTGGGATCGGGGTCAGAAACTCTCCGTTCACGGCTGGATTTACGGCCTCGAGGACGGCCTGCTGCGGGATCTCGGCATTACCGTCAGCAACGGTGAGGAGATCTATCGCCAGTACAAACACGCCGTTCAGGGTCTGTTTGCAGACACCAAACCCTAGGGGGCTGGCGAACTCAGAATTCCAGCACAAAAATTCAGACTGGAATCGAATGGCGCTGAGTTAGCGCCAAAGCCAGGATTTTCGTTATTCCCGCCTACGCGGGAATAACTGCCTAAGTCAGTGCCATTCAGGCTAGAATCTGCTTGCCGCAATCCGTTTTTATCATTCAACCATCACCCAGGAGAACCATGGACAAGTTTACCAACGTCAGCATCACCAAAGCCGCCAATGTTTATTTTGATGGCAAGGTCACCAGCCGCACTGTGGAATTTAGCGACGGCGCCATTAAGACCCTGGGCATTATGCTGCCGGGGGAATATGAATTTGGCACCGCCCAGCCGGAACTGATGGAAATCACCGCCGGCTATCTGCTGGTGAAACTTCCAGGCGCTGACGAGTGGCAGGAAATTCGCGGCGGCCAGTCTTTCAACGTTCCCGGCAATGCCAAATTCCAATTGGCAGTTCACCAGGTGACTGATTACATCTGTTCCTACCTCTAGCCAATACCCGAGAGCGGGCGCCTTGAACACCCAGCCGAGCTCAAAGCGCCCGCTCTCGGCGTGAAAAATCCCGCAACTGGTGCAATTTCCTGGCTAACAATGTCACCAAATGCAACACCAAAACCGGTCAATATTCTTCTTTGCATACCCTTAAAGAGGTAGTGACAGGAACACTGCGGCAAAACCCTATTTTCCGTTAGCAATTGCCCGTTAAAGGAGCTATCTTCAAGACATTAACAGGTATCACGGCCGCAATTGCCGCAGAGGTAGTCACAATGCCCAAACATACGATTGAAGAAATCATGCAACACGAACCGGTGTATGCTCGCGCAGGCCAGCTGCTGATTGATGTGGTGGAAATGCTCACCAAGCACAAAACCACGGGGATGCCCGTTATCGACGACAACCGCCATGTGGTGGGTTTTATCTCCGAACAGGATTGTATTCACAGCATGCTGGAAACCAGTTACTTCTGCGAAGGCAACCCCTCCGTGGATGAGGTCATGAGCCGCAACCCCCTGTGTTTGACTCCAAAAGATTCAGTGATAGACCTGGCTCGCACCATGGGGCGCGACAAACCCAAGGTCTATCCCGTGGTGGAAGAGGGCAAGCTGGTGGGATTGGTGACTCGCAACGATGTGCTAAAGGCACTGCGGGTGGAAGTGATGCACTGCTCAATACCCACAAAAGGATAATGGACGACCGACTCTCCAAAGTATGTGTCACACACAGATTGCAGCAAAGTACGCTGAAATCCAGATTTTGTAACGCCATAAAAGGCGTGTCGATAATTCTCGGTAGCAGCTTGTCACGGGTTACACCTTCCCCGAAGCTGTTTTTTCCGACAACAGTTAATCGACGAATTTAACCAATGCACCCAGGGGCTCTCTCAGGGTTCTGGTTGCATTGGCGGGATGATCATTATCACTGTAGCCAAAGCTCATACCAAAAAGCACTCCCTGGCTCTCTGGTATCCCTAAATAAGCGTGTACCGGATCGGGAAACTGACCCAGCGCGCCCTGCATGCAGCTATCAATGCCACACTCCGCCATCAACAAGGCGACTGTCTGGGCAAAGATACCCAAATCCACAGCACCATTTATCTGCAGGGATTTTTCCATGACAAAAAACATGGCGTGGGGGGCGCCGAAAAATTCATAATTCTTCAGCATCGCCTGCTTTCTCGCCTCCCGATCCTTGCGGTCGATGCCAAGAACGCCATAGAGGGCCTGAGCAGCGCCGATTTGACGCTCGCGAAGCGCGCCCTCATAAACACCCTGCCATGGAAAATCCGGATTCGGCGCCTGCCCGCTGTCCGCCACTGCAACCAGTTCCCGAGCAAGATTTTTGCATGCCTGACCAGACACCACATAAACATTCCACGGCTGCACATTGCAATTTGACGGCGCCTTTAGCGCCAGAACAAGAATTTCTTCGAGTATGCTTTTGGGCACGGGTTCTGGCAAAAAAGCTCTGATTGAAACCCTCTGTTTTAATATTTCGGCAACGGACACGTTTCTGCCCCCTAAACAGCAATAATTGAAGCCTTAGCGCACCTTGGCAGAAATAACCTGGACACGGAATCGGTTGGCATCGTTAACATCGGCAAAGGGGCCAATCCCCGTATTGACCGTCCACTTTTGCCCGGCGCCCAGTATTGCCGGCCCTTGAATCTGACGTTTGCCAGCAACGGCAAAGGCGCTGCGCATTTCAACCAGCTCAATAACCACATCGCCGACGTCAACGCCGCTTTGATTCTGAATAACCACTCTTAAATAACCATCCTTGCCCAGATAGGCCTGCCCCGGAATATATTTGTGGGGGGACTGGGAAAGTTCCAGACGTACCATCTTCTGTTGGGCGTCTTTGCCCAGAGCGGTGTCAGACCGAGCAGCCTGCTGGTAAAAACCCAGAGCTTTCTGGTTGTCGCCAGCGCTATACGCCATTTCTCCCAGATAGTAGCTCGCCGTATTGGTGGGCAGCAAGTCATAGCTTTTTTGCAGATCGGGACGGGCTGCAGTTTTTTTGCCATTTTTGTAAAGCAGCACACCCCTGGCGAGGTAGTGGCTGAAATAATCGGGATTTTTGCTGATGGCGGTGGTAAACGCCTGCTGCGCCTTGTCTTCGTCCCCTTTCATTTCCCAGGCATGGCCGCGCAACTCCCAGGCGTAAGCATCCCGCGGCTGTACACGCACAGCCTCATCGAGATAACCCAGAGCCTCATCGGGCTTTTTGTCGTTCAACGCCTTGACGGCGTTTTGTTCCGCCTCATAGGCGGGTTGATCCTTTTTCAGCTGGGCAATTTTTTTCTGGTAAACATCCCTGTTGCGAATGCCCCCCGTGCCCAGCGCCGCCGCTTTTTCCCGATTGCGATTGACCCGCTCCTGGGAGGGCGGGTGGCTGGCAAAGAGACCGCTGATAAAATCCTGCTGGCGATTGCTGTTGAGTTTGACAAAGGTTTCCTGCAGCTCAACCGCCGCGTAGGGGTCATAGCCCGCCCGACTCATATAAACCATACCGTAGGCGTCGGATTCCAACTCGTCATCGCGGCCATAGCGCGCCATCCAGGCTGCCGAACCCAACTGGGCGGCGACGCCGCCAAGACTGCCATAACCGGCCTGCTGGGAGGCAATACCGGCAATCTGGGTGCCCACATTAAAAAGGGTTCCCTTGGTCATCTGGCTGGCGCCATGGCGAGCCGCAGCGTGAACAATTTCGTGGGCGAGCACTGCGGCCAGCTGAGCTTCATCATCCAGATGCACCAACAGCCCCGAGTTAATGGCAATTTTGCCGCCGGGCAGCGCCCAGGCATTAGGCACAGGATTGTTGAGCACGACAAATTCATAGGGCAGGCCGGTGCGGTCGCTGACCGCCGCCAGCTTGCCTCCCACCTGGGAGACATAGGCCTGAATTTCCGGATCTATATAATAGCGTCCGCCCTGCGCCTGCTGGGAGGGCTGATAATTTTTGGCGCCTATGGCGACTTCCTGGTCGGCAGAGATCAGGGATAATTCTTTCTTGCCGGTCACCGGATTGACCGCACAACCGGACAGCAGCACGGCAATACAGGCAACAATAAGCATTTTTTGTTTTTTTATGATCGTCCACATGGCTGTAGCTCCTTTGGCTCTGGGGTATAATTTCGACTCGGGTTCATAGTTTATCCGCCGGGGTATATAAAACCAGGCCGCGCCGCCCGTACATATTGCTGCTATCGCCTGCCGCCATCCCCGTCTGCAGCAAGAATACAATAGGTTTTGGCACAGACCTTCAATCTATACAATTGACCGCAAAAATAACAGGACATTCCCCACAAACAGATCGACTGCAAGGAGTTAAAGCATTTTCATGGCTAAAGTCAGTTCGCCCAAGTTTATAGCCGCTGTGCTGGCGGGATATTTTTCAGCTTGCGTCAACGGGGAAGAGTTGCAGGAAATCAACATTACCGCACTGCGTATCCCCGTGGCCTCAGACAGCGTTATCGGCAGTATTTCCGCCCTCAAATCCTCCCAGCTCGATATGGTTAGCGCCGTTCATATTCAAGAGGCGCTGTCCCGTCTTCCCGGCGTCAATCTCCACCGCAACAACGGCCAGGAATACCTTCCCGCCATTCGCTCGCCGGTGCTCTCCGGCGCTGGCGCCTGCGGCAGTTTTCTTATCGCGGAAGACGGTATTCCGCTGCGCCCGGCGGGTTTTTGCAATGTCAATGAACTCTTTGAAAGCCACAGCGAGCAGGCGGCAGGCATTGAAGTAATACGCGGCCCCGGCAGCGCCCTTTTTGGTTCCAACGCCCTTCACGGGGTCATCAATATTCTCGAACCGGCCTCCTTTAACAGTGCCCCCCGCCTCAGCCTTGAAGGCGGCGCCAACAATTATGGCCGCCTCGGCTTCAGTTCCGGCAGCGAAACCCTGGCTGTGGCCTTTACCGGCAGCAGCGAGGGCGGCTACCGCAACGATGCCGGTGTCGATCAACAAAAACTCAGCCTTCGCCACCGCATGGAAACCGCGGCCATGGCCATCACCTCCGGCATGACCCTGACCAACCTGAACCAGGAAACCGCAGGCTACATTGAGGGTTCCGACAGCTACAAAGACCGCGTCCTCAGCAAAACCAACGCCAACCCGGAAGCCTACAGAGACGCCTGGTCGCTGCGCCTGTGGAGTCGCTTTGAAGATAACAGCGAACAGCCGGGCTGGGTCATAACCCCCTATGCCCGCGTCAGCAGCATGATTTTTTTCCAGCACTTTTTACCGGGCACCCCTATTGAGGAAAATGGTCAGCGCAGTGCTGGCGTGCAAACGGCCTTTTATCAGTATTCCGACACCAGCCGCCTCACCAGTGGCGTCGATGTGGAGCTGGTGCGGGGCTGGCTGCAGCAGTATCAGACTCAACCAACCCCTGGCTCCGCCTTTCTGCGGGAAACCATTCCCCTCGGCTACCACTACGATTACGATGTCGACGCCATTCAGGCCAGCCCCTTTGTCCAGTGGGACTGGCAGCCACAGCCGCGCTGGGATGTATCCCTGGGCTTGCGCTATGAAATGGTTCGCTACGATTACGACAACCGCATGCCCGACGGCCGCACCCGGGAGGATGGCACAGCCTGCGGTTTTGGCGGCTGCCGCTACACCAGACCTGCGGACAGTGTCGACTATTTTCATAACTGGAGTCCCAAACTGGGCATTCAATACCAGCTCACAGAAACCGACCTGGTGTTCGCCAATATCGCCAGGGGCTTCAGAGCACCCCAGGCGGTGGAGCTCTACCGCCTGCAACGGGAACAGCAGGTGGCGGATCTGGATTCCGAGCGTCTCGACAGTATTGAAGTCGGCTTGCGCAATACCAGCGGCGATTTTCGCTACGAACTGGTTGCCTATGCCATGGAAAAGGACAACCTGATTTTCCGCGACGTCGATTTCTTTACCGTCAGCGATGGCAAAACCCGCCACTACGGCGTCGAACTGGCACTCAATTACCAGATCTCGCCAACCCTGGATATGACCCTGACCGCCACTGAAGCCCGCCACGAATACGCCTACCGGGAAATTCTGTCGGGAATCAATATTGACGGCAATGATGTCGACACCGCCCCCAGGCATTTCGGCACAGTGCTGCTGGGCTGGAACCCCCTGGAAGCCAGCCGTATTGAGCTGGAGTGGCAGCATGTGGGAAGCTATTACACCGACCCGGAAAACCTCAATGCCTATTCCGGTCACGATATTGTTCACCTGCGCGGTCGCGCCGCTGTTTCAGCGAACCTGACCCTCAGCGCCAGAATTACCAACCTGTTTGATCGCCGCTATGCCGAACGGGCGGACTACACCAGCTTTGGCGGCGATCGTTATTTTCCCGGCGAGCCACGGGGCGTCTATATTGGCGCGGAATTCACCTGGTAAGCCAATGACCGCCGGCCAAGCCGGCGAGGTTATCGATGATTATTGTTATTTCGCCAGCCAAAACCCTGGACTATGAAACGCCGCCAACCACGGCGGCGTTTTCCATGCCGGATTTTCTCGACGCGGCACAAACCCTCATCGACGAACTCCGCGAGCTGACGCCGCCACAGGTGTCGGAATTGATGGGCATCAGCGCCAAACTCGGCGACCTCAATTTTGGCCGCTACCTGGAATGGTCGCAGCCCTTTACCCCGAGCAACGCCAAACAGGCTGTGCTGGCCTTTAAAGGCGATGTGTATACAGGGCTGGAAGCTGAGACACTCTCCCGGAAGGAACTGGAATGGGCGCAGGATCACCTGCGCATTCTCTCCGGACTTTACGGCCTGCTGCGGCCGCTGGATTTGATGCAACCCTACCGCCTGGAAATGGGCACGCAATTTGCCAACAGCAGAGGTCGCAATCTCTACGAATTCTGGGGGGAGCAGATTACCAGCGCCCTCAATGCGCTTCTCGCCAATGACAAAAAAGCCACCCTCATCAACCTGGCCTCCAACGAATATTTCAAAGCGGTTCAAGTCAAAAAATTGCAGGCAGAGGTGATTACCCCGGTATTCAAGGACTGGAAAAGCGGCAAATACAAAATCGTCAGCTTCTATGCCAAAAAGGCCAGGGGCATGATGGCGGGCTATATTATTCGCCACCGCCTCAAAAACCCGGAAGATCTTAAACAATTTGACGACGGTGGTTACCGCTATAACCCCGCCATGTCCAGCTATAACGAATGGGTTTTTACTCGGGATTCGAGCAACTGAATGGCCGCCATCAAACCTTTTTCCCAAGCCTGCGCCAACAATTGCCAGCCCATCCTGACAATTCTTGAGCCAGTCTTTGCCAACACCACCAAAGTGCTGGAAATTGGCAGCGGCACCGGTCAACACGCCGTGTTTTTTGCCCCCGCCCTCAGCCACCTCATCTGGCAGCCCAGCGACCGAAGCGAAAATATCGCCGGCATCCACGCCTGGCTCGAGGAATACCCCGCTGACAACCTGCGCAGCCCACTGACCCTGGATGTCACCGGGCGCTGGCCCACGTCCACCTTTGACGGTTTTTTCACCGCCAATACCTGCCATATCATGCCCTGGAGTGCAGTGGTGGCCATGTTTGAAGGCATTGGCCGCATCGCCCAGCAACCGGCGACCCTGGTTATTTACGGCCCGTTCAAATACGGCGGAAAATTTACCACCGCCAGCAATGCAGCTTTCGATGGCTGGTTAAAATCCCAGGCTCCCCACCAGGGCATTCGCGACAGCGAGGCTATTATTCGCCTGGCCGAGGATATCGGCTTCAACCTCCAAGCAGACAACGCCATGCCCGCCAACAACCAGCTCCTGGTGTTCAGGGGGTGCTAACGCTCAAATTGCCGCCGTACAGGCTGAAATGCGGGGACAGTATTCGGACTAGGCAATATATACAGGGGCAAAACCACCCCCGGGGGTGCGGAAGTTTGTGGTCTGCCCCTGGTACAACCGCGCCGCTATCCACTGCACCGCGCCGTCATAAACGTAGTTGCGCAAGTCAAATTTCAACATTTCACTGACACCACCGCCGATGGCGCGCTCTCCGGGCAAAACCAGATCCTGCGCCACATAATCCCCTTCGAGAATCTGCTGCCAAACCCGCTTGGTGAGTTTTTCGCCGCGATAGGCGGCGCGACTGCCATACCCGGATGCGGGTTTAAAAAAGAGCTGGCGCCGCTGCGCCCAAAGCCTGTCGGCATGGCGGGGGTCGACAATTTCCGTGTGGGGAATTCCCGTCAGCAACCGGTGGCGAATGTTTTCTGGCACCCCCAGGGCTTCGAGGGCACCGGCATCGCTGAGCACCGCCAGATTGCGCTTGTCCCCATAGAGCGCATGAGCCTGAGGATGGGGCGTCAGCACTATCGCCTGTTCCAGATACGCCTGGCGCAACACAGCATTGCCCGGTTGTTCGAGGAGGAAATCCGTGAGGCGGTTGTACACCAGGTCGATTTGCCTGTCGCCATACCAGAGGGTGCCGCCAGCAAACTCAAGTTCTTCCGGAGCCGCAATCACCGCCGTGATGCCACAGCGCTGGAACAGCTGTTGAAACAGAATGAATTCGGGGTAGAGATACTGCTCCCTGGGCTCCTCATCGACAATCGCAATAGTCGCCAAGGGGCGATCCCGTCCCGACAAGTGCCATTCATTGCGAAACATGGCAACCATCGCTTCTTCCAGTCGCGTGATTGCCGCTTGGGCGGGAACCACATCCGCCACCTCGGGGCAGCAGGCGCGCTGGGCTCGCGCCAGAATGGCGTTGAGCATGGCGCCACCGGCATTGGTGTTGATTTCAATAAGCCCCAGCCGCGATTCATTGACATGGAAGTCATACCCCAAAAACACCCCTTTGGCGCCCGGCTTCCCCCTGACAATGGCGCCAGCCCGGGCAAGTACCATGTCCCGCCAGGCGGGCAGTGCCACCACAGACTCGACGGCGGCAATAATTGCCGCCATTGCATCCCTGTGCTGGGCGCTGACGAACAGCGGCCGCGCCGAAAACAGGTAGGGACAGCGCTCCTTGATCAGCGCGGAGAGTCCAGGAGAACCCAGTTCCGACTCCAGCGCCGCCCGCAGTGCGTCGTCATCGAGACTGATACAGAAACACTGATTATTAAGGGTTTGAATATTCAAACTGTTGTGTATGGGCGTATTCATATTAGGGGCGCACTCATCACAGCGTCTAGGGTGAAATTTCAATGCGCCCCTGGAGATGAACCGGGCAGGACAGACTGTTGCTGATCAGACAGTTCTGCTCCGCTTTTGTCAATAAACTGAGCGCCTTCTCTTTGTCGTCCGGGACTGTGATGGTGAGCACCGCAGCCACTGTAAATCCGCTAAACCGCAGTTTGCGCTCAACCTTGTCGAGGGTGCCGACAACCTCACAGTCAAGACTTTGCCATGACAGCTTGGAAGCGGCAGCGATTGCCCTGAAGGTGAGAATAAAACAACCGGCCACCGCCTCGGCAATCAGGTATTCCGGGCTTTGTCCGCCAGGCTCGCCGCCAAAAGTCACCGGCGCGGCGCAGGCCAGCTCGGCACCTTCTTCGGTGAGCAGCGCCACCGCGCCCTGCAATCCGGCCTTGGCCGTCACCCTGTAGTTGTGGGGAAGAGTTTCCATGGTTTACCTCCATTAGTGTTGTTGCAATCTGATCTTGCCTGCCATCAAGAATCTTCAGACTCAGTGTTGCCAGGCTCTGGCAATTCTAAAAAAGCTCTGATTAATGTCATTGCCGCCGACGCGCACTGCTGTCCGGAATATTTCACGCCGTCATTCCTGCGTAGACAGGAATCCTTAATGGCGACCAGCGGAACACCAAAACAAATGCCCGCAGTAGCCTATAAAGCTGTAAATCCGCTGATTTTTCAACAGCATTAGCAACATAAGAGGCAGCACTGAAAACCTCTCCAGATTCCTGCCTACGCAGGAACGACGGCTGTCGTTTAAGTCTTAATGTGCCGAACATGACTCAAACTCCTTTCTATTCCAGGATGTAAGGCAAACAGCCTACATTTATTCAAAACAGCAGCGCGCCTATGCGGGAGTGACGAAAACAGAGTTAATCAGAGTTTTCCTAAACCGTCCCCGTTGCTGCGGGGATATAGGTTTCGTAGACGTCCACAGTCACCTCCAGATCCCCCAGCTGAGATTCGATCAACGGCTTGACCTCACTCCAGTCCAGCCCACCAACACCGGTGGCGAGGCGAGGAAGGGCGACACTTTTGATGCCTTCTCTCTCTATTTCCTTACGCAGCGCCCGCAGGCTGTGATTGACATGGGCAACCGTGGCTTTGCCGGGTTTCTCACCGTGGCCATAGGCGGCTTCCTGGGTGAAAAGATGGGCAATACGAACGCCCTCTGCACCGGACCACGTCCACAGATCGCCACTTTTGGGATGCTGGGTTTGGCAAAAATGCCTGAAATCTTTGTACATTGCCGGCCAGCGCTCCCTCAGCGCCAACGCCAACCCCTGGCCAAAATTGTCGTTGGGCGCGACACCCTGGGCAATGAGTTGCGCTTTGCTTTCAAAAATATCACCTTGAACATAATTAATCATCGGGGTTACCTTGTTGTGGATTACAGATTAATCATCTCCCCAGGAGCAATTCGCCGTATTGACCCACATCAGCCAGAGCCGTTATTTCGATCCCGGTCGCACTCAAGGGTGACTCGTCTTGCCGGTGCCGACAATAAACCCCGCAACTTTTCCAACAAACTGGATGCGGTGCACTATTCTATACATAAACTGGTGTGGAGAATGACGCGGGGAAGGAGGGCTTGCGGTCGCTTTCATTCTGAGGCTACCCTTCCCTAGCCGTCCCATTTGCAATGAGACGCCGTACATCGTTACATCACTTCTACCCTCTGCTGCGGGTTTTGTTGTGCTGCTGCTTAATCCTGGCGGTATATGCCCCGGCAATGGCGAAACCCGTAACCCCGGAAGAGGGCAAGGCATCGCTGCTCGCCGCCATTCTCGAACACACAATCTGGCCTGGGGAAGCCCAGACTGATCAATTGATCCTCGGCCTCTACGGACGCGATCGGCAGCTGCTCAAAGTCCTCAAAATAGAGATGCCTAAATTAAAAATACGGGGCAAGTCTGTGGTGGTCAGGGAATTCAACTCACTGCCCCAGACCAACCCTCCCCATGTATTGCTATTGCCCGGCTCCGAGAATTCAAACCTGGCGGACATCCTGCAAAGATTGCGACAAAGTCATACCCTGATAATTACCGACGGCAGCAAGGATCAAGACAATGTCATGATTAATTTTACCCACCCGGCCAAGAACATTCTCACCTTTGAAGTTAACCGCAGCAATGTCATTGACGCAGGTTTGCAACTATCTAAGGAAATACTTTTGTTTGGCGGCACCGAGGTCGACAAGGCGTTGATTTACAGGGAAACCGAAGCCGAACTGGCTCACGCAAAAGCCATTGCCCGCCAGCAGCAGGAGGAACTGGACACCCAGGAAAAATTACTTGCCGCACAGGAGGACAAAATTCAGCAACAGAGCAAACAAGTGAAGGCAAAAGAAATGGAGCTGGCAGCTGTGGAAAACAAGCTGGCCGAAATGGATATGAAATTGCTTGAAACCGAAAACAGGCTCATTGAAAACGAGGATGCACTGGCAAAAAAAGAAGCTGCCATCGCAGAGGTCTTCGAAAAAATTGCCGAAAACCTGGCATTAATTGCCCAGCAAAAAACAGAGCTGGAAAAACAGGAACATTTAATCGCCGCGAAAAATGACATTCTCGCAAAACAGGTCAGCACTATCGAATACCAGCAGTATATTCTCGTTGCAGCTGCGGCTGCTCTGATGGTGGTGCTGACCCTGATCGCCATGATCTTTCGCAGCTACCGCATTAAAAACCGTCTAAATTTACAGCTGAAAAATAATAGTGTGGCGCTGGAAAAAGCCAACCAAAAACTGGTGATGATGACCGACGCGAAAAGCCGGTTTTTATCCACCATGAGCCACGAAATTCGCACCCCCCTAAATGGCGTGATTGGCGTCGCCGAGCTGCTTCAAAGCACAGAACTGACGAAGCAACAGCTGGAATATATTGCCATAATTCTCAAATCAGCGGACAACCTGCTGAGCCTGATCAACGATATTCTCGATATTTCTAAAATCGAGGCGGGCAAGCTGGAGCTGGAGGAAATTCCTTTCAATCTGCGGGAAATTCTTGGCGACACTCTGCAAACCCTGGCGCTGCGCGCCAATGACAAAAAACTGGAGCTCGCGTTTCATATTCCCCCAGAGGTACCAGACAACCTGCTGGGTGACCCCGTTCGGCTCAGGCAGGTTGTGGTTAATCTGGTTGGCAATGCCATCAAATTTACCGAGAAGGGCGAAATTGTTGTCGACATGAAACCTGAAGCCATTGATGACGAAAAAGTTCGTCTGGCGTTTGAGGTTCGCGATACCGGCATTGGCATTTCTGAAGAGCAGCGCCAGAAAATTTTCGAAGCCTTTGGCCAGGCAGACTCGACAACCACCCGCCAGTACGGCGGCACCGGGCTGGGTTTGACCATCGCATCGGAACTGGTTGGCAAAATGGGCGGCCAGCTGGAAGTGTCAAGCGAGCCCGGAAAGGGCAGCACCTTTTCCTTTACCATTACCTTCAGGCTTTCTCGACAAGGGGCGAAGACACCGCAACCCTCCGTGGATCTCAGGGGAAAACGGGTGCTGGTTGTGGATGACAACAGCACCAACCGAATGATTCTCGAGGAAATCATGTCAAGCTGGGGCATGGTGGTAACCACTGTGGACAGCGCCGCGAAAGCACTGGCGCTGCTTGCTGAAAAGCGCACTCAAGACAGTGAATTTTCAATGGCCATTCTCGACGTCATGATGCCGGGCATGGACGGCTTTGAGCTTGCTGAAAAAATTCGCAGCCAGCCAGACAACGCCAAAATACGCATTTTGATCCTGTCTTCCGCCGGATTTTCAGGGGACGAAAACTATTTGCGGCAGTTAGATATTTCTCGCACCTTACTAAAACCTGTCAAACATTCAGAGTTGCTGGTGGCCATCACTGATGCGCTGGGTGTTGCCACGGCGGAAGACCCTACCTCGCCACAGGCAAGCAAGCCCGAAAATTTGCAGCCAAGAAAAGTATTGCTGGTTGAAGATGGTGTGATCAATCAGAAAGTGGCGACGGATCTTCTCGTCAAACGGGGCCATCAGGTTGAACTGGCGGAAAATGGTGAAGACGCTATTGCCGCTATCAAGAGCGGCACCTTTGACGTGGTGTTGATGGATGTGCAAATGCCCGTCATGGACGGCCTCACCGCCACCAGAAAAATTCGCGAACTTGAGCGCGAAACCAACGGCCACATTCCCATAGTGGCAATGACGGCGGGGGCAACCACGGAGGATCGAGAACGCTGCATGGCGGCGGGGATGGACAACTATGTTGCCAAGCCGTTTCGCGCCGCGGAGCTCTTTCGCGCCGTCGAAACCGTGCCGCCAATATCTGCAGTGACCAGCACCAAACCGGCAACACTGCCAGAAAAACCCACAGCGGCAGCACCCGCGAAGGAGGAAGCCATGGCCGACAGAGAATCTTTTGAGAACAACCATCCTGACAACGCCAACGCAAGACAACCGCCGCCAGCTTCTGTCAGTGATGATCGGCTTGCCGACCTCGACTGGCAGGGAGCGCTGAAGCAGCTCGAAGGGGACAAACAACTGCTGCGGGAACTGACTGAGATGTTCCTGCAGCAATATCCTGATCTGATGGCAGCCATTGATCAGGCGCTGGCAAAGCAGGACGCCCAGGAGTTGCGCAGAGCGGCTCATACCCTTAAAAGTTCCGCCCATGTTATCGGCGCCAAAAAAACCGCCGCGGCGGCGCTGGTGCTGGAAAACCTGTCCCGCGATAACCAGTTGGCAGCCGCTGGCAAAGCGATCGCTCCCCTTCAGGCAAAAATTGCCGAGTTGAAGCCTTTACTGGAGGCCGCCATGGTGAACTAGTCCGCAAACTTGCAATAAATCACTGAAAATTCATCTTTATTAGGGAGACTCTGATTCATTCTGTTTTCGTCACTCCCGCGTAGGCGGGAGTCCATAAAAATCAAGGGATTATAGATTTACGGCGGCGCGCACTGCTGACCGCAATAAATGTAGGCTGTTTGCCTTAATCCTGAAATATAAAGGAGCTTGAGTCATGCTCGGCACAGTAAGACTTAAACGTCAGCCGCCCTTCCTGCGTAGGCAGGAACCCAGGAAGATTTTCAGTGCTGTTGCTTATGCGACTGATGCTGTTGAAAAACCCGCTGATTTACAGATTTACAGATTTACAGCTTTATAGGCTACTGCGCACATTGGTTTTGGTGTTCCGCTGGTCGCCATTAAGGATTCCTGCCTACGCAGGAATGACGGCGTCAAATATTCCGGACACTAGTGTGCGCAGGTGGGAATGACGAAAACGGAATTAGTCAGAGTTTTCTTAGTTTGGAGCGGCAATGATTCGATAATTATGAGGAGCCCGACCATGCAAGATCAAACCATTCATTTACTGTTGATCGAAGACAATCCGATCCACGCCCGTCTTATCGAGAGGCTTCTCGAAGGTGAGTCGCAGCTCAGCCATAAGCTCGAAAAGGTCGACTGTCTGGCCGCTGGCATGGCGCGACTTGCCCGTGGCGGCATAGATTTGCTGCTGCTCGATCTGGTACTTCCCGACAGCCAGGAGCTTGATACTTTATTCCGAGTGCGTTCGGCACAGCCTCATATACCCATAGTGGTGCTGACCAGCCTCGATGATGTCTCAATCGCCGTGCGCGCCGTTGAAGCCGGCGCCTACGACTACCTGGTCAAAACCCAGCTCAACAGCGTATCCCTGGGGCGCGCCATTCGCTATACCCTGGCAAGAGTGCACGCTCGCAGCCACGAGTGGGAAGGGCCGATGTTTCGCCTCGCGCAGCAGCAATTTTTAAAAGCGGCGCAAATCATGGAGCTGGACGACAATATTCGCCAGCGCCTGCTGTTTCCTCAGCGCACACAATTGGTCTCCTTCCCTTTTTTCAGCGATGACCGAAGCCAGGTTGAAACTGTTTTTGGCTATCGAGTGCAGCATGTGCTCACCATGGGGCCAACCAAAGGGGGCATCCGTTATCACCAGGATGTCGACCTTGGCGAAGTGGCGGCACTGGCCATGTGGATGACCTGGAAGTGCGCCCTGATGAAACTGCCCTTTGGTGGCGCCAAGGGCGGCGTGCGCATCAACCCCACTCTGCTGAGCAGCCGTGAACTGCAGCGCCTGACGCGCCGCTTCACCGCAGAGATCATCGACATGATTGGCCCGGACAAGGATATTCCCGCCCCCGACATGGGCACCGACGAGCGCGTAATGGCCTGGATAATGGATACCTATAGCCAGCAGCGCGGCTACACCGTACCGACGGTAGTAACCGGCAAGCCCGTTGTTCTCGGCGGCTCCCAGGGTCGCAAGGAAGCCACCGGGCGCGGGCTGGTATACCTGATTGAAGCCGCAGCCGCACATATAGCCATGGATCTGTCAAAGGCCACGGCGGTAATTCAGGGATTTGGCAACGTCGGCAGCTATACGGCGCGATTTTTGGCCGACGCGGGCGCGAAAATTATCGGCGTCAGCGATGTCTCGACGGGGCTCTACAACCCCCAAGGCCTGTCACTGGATGCGCTTCTCGCCTACGTCGCCAAAAATCGGGCACTTGAAGGTTTTCCCGACGCCGAGCCCATCAGCAACAAGGAATTACTGGAGCTGGATTGCGATGTGCTGGCACTGGCGGCACTGCAAAATCAGATCACCGTGGAAAATGCGGATCAAATCCACTGCAAAATGCTTGCTGAAGGTGCCAATGGCCCCACCACCCTGGAAGCCGATGAAATACTCAACGACAAAGGTATTTTTGTCCTGCCGGATATTCTCGGCAACGCCGGAGGTGTCACTGTTTCCTATTTTGAGTGGGTGCAGGGCACCCAGAACATCACCTGGTCACTGGATGAGATCAATGCGCGTTTAAAGAATATTCTTCTCGATGCCTTTCAGCGGACATTGAAACGGGCGCAGGAAGAAAATCTCGACATGAGAACGGCGGCTCTGATCGAGGGTGTTTCCCGGGTCACCGAGGCCAAGTTGCTGCGGGGTTTATTTCCATAAAAACGGCCTGCTAGCCCGGATATTGCACCAGTTGGCGGAATTTTGGGCGAGCAATGTGTGCGTTGGCCGCGTTCAGACCCGCAGTGGTTTAGCGGGTCTAAGGCTCAAGGGTATGGGCGCGGCCAGTGTGCACAGAGCCGGCCAAAAACCGGCAAGCGTAAACAGTGGCAAAGTGTCGCCAAGACAAAATATACTGCCGAGCCACGATATAAGCTTAAAACCCTGATCCAGGAGCGTAGTGGTGCAATATCCGGGCTAGTGCAATATGCGGGCTAGCCCTACAGCAGAGCCGCCGCCTCTGGTATCCTTATGCCCCTTGATTAACCAGACAGCGCGGGAAACAGCCAATGCCAACTTATCGTTCTCACACGTCCACCAAAGGCAGAAACATGGCCGGCGCCAGAGCCCTGTGGCGCGCCACCGGCATGAAAGATGGCGATTTCCAGAAACCCATCATTGCCATTGCCAACTCCTTTACCCAGTTTGTCCCCGGCCACGTTCACCTCAAGGATATGGGGCAGCTGGTGGCGGGAGAAATCGCCAAAGCTGGCGGCATTGGCCGCGAATTCAACACCATCGCCGTAGACGACGGTATCGCCATGGGTCACGACGGCATGCTCTACTCCCTGCCCTCCAGGGACATCATCGCCGATTCTGTGGAATATATGGTCAACGCCCATTGCGCAGACGCCCTGGTGTGTATTTCCAACTGCGACAAAATCACGCCGGGCATGCTGATGGCGGCAATGCGCCTCAATATCCCCGTCGTCTTTGTTTCCGGCGGCCCCATGGAGGCGGGCAAAACCAAGCTCTCTGAACACAAGCTCGACCTTATCGACGCCATGGTCAAGGCCGCCGACCCGGCCATCAGCGACGAAGAGGCCGAAGAGTACGAACGCTCCGCCTGCCCCACCTGCGGCTCCTGTTCCGGCATGTTTACCGCCAACTCCATGAACTGTCTCACCGAAGCCCTGGGGCTATCCCTGCCCGGCAACGGCACCGTACTGGCCACCCATGCCGACCGCAAGGCGCTGTTTGAACGCGCAGGTCAGTTGATTGTGGAAATCACCCAGCGCCACTATGAGGAGGACGACTATTCCGTTCTGCCCCGCTCCATCGCCAGTTTCAGCGCCTTTGAAAATGCCATGACCATGGATATCGCCATGGGCGGCTCCACCAATACCATCCTTCACCTGCTGGCCGCCGCCCAGGAAGGCCAGGTGGATTTCACCATGGCCGATATCGACCGCCTCAGCCGCAAAGTGCCCCAGTTGTGCAAGGTCGCCCCCAACTCGCCCCTCTACCATATTGAAGATGTCCACCGCGCCGGTGGCGTAATGAGCATTCTGGGGGAACTGGATCGCGCCGGACTGCTGCATACCGACCTGCCCACCATCCATTCTCAAACCCTCGGCGAGGCTCTCGATATCTGGGATCTCGCCAGATCACCCAGTGAAGAGGTGCGCACCTTTTTCAAAGCGGGCCCCGCGGGCATTCCCACGCAAACCGCCTTTAGTCAGGCCACCCGCTGGCCGTCCCTGGATACCGACCGCACCAGCGGCTGTATTCGCAGCCTGGAATCCGCCTACAGCCTGGAAGGCGGACTGGCGGTGCTCTACGGCAATCTGGCGCCAGACGGCTGCGTGGTTAAAACCTCCGGCGTTGACGATGAAAACCTCACCTTTACTGGCCCCGCCCACATTTGCGAAAGCCAGGACGCTGCCGTTGACGACATTCTCAACGACAGAGTCAAAGAGGGCGACGTTGTTGTGATTCGCTACGAAGGCCCCAAAGGCGGCCCCGGCATGCAGGAAATGCTCTACCCCACCAGCTACCTCAAATCCAAAGGCCTCGGCAAAGCCTGCGCCCTGATCACCGATGGCCGTTTCTCCGGCGGCACCTCCGGCCTCTCCATTGGCCACGTTTCCCCGGAAGCCGCCGCCGGTGGCAATATTGGCCTGGTTCGAGAGGGCGACGAAATTCGCATCGACATTCCCAACCGCACCATCGAAATCGCGGTCAGCGATGAAGTACTGGCAAAAAGGCGGGAAGAACAAAACACCCTCGGCTGGCACCCCGCCGCCAAGCGCCCCCGCCAGGTATCCGCAGCCCTGCGCGCCTACGCCAAACTCGCCACCAGTGCCGACAAGGGCGCTGTTCGGGATTTATCCCAACTGTAGGCCTACCGTGCTGGGCATTGGTAATGGGGGAGATTCCGGCTGAAGTCTTTTTCTGTGCAGTGTTGAACAGAATAGGATCGCAGCCGGGGTTTCCCGCATAGTCGATCAACCGCGCTGATAGAGGCTATTTCAGCTCTTTACTAAAGAACACCTCTAAAGGTTGCCAAGAGGACTCTTTACGCCATGCGCTCCTTGTTTGAGTACGTGCGTGTACGATGTGCAGGACGCACAAGTGCCGCCAGAGGCAGGACGCCGGAAGCGGCAATTTCGGTGGTTTTTACGTCGGCATGGCCAAGCTGTTGCTGTACGGTGCGAATATCTGCACCCGACTGCAATAAATGGGTAGCGAATGAATGGCGTAGGGTGTGACTGGTCACCTGTTTCTCAATCCCCGCCCTGTGAGCCCCTGCTCGAATAATTTTGTTAAGGCTGGATTCATCAAAATGGTGACTGCGTAATATGGTGGTGCCGGGCTCGAAGCTGAGCCTTGAAGAAGGGAAAAGATACTGCCAACCGGATTCAAAAGGGGCGCCGGGATATTTTCTTGCCAAAGCCCCGGGCAACCAGACACCACCAAACCCTGCGCACTGCCTGTCGCTCTCAAGCAAGCTTGCAACCAGTTGTTTTTGTGCATTGAGTGGCGCAACAAGCACTTCCGCCAACGTTGTTAATCGGTGCTTATTACCCTTTCCCTGCCAAACCTGCACCTGAAAATTGTCCAGGTCAATGTCTTTCACTCGAAGCCGTAGCAATTCGATGCGCCTCAAACCTGAACCGTACAGCAATGCGATCATCAGTTTTTGGGTGCCCTTAAACTGACCCAGAAGAGTTTTTACCTCGGTGTTGGTGAGAACCACTGGCAATTTACGCTGCCTGCTGGAACGGTTGAAATGGCTCACATCGCCGAGGGGGCGTTCAAGGTATTTGTTGTAAAGAAACACCAGCGCATTCAAAGCAATGGCTTGGGAAGCGGCAGCAACATTCCGTTCCGCCGCTAGAAATGTCAGAAATGTGGTTACTTCATTGGCGCCAAGAGTGTTCGGATGTTGTTTCTCGTTAAAGCGAATAAAGAACTTGATCCAATATAAATATGACTTTATTGTTCTGAGGCTATAACGGCGAACCAACATATAGTCCCGAATCGATTGAAGGAATGGCGATGAAGACACGGATGAACTCCTTTTCAAGAATACTGTTTGCATATACAGTATTTCACAGTTTGCGTGAATATCAAGAAAAAAAGCTAGGCTTGCCCTCTCTTATGCGAAAAGATTTTTAGCGGTCGCTAAAGATCCACTAAAATCAATGGCATAATTTTTATTGTTGGAAGGAGAAACCTATTAGCATGGGCACATTGATAATAATTGTTATGGGGGCGAAGCCCACATTAACGTACTGTTACCTGATTACGCAGCTCCAGTGATATGAATGGAATTTGCAGATTGTGCAATGTTGAGTCTGACCTTCAGGTTAGCCACTTCATTCCAAAATTTGTAGGTAGGTGGGTAAAGAAGACCTCAATCACGGGCTATATACGAGAGCACAACGACGTATCAAAGCGAGCTCAAGATATCGCTAAGGAGCACTGGCTATGCTCAAAATGCGAGGGAATGTTTTCAACATGGGAAAAAGCGTTTGCAGACCAGATTTTCTATCCGTTCGTTGAGGGCGGGAACTCGATTGCGTCTTATGATTCGTGGATGTCAAAGTTTTGTGCTTCTCTCTCCTGGAGAACTCTTACTTACATTCGTAGCAAGAACAATAGGGATGACAAGGATGATCAATACAATCTGGCTGTAGATTTAGCAGAAAAGCATCTGTCAGAGTTCCTCTTGGGCGTGCGCGATAATCTCAATCAGTACGAACAGCATCTATATCCATTGGAGAAAATAGAATCTACAACTGCCGGAGGAATGCCAACGAATATAAATAGGTACATCTTGAGAACAATGGCGATGGATATTGTTGGAAACGCGAGAAATATATTCATCTATACAAAGCTGCCTTCATTCCTTCTCCTCGGAATTGTTCGCTGCGATGAGCTAAGTCGAATGCGGAGCAGCCGCATTGCATTAGCTAGATCAAAGATTAGTCCTCGCGACTATTACTGGCCAACTGGGCTTTATGAGTACATTGCCGGTAAAGCGAGAGAAAGTGCGGATGCTCACGACAGGATGCCGGAGCGGGACCATAAGAAGATCGAAGAGTTTGTTAAGAATAATCCCGATAAAGTTCTTAGCTCAAAGCTATTTGAGGCTTGGCAAAGCGATTACGAAAGGTTCGGCGATGATGTCTTCAGATAACAAAGCGCCCAAGAGCGACAAAGTAAAGCTGTCACATCCCTTGCTAGCGCAACGGCTGCGCCAGCTTTACTTTGCGCCTTGGCAGCGGCGTTATACGCTTCAATTTAGATTATGAATATTAAAATAAAGCGAGTATATGACCATGCCGATTCTAAAGATGGATTTAGAATTTTGGTAGATAGGCTTTGGCCAAGAGGGCTTTCCAAAGAAGATGCAAAGGTAGATTTGTGGCTAAAATCTGTCGCGCCTTCAAATGAACTTCGCAAATGGTATAACCACGATACTAAAAAATGGCTTGAGTTTAAAAAGCGATATTTCTATGAGCTTGATTCAAACGTTGAGGTTGTAGCTGAGTTGTTGCCTCATGTTAAACGTGGCTGTGTAAGTTTTTTATACTCGTCAAAAGAACAAACGTACAACAATGCCACTGCATTAAAAGAGTACATAAACAGCATTTTAAAATAGGTTAGTGGCGCGTATAACTCCAGCGTTAGCACTCGAGGGAAGCACAAATGAAAACGTACTTAATTTTATCGTTGTTGGCGCTATCAACGGCTGCTGTGGCACAAGAATCTGATTGGGATTATGGTCGAAGTCAAATTATGGAAGAATCAATTCTGGAAATTAGAGAATATCCTCAATTCAAATATCTTCCATCCAGTCATGCCAGGTTATTTGCATCCTGTATCGTGGAGAAGCGTATCCAAATGGGCAAAAAACTTGGCTGTAAATGGCAAATGAAACCGGGTATTACAGCTCAAGAGCATCTAGCAGAACAATACCAATGCTTCGAAGAAGGTGGATATGGCAAAGCACAAAGAACCGAGCATGGCGAGTTCTGTGGAACATTAATCCGTGAATATTTTCGAGCCCTTGAGAGTAACAACAGTGCTAACAACTAGCCCCACCGGACAAAATACTCGCTGCGCTCGCATTTTTCCGGTGAGCTAGGCGTTAAACTTCAAAATCAGCCCTTGACTACGTAACCACAAAGGTTGCAATGCCTGCATGATTATTAGCTTCGTACACAAAGGACTCGAACGGTTCTACCGTTCCGGCAAAACTTCAGGAATTCACGCGAAGCACGCCAAACGCTTGAGGCTAATTCTCACTAACCTTGACCAGGCAGAAAGTCCAGAGGATATGGATTTGCCCGGTCTCCGCTTGCACGAATTGAAGGAGAACCGAAAAGGAATTTGGTCTGTATCTGTAAGTGGCAATTGGAGGGTTACTTTTCGCTTTACTGGTAAGGATGCTGAAATTGTTAACTATGAGGATTACCACTAATGAGTATGCATAATCCGGCTCACCCGGGTGAAATTCTCAAAGAGTTAGTAATTGAACCAACGGGTGTAACAATTACTGATGCCTCTGAGCACCTAAATATAAGCCGTAAAACATTATCCAAGGTTTTAAATAGCCGAGGTTCTATCACTCCTGAAATGGCTCTACGGCTTGAGCTGGTTTTTAAAAAACCATCGGCCGATCACTGGCTCAGGCTGCAAAATGCTTACGATCTTTGGACTGACCTGGTCAAGATTTTCTGAACACCTCAGTTAAGCAACTTTTCTCACTTCCGCCATTTCTGCCTCATACTGATTCGGGCTTTTGTACCCCAAGTACGAATGCAAACGGCGGCTGTTG
>JALOAH010000094.1 GCA_023228865.1 Porticoccaceae bacterium | reverse complement strand
CGCTCGCCTGGCATCACCCGGCCCGTGAGCAGCAGATCCTTGATGCGGTTCAGAACATCCATGCCCAAGGTGCCGCGAGGGGGTAACGGGTTGAGGAGTTTGGTCATGACGCCCTTCCTTTATAAGGGAAAACACTTACTGTGATCTGTGATCACAGAGAATTAATATAACAATAACGGCGGGCCGAATCCATAGAACCGTCGTCATGAATGACGCGGTCATTTGACACCCAAACGCCGCAACAGGCCAGACTTTTGAATTCACCATACGGAGCACACCATGTTCGAGCACATCAGCATGAAAGACAAAAAGGTCCTGATCACAGCCGGTGGCAGCGGCCTGGGCCTGGAGATGGCGCGAACATTCCTCGAGGCTGGGTCAAAGGTCATGGTGTGCGATATCAATGACGGCATGCTGGCCGACGCCGGGAAAGCGCATCCACAGCTGATCACCCTGCATGCCGACGTATCGGACGAAGGCAGCGTGCAAGCCCTGTTCGATCAGGTCGACCAGCAACTGCATGGCCTGGATGTCATGATCAACAATGCGGGGGTCGCAGGCCCTACAGGCTATGTCGAAACCCTGAGCCTGGAAGACTGGAACCGCACACTGTCAGTGAACATCACCAGCCAGTTCCTGTGTGCACGGCTGGCGATTCCACTGCTCAAGCAATCGGAATCCGGTGTCATGATCAATTTTTCATCGGCTGCAGGCCATCTGGGCTTCGCCGGACGCGCACCCTATTCGGCATCCAAGTGGGCGGTGGTTGGCTTCACCAAAACACTGGCCATCGAACTGGGCCCATTCGGCATCCGGGTGAATGCCATCCTGCCCGGGGCGGTGGATGGCCCGCGCATCCGCGCAGTGATCGATGCCAAGGCCCGGACCCTGGGGCGCCCGGTGGAAGAAATCACGGCGCTCTACGAACAACAGGCGTCGCTGGGCCGCATGGTGACGGCACGCGACGTGGCCAACACGGTGCTGTTCGTATCCAGCGGCGCGGCAGGTTGTGTCAGCGGCCAGGCGCTGGCCGTCGACGGCCACACCCAAGCCTTGATCTGAATTCACGACGATACACCCGCAGGACGACGGTGCGACAATGCAGAGCACCACCTATTTTTCAGATGACATGACAATGCCCCATATTTACTAGGGTTATTACTATATGTGATCTGTGATCACATCGGTCTAACATAGTTGTTGCCGTACACATTTGTTTGTGTGGACTGATGTTTTATGTCTTGCAACAAGTGATCCATATACCTTTGAGTTCCGGGAGGCGCATGAACATGAAAACCAAATTCTTCTCAATTGCAACATTTGTTCTGGCCGGGCTACTGGCAGCTGCTAGTAGTGCCCACGCTGGCACACTTGATGATGTCAAACAAAGGGGAACACTTAAGTGTGGAATCTCTGGCGACCTGCCTGCTTTTGCATATTTAGACAGCGAAGGAAACTGGAAAGGCTTTGATGTTGACTATTGTCGGGCTTACGCGGCAGCCGTACTCGGCTCCGCTGACAAGGTGGAACTGGTGCCCATCACCTGGAACCAGATTTTTACTGCGCTGGGCTCTGGTGCAGTGGACGTGTTGTCCAGAAGCGTGACTTATACCATACAAAGAGATACTCAGTTAGGCATCAATTTCGCCCCACCAAACATGTATACAGGGCAAGGATTTTTGGTCCGAAAGGATTCCGGTGTTGAAAAGGTCGCTGATTTGGATGGCGCTACCATCTGCGTGTTGTCAGGTTCCGTTACTGAACGCATACTGGCGGACTATTTCAAATCACATGGCATGTCCTTCAAGCCTGTGGCCATCGAGTCTGACGCTGGTGCATATGCTGCATTCCAGCACGGCCGCTGCGATGCCGTGACTCAGGAAACAATCACGATGGGCATCGTACGTGCGAGCTTCAAGAATCCCGAAGAAAGCTTCCTCCTGCCTGAGGTCATTGCCAAATCATACGAAGCGCCCGTGGTCAGGGAGGGGGATGATCAATGGACCGATATCATCAGCTGGGTGCATTATGCATTAGTCACCGCTGAGGAACTGGGCCTGAATCAAGGCAATATCGAAGATCAGGTGAAAAATAGTGATGACCTCAATGTAATGACATTCGTGGGCAAATCAGGTGACATTGGATCAAAGATGGGATTATCCAATGACTGGACGGTCGACGTAATCCGAGATGTCGGTAATTACGGTGACATTTACAGCCGAAATCTGGGTGAAAAAGCTGGACTCAATGTCCCGCGTGGTATGAACGATCTATATGAGAACGGTGGCTTGCTATTTGCGCCGTCATGGTTCTGATCATTTAACTTACATGCATTATTGAGATCACTGCTGTCCCCGGCGTGAGGCTCTTACTTGCGCTGGGGTACGGTGCGAAATTACTGGCATCAGGTATCGCGATGGAGATGTACAGAGGCGCCCTGCCTCCTCGTTGGAAGCGACCATTGTTTCAAGGGCTGCTGGCGCAGTTGCTGTTGGCACTGGTGCTGACCATAGCATTCATTTTTTTTTACCAAAATGCCGCAGTCAACCTGCAGGATCATCATCTCGGCTTTGGTTTTGATTTCCTGTTCGGCCAAGCGTCATTCAACCTGGGTGAGAATCTGGTCGGTTTCGCGCCTGGCGATAATTTCTGGAAGGCTCTACTAGCAGGTGTTACGAATACGTTACTCGTATCGGTATTCAGCATTGTACTGGCCAGCATCATCGGTCTGGCAGTAGCCATGGCACGCTTGTCAAGCAATGTACTGGCGCGGGGCCTGTCATGGATATACATAGAAATCTTCCGTAACGTTCCGCTGCTCTTGCAGATTATTTTTTGGTACGAATTTTATACTGCATTCGGGCCCAGCGCCAAGCAAGCATTCAGTGTTCTTGATGCGTTTTTTGTCAGTAATCGCGGCGTCAATATACCTGTGTTGGAAAACACCGCTGGATACCTGATGCTGGCGACATTCGCAGTCACCATGTTCGCAGTGATGCTGGGCTGTCGGAAACTGGAGCGCCGCAAGGCTCGTATCATGCGTGGATACGCCTGGGTATTCGCTGCAGTTATACTACTGTACATCCAATTTGAGTCAGATATTTTTGCCATCAGCATTCCGGTACAAAAAGGCTTTGGTTTCTCTGGCGGAGCCAATATAAGTCCCGAATTCATCGGTCTGGCATTGGGCCTGACCATCTATACATCAGCCTTCATAGCTGAAATCATTCGTGGCGGCATTCTTGGAGTCGATTACGGTCAGGTTGAGGCCGCCGCCTCAATAGGTTTGGGCCGACTCCACACGCTGAGGCTGGTGGTCCTGCCGCAAGCGGCACGAATAATCATCCCACCGTTGGGCAGTGAATATCTAAGCCTGGTGAAGAACAGTTCACTGGCCGTTGCAATTGGGTACCCCGATATCGTGCGTGTGGGCAGCGTGATTATCGCTGGTACAGGGAGAACAATAGAAACCATCGCCATCATCATGGCTATTTACCTGCTGATCAGCCTATCGATCTCGTGGGCCCTGAATCGATACTATCAGTCCATCATGGCCAAGGGCTGAGCATGGACAGACGCCCTCTTGACTACCCATTCAGCTACGTGCGCATCAAGAATGGTGGATTGGCCCTTTACAAAAGTATGTTCGGCAGCATTCCCAATACACTGCTGACATTGGTCATTCTGTATTTTCTGTTTCAGGTGGCCCGGCCACTGGCGGACTGGCTGGTTTTCAACAGCGTCGTATTACCAGCTGACGCGCGCCAGTGCCTGGACGCCAATGGCGCCTGCTGGGCATTCGTACAGTTGAAGTTCAGAACCATCATTTTTGGACGTTATCCCACATCAGAGCAGTGGCGACCCCTGCTGTCCATGAGCTTGCTGATCATCGGGCTTGTCCTGACCGCCGACTGGCGTCAGTGGAGCAAGAAATACTGGAAGAAATTCATGTGCATCCTGTGGATCTGCATACTGATTGCCGATGGCACCCTGATGACGGGCGGCCTGCTTAGCCTGGATTACATCAGTCCGGATCGATGGAGCGGCCTGCCGCTGACACTGATCATGGCCGTGTTTGGGATCCTTTTGGCTTTCATCGTCGGCATATTCGTCGCGTTGGGCCGGGTATCGCGGTTACCCGTAATCCGATGGTTCTGCCTCATCTATACTGAACTGGTGCGCGGGGTTCCCCTGATCACCCTGTTGTTCATGACAGTTATCATGCTGCCCATTCTATTGCCCGAGAAGCTGGAAATTCACAAGGTGCTCGAAGCGCAACTGGCATTCGTGATTTTCTTTTCCGCCTACATGGCTGAAGTATTCCGCGGCGGGCTGCAGTCTTTGCCACGCGGCCAATTCGAGGCCTCCCTTGCGTTGGGAATGGGCTACTACAACACTGTGCGCAAGATCATCTTTCCACAGGTGTTCCGCCTTACCATTCCGTCCACGGTCAATACGCTGATCAATGCCTTCAAGGATACTTCGCTAGTAGTCATCATCAGCATGCTGGATCTGCTGGGCACTACGCAGGCGGTCATCAAGGATCCAGCTTGGTTCGGGATTTTCATGGAGGCCTATATATTTACGGCGTTTATATATTTTATATTCTGCGCCACCCTGTCCTGGTATAGCCAGCGGCTAGAGCGGCACTTCAGGCTTTCCAGGCGCTGAATCAGTCATGCATTACGAACCTGTGATTTCGTTTCGGTCGGTCAATAAATACTGGAGCGACAACCATGTCCTCAGGGATATTACACTGGATATCCGCAAAGGAGAAATCATCGTGATTTTTGGCCCTTCCGGGTCCGGCAAATCCACGCTGATCCGCTGCATCAACGGCCTGGAAAACATCCAGGAAGGCCGCATTATGGTAGAAAATATCCCGGTCCAGGAAGAACTGGGAACCTTGCCGCAGATTCGGCTGCGCGTAGGCATGATATTTCAGCACTTCAATCTCTTTCCTCATCTGACTGTCCTCGAGAATTGCACGGTATCTCCTCGATTGACCCTGAGGATGAAGCGCGCCCAGGCCGAGAAACTGGCGTTGGAGCACCTGTCCAGGATCCAAATCAATCACTTGGCGGAGCGCTATCCGGACGAGCTCTCAGGAGGCCAGAAGCAAAGAGTTGCCATTGCCAGAGCGCTATGCATGCAGCCGCACATCCTATTGTTCGACGAACCCACCTCGGCACTGGATCCAGAAATGGTAAACGAAGTGCTCAACGTAATGATAGAGCTTGCGAACAGTGGCATGACCATGATTTGCGTGACACACGAAATGAATTTCGCGCGCAAGGTGGCTCACAGGATGATCTTTCTGGATGGTGGCCGGATCATTCAGGACGATACGCCGGATGCCATATTTTCGGATCAGGCTGTATCACAGGTTTCACAATTCATAAAAAGCATTCAAAGCCATCGATCGTGACCATGGCTAATGGATCAATCATCGGAAAAGTTGTTTTGCTATCACTCATATCGGAGAAATTCCAATGCCATCAACTGCCCTGAAAACGGCCTTGATCAACGCCGAAAAAAAATATATCGCCTCCAATCCAAAAAGCCAGACTCGCTACCACGAGGCGAGCAGGGTCATGCCGGGCGGGAACACTCGCACAGTAATTTTCTACTCGCCGTTCCCTGTAACCTTCGAAAAGGGCGAAGGCGCCTATCTGTGGGATCTGGACGGCCATCACTATACCGACTATCTTGGGGAATACTCAGCTGGTCTGTATGGCCACTCCCATCCGGCCATCCGCAAGGCAGTCGTGGATTCACTGGACTACGGTACAGTCTTGGGCGGGCCCAATCTGCACGAAACCGAGTTGGCACGAGAAATCTGCAAGCGTTTTCCCTCCTGTGACCTGATCCGATTCTGCAATTCGGGGACCGAAGCCAATCTTCTGGCATTGTGTGCAGCACGTGCCATTACCGGGCGCTCTCACGTACTGGGATTTGAAGGCGGTTATCATGGCGGCGTGCTGAAAATGTTTCCAAATGAGGCGCTGAACGTGCCTATCCCCATGGTGCTGGGTCAATATAATGATATCGAAACCACCCGTGAATTAGTAAAGACCCATGCTGGCGATCTGGCCGCGATCATCGTGGAGCCCATGATGGGGTCTGGCGGAGCCATTCCAGGCGACTCGGCGTTCCTGTCTTATTTGCGTGAAACTGCTGATGAACACGGAATCATCCTGATTTTCGATGAAGTCATGACGTCAAGGTTGTCGCCAGGCGGCCTGCAAAGTCGGCTGGGAATACAGCCAGATCTGACATCATTCGGCAAATATTTAGGCGGCGGATTTTCGTTCGGTGCGTTTGGCGGCAAAGCGGAAATCATGAGTCGCTTCGACCCCTCAAAGAGCAATTCTTATGCCCATGCTGGTACTTTCAACAATAACATTATGAGCATGACTGCGGGACTTGCAGGGCTTCGGGAAGCTGCGACCACCGATGCGCTCACCCAGCTCAACCAGACGGGCGACTGGTTGCGCGAAGAGATGAATGCAGCAGCCAAAGCACTTTCTGTTGCCGTACAGGTGACGGGTGTGGGTTCCATCATGACCATGCATTTTCAGACTAATCCCATTCACCGCCCGGCAGATATCACATCTGCGCCGGAGAAGCATGCCTTGATACATTTAGAAATGATGAGTCGAGGAATTTATTTCGCACGCAGAGGCTATATGGCTCTGTCATTGGCACTGACAGACGAAGATCATCAACGAATGCTGTCAGCGTTCAAGGATTTCCTGTCGGACAACCAGGATGCCCTGCACTGAAATAAGGGTAACCCCTTGATGTGATCTAGGATCACACAACATACCATCAACGATACGTTTGAAACAGGAAGGTTCCATGGCCAGAAAAAAGAAAGTAGTCATCACCTGTGCCATCACTGGCGCGATTCATACGCCTAGCATGTCGCCGCATCTGCCAATAACAGCTGAGCAAATTGCTGAAAACGCCATTCAAGCCGCACAGGCCGGCGCTGCGGTGCTGCACTTGCATGCACGCGATCCTGTTGATGGGCGGCCATCACAGGATCCAGAGCACTTCAGACCATTTCTGGAGCAGATCAAGGCAGCCACAAATGCAGTCATCAATATCACCACAGGCGGTAGTCCGCACATGAGCGTGGAAGAACGCATGCGCCCTGCCATGCATTTCAAGCCGGAGTTGGCCTCACTGAACATGGGTTCGATGAATTTCGGGCTATTTCCGATGCTGGATCGATTCAGGACGTTCAAGCACGACTGGGAGCGTCAGCATCTGGAACACAGCCGGGATTTGATCTTCAAGAACACGTTCCAGGACATTGAAACCATTCTGCGCAAAGGTTCAGAAAATGGTACCCGTTTCGAGTTCGAATGCTATGACATCAGCCACCTGTACAATCTGTCACATTTCGTGCAACGGGGGCTGGTATCTGTGCCCTTCATCCAATCAGTGTTCGGTATTCTAGGCGGTATTGGCCCTGATCCAGAAGACCTGATGCACATGCACCGCACGGCACAGCGCCTATTTGGCACGGACTACCAATGGTCCATATTGGGAGCGGGCCGCAACCAAATTCCATTGGCCACCATAGGAGCGGCCATGGGCTCGAACGTGCGGGTAGGGTTGGAAGATTCACTATGGATTGGACCGGGCCAGCTGGCGGTTTCCAATGCCGAACAGGTGGCGCGCATGCGTATTATTCTAGAGGCATTGAATCTAGAAGTGGCCACCCCGGACGAAGCGCGAGAAATCTTGAGATTGAAGGGCGGCGATAAGGTAAATTTTTAGTCGTTTTCTGATAAGGTTAGACTGAAATGAGCACGAAATTGAAGGATGAAGCTATGAGGAATCATGCGAACAAAGCGATGGAGCCCGGTCGCCCATACGCTGATCATGCCAAGGGCGTCTTCATCTACGATGAAGACGGTAACGACTACTTGGACGGTTCGGCTGGACCGATGGCAGTTTCTCTCGGGCACAGTGTTCCAGAGATTCTGGAGGCGATGCGTGAACAGGCATCGAAAATCTGTTTTGCCTACCGCACGCAATTCAACAGCCGCAGCAAAGAAGGGCTGATCGAGGCACTTCTGGGTTTGGCTCCCGCTGGCTTTGACTGGGTATTTCTGGTCAATAGCGGTTCGGAAGGTACTGAACTGGCCTTGCGCTCAGCCATCCACTACTGGGCCCATCATGGGAAGCCCGGCAAAGTGAATGTGCTGGGACAAAGTATCAGTTACCACGGCATGACCATGGGGTCGCTGTCCATGTCAGGCCATGCCAGCCGACGCAAGGACTACGGCAGCCTTCTGCACGAGTTCGCCCTGGGCGTCACACCCTACTCATTCAGGGCAGAGAAAAGTGATGCGCAGTACCTACAGGAAATCATGGGCAACTGGGAGCGTGTCCTGAAGGAACAGGCAGACACGACAGCTGGCATCATCGTGGAGCCTATCGTGGGTGCCGCGGGCGGTGCGTTGACACCGCCCGACGGTTATCTGTCCGCACTCAGGGAACTATGTAATCGTTATGATGTGCTGATGATAGCTGACGAGGTCATCACGGGCCTCGGCAGGACCGGTACATGGTTCGGTTGTGAGCATGATGAGGTGATTCCGGACATGATCGTGACCGCCAAGGGCATGAGCTCAGGCTGCACCCCAATGGGTGCCGTACTCTATCACAACAAGATAACTGAAAGCTTCAAGGATCAACAACCGCTGGGGCATACTTTCAGCGGTAATCCGCTGAGTTCAGCGGTTTGCCTGGCTATTGTTCACTACATGCGCGAGCACAATATCCTTGACAACGTACGCGCCCGAGGTGCAGAGCTTCAGGCAGGTCTGAAACATTTATCACAAAAATATCCCTGGATGGCCGATGTCCGTGGGCGGGGTCTTCTGTGGGGCTTTGAATTACTGGCCGATCCCCAGAAGCGGATACCCTTGCCAACCGAGATCGAGGCAAACAGGAAATTTGTCGATCAGTGCTTTGATGCGAAGCTCGTCGTTTATCCAGCTGGCATCGCTCCCTTCAATAATGCCATCATCATTTCCCCGCCGCTGAACATCACAGAGGGGGAGGTGAAGGTCTTGCTCGATCGCCTTGAGCAGGGGATGCGTGGTTTTGCTAAAGAGTTGGGCCTGAAGGCAACCTGACAGTACAAGAGAATTGAAATAGCGGCAGACACAGGCGTGGGAAAGATGACTCATTGGCAGAACGTCAAGAAAGAATTCAAAAGAGACAAGCGAAGAAAGGCCGTAGGAGCGGGTTTGCTTGTACTGCCTGCAGTGGCCTTCGTTTGCCTCACCTTTGTGTCTGCAATTGCATTTTTCCTGTTCAAAAGTGTAGACAACAGTGTCGTGCCCGACACACTGCCCCAGACCACGGCTGCCATTGCTGACTGGTCTGGGGTTGGGGTACCAGACGAAGCTGTCTACGCTGCCTTGTTTCGGGACCTTGAGCAGGCCAAAGGCGGCGTCAACCTGTTCGGAGTATCTCGTCGATTGAATTACCAATATCCGGGATTCATGACCTTGTTGAGCAAGACAGCCCGCCGTCTGCCTGACGCCCCGGAAGAATCGTACAAGGATACGCTGATCGGGATCGATGCCAAGTGGGAAAAACCTGAAATCTGGCAGTTGATTCACAAGGAATCTTCTTCTCTGACTTCATTCTTCCTGCGCAGTACGATTGGCATGACGGGCAAACGCTATGGCGATGTCAGTGACGCAGGGGGCAGCGCCTATGCCACCACAATGATCAGGACATTCTGGATTTCGGCCGTCGTTACTCTGGTCTGCCTGCTGCTGGGATACCCGCTGGCCTATCTTCTGGCCAGTGCGCAGGGCAAGGTTATGAAACTGGTGCTTCTGGGCCTGGTTCTGACACCATTCTGGACGTCCCTGCTGGTACGTACTTTGGCCTGGATTGTCATTTTTTCCAAAGATGGAATTGCCAATGCAATCCTGACACAGATCGGTGTAATCTCAGCGCCCATTTCGATGCTGTATACCCGAGGCGCACTGTATGTAGGCATGGTGCAAATCCTGTTGCCTTTCATGGTGCTGTCGATTTATTCGGTAATGCGGGGTATCTCGCCAATTTACACACGGGCTGCGCTGTCTCTGGGCGCGCGCCCCGTGTACGCATTCTACTCTGTGTATCTGCCACAAACCATGCCGGGCGTCGGGGCCGGCATTGTCTTGGTGGGGGTATTGGCGCTGGGCTTTTACATCACCCCCATGTTCCTGGGGGGGCCGCATGACCAGATGGTCAGCTATTACATTGCTTATTTTACCGATCAGAACGCCAACTGGGGTATGGCGGCTTCATTAGGGGTATGGCTGCTGGCCTTTACCCTGATAGCGTTCGCGTTGGTCAACAGATTCATCGGCGTCAACAAGGCCAGATGAAGATCCCATGGTGTGACATGGAAATTACACGGAGGAATATCATGACGATATCAAGCAGGTTCAAACTTACTACGCTGGCATTGTTGGTGGCAGGGGCATCTTTTTCGGTCCATGCGGCAGAGCTCAATGTATCTTCATACGGTGGTGCTGACGCCGCAGCCTATCGTGCAGCCTACTGGGAGCCATTCGAAGCCCAGACCGGCATCAAGGTCAACGAAAGCCTGTCCGACGGCTCGATTGGCAAGGTACGTTCGCAGGTAGCTAGCGGGCACGTCGTATGGGATGTGGCACAAACAGATCTGGGCAACATGACCATAGGGTGCAGTGAAGGGCTATTCGAAAAAATGGATCTGACGGGCCTGCCAGTCGACGATCTGCTGCCCAACACAATTTCAGAGTGCGGCATCGCCTCGGAATTCGCCGGCACAGTTATGACTTACAACGCAGATATAGTCAAGGAAGCCCCCAAGTCCTGGCAGGAGTTCTGGGATACCGAAAAATTCCCGGGCAAGCGATGCATGCGAAAAGCGGTCGAAACCCTGATCAATGCATTGCTGGCCGATGGTGTGGACAGAGGTGATGTATACAAGGTGCTGGACACCGAGGAAGGCGTGCAACGGGCGTTCGATAAACTCGATGAAATCAAGAAGGATATTGTCTGGTGGGAGTCTGGTACCCAGCAGATTCAGTCACTGCTTTCTGGCGAATGCAATATCGGTACCGCCTGGAACGGGCGGGTCGCAGATGCGAATGCATCTGGAAACAACCTGAAGATGATCTGGGAAGCTGGCTACTACCTGCAATGGGATAACTGGACGATTCTGAAAGGCAGCCCCAACCTGCAAACTGCCAAGGAATACATCAAGTTCGCGCTGGACCCCAAACGCCAGGCCACATTCATGGAGCACATCACCTATGGTGTCGCCAATGCCAAGGCCTACCCGATGATAGCAGAATCCCTGCGTGACCAGATGCCGACCACTGAAAATCACCTCCAGTACGCTGTGGCGACCGATGCAGAGTTCTGGCTCCAGAATGGAGATGAACTCAACGCCCGGCTTCAGGACTGGGTGGCACATTGAACAGGGGGCGGTAGTCGTCCAGGCCGCCTGAACAGATCGAACCGCCATGGTCAACACAAACCATGGCGGTTCGAGGCATGAATGCACATCGCAAAGTAATGATGGAGGCTGGTTTGAATTCACCAGATGAGCAAACGAATGGGCTGGATGGAGAGATTCTGGTCCAGTTCAAGAATGTTTCCAAAACGTATGACGGAGACGAACTCGCAGTGCGAAATCTGGATCTGGACATCCGCAAGGGAGAGTTCCTGACCTTGTTGGGCCCATCGGGTTCTGGAAAAACAACCACACTGATGATGCTGGCGGGATTCGAGCACCCCAGTGCAGGATCAATCTGGCTGGGCGGCCAGCGAATCGATACTCTACCGCCACACAGGAGAGGCATTGGGGTGGTGTTTCAGCAATATGCGCTGTTTCCACACATGACGGTGGCAGAGAATGTCGGCTATCCATTGGTATGCCGCAAGGTGCCCAAGGAAGAAATCCGCAAGAGGGTTCAGAGCGCTCTGGAGTTGGTTCAACTCAGCGAATTCGCCGCCCGAAAGCCTGCCCAGTTGTCAGGCGGCCAGCAGCAACGCGTCGCATTGAGCCGGGCGTTGGTGTTTGAGCCATCCATTGTCTTGATGGACGAACCCCTGGGGGCCCTGGACAGGAAGTTACGCGAGACATTGCAGATCGAGATTCGGCGCATTCACCAGGAACTCAAGGTCACTATCGTCTACGTAACACACGACCAGAACGAGGCGCTCACCATGTCCGACAGAATTGCCGTATATCGCCATGGAGAAATTGTCCAGATAGACGAACCCGGAGAAATATACAGCAATCCACGAGACCCATACGTTGCGACCTTTGTTGGAGAAAGCAATCTATTTGCCGGGGTAATCAAGGAGCGGATCGATGACCGAACTGCGCGCATCGTGTTGGATACTGGGGTGCAGTCTGAAGTCCTGGCCACTGTAAATACGCAGCTCGTGCAGGGCGCACGGGTATGTGCCTCCTTGCGCCCCGAAAACGTTCATGCATGCACGTCTATCGAGGAATTGCCGGAAACACATGCACAGGGCGCCAATAGTCTGCAGGGAACGATCACCGACATCATGTTTCTGGGGGAACAATATCGAGTCAGCTTGAATCTGGATGGGGGTCAGGCATTCATCATCAAGCTGCCGGTAGCCCAGGCTTCATCGCTCAGATTTGGCCAGCGGATCGTGATCTATTGGGATCAGGCCGATTTGAAGATTCTTGAAGCAGAATCCTGAGGTACGCACATGAAGTTGACGCAGAATGATTTGTGGATTTTCTTTTTCAGGGTATTGTGCATCATTATTCTGGCTTTCCTGTTGTTGCCACTGATCATCATTATTCCGCTGTCCTTCAGCCCGGACAAGTTCTTTTCATTCCCTCCCACCAGTTTCTCCTTCACCTGGTATCAAAGCCTCTTTTCCAGTGATCGCTGGCTGCAGGCCAGCCTGAACAGCCTGCTGATTTCCGTGTGCGCCACCATCATTGCAACATGCCTGGGGACCCTGGCGGGCGCAGGGCTGGCCAAATACCGCTCCAGGACCAGCAACCTGGTTTTGGGGCTACTGTTGCTGCCCATGCTGGTCCCCATCGTCATTACAGGGGTCGGTATATTTTTCCTGGATGCCTATCTGGGTATTGCAGGAACCTACGCCAGCATCATCATCGCGCAAGCCTTGGTGGGTTTGCCGTTTGTCGTCATCACAGTAACCGCGACCCTGCAGGGTTTTGATCAAAACCTGATCAGGGCAGCGTCCAGTCTGGGAGCAAACCCGTACAAGGCCTTTACCTCAATTCTGATTCCAGTCATTTTGCCAGGTGTTCTGGCTGGCGCCCTGTTTGCCTTTGCCGTATCCTTCGATGAAATCGTGATTACCCTGTTCCTTGTAAGCCCGGGCAAGGAGACGATTCCAGTGCAGATTTTTTCCGGCATTCGTGACAGTATCAATCCAGAAATCACGGCCATCGCGTCTCTGCTGTTACTCGTGTCCGTGCTGATGATGATATTGGCCGGATTGCTGCTGCGCGACAGGGATAAGTTGAGTACCAAGATCAAACGGTTGTAACGTAAATACTGCTCCAGATTAATTTGAAAATGTTACACACCATCCGAATCGGCACCACATCCCAAAAAGCGTACCCTATAATGAACTCGTGCGGGCCCGGTCACCGGGCCCGCCAGCCATCACCAAGGAGACCCCTCACCCCCCTCACCAGCAGCATCAGAA
>JALOAH010000010.1 GCA_023228865.1 Porticoccaceae bacterium | reverse complement strand
GGTGGAAAAACTCCTTGGCGACGACGTGGTTGATCAGCTGCGCCTCTCCTCCAATTTGCTTGACGAGCTCAAACAGTATCTGGGTGAGGATGCCAGCCACAACCTGATGACAGCTCTTGACCAGGAACATGATGAGGGCAGTGAAGCTATAACCGGCGCCATTGACCAAATCATTCGCAGTCTGCTGGATCGCCATGGTACGGGTCGTGTGTTGTTTCGCAATACCAGAGACGCCGTCGCCGGTTTTCCTGAGCGGCAATACAACCCGCATCCGCTGCCCACGCCGAAGGGCTATGCCAATTTGTGCGCCCATGCCAGTGTTGAGCAGAGGCTGCGCCCGGAAATGCTCTTCGGCGATGACTGGCTGGCTGTGGACACTCGAGTTCAGTGGTTGGCCAAGTGGCTGTCTGGCCTGCGCAGCCCGGACGGCAGGCCGGAAAAAGTGCTGGTGATCTGCGCCCGTGCCGACACCGCACAACAGCTGGAGGATTATCTCAATCTGCGCGTGGGCTTGCGCTCGGCGGTTTTCCACGAGGGCATGAGTCTGGTGGCGCGGGACAGGGCTGCGGCCTATTTTGCCGACGACGAAGATTCAGCCCAGGTACTGGTGTGTTCGGAAATCGGCAGCGAGGGGCGCAACTTTCAGTTTTCCCGCCATCTGGTACTTTTTGACTTGCCCCTCAACCCGGATTTGCTCGAGCAGCGCATTGGTCGCCTCGACAGAATTGGCCAGCGCAACAGCGTCCAGATTCATGTGCCCCACTACGACAGTGGCGCCCAGTCTGTTCTCGCTACCTGGTACCATCAGGGGCTCAACGCCTTTGAGCGAGTGTGCCCGGTGGGTGCTGCCATCTACGATGAAATGGCAACTGCGCTCCACCGTTGCCTGACCACTTCTGATGGCGTCGACAACCTTATCGCCACCACCAGGGAGCTTGCCGGTGACGCATTGGCTCGGTTGCAGGAGGGTCGGGATCGGCTGCTGGAGCTGAGTTCCTGCAACAGGCAGCGGGCGGAGCAGGTGTTGGCGGAGATTGCGGCGGCGGAGTGCCCCCAAATTCTCGCCGAATACATGGAAACCGTTTTTGACAAGTTTGGCATCGATCACAGCTACCACAGCCCCCACGCTGTTGTCATCAATCCCAGCGACCACATGCACTGTGAAACCTTTCCGGGGTTGCTTGAGGATGGCATGACGGTGACCTTTAACCGCACCAGGGCGCTGAGTCGGGAAGACATGCATTTTCTCAGCTGGGAACACCCCATGGTCACCGGGGTTATGGACATGATAGTCGGCGGCGATTTTGGCAACGTCGCAATTTGTACATTGAAGCTGCCGCCGCTGAAGCCGGGTACCCTGTTGCTGGAGAGTTTTTTTACCCTCCACTGCCCGGCGCCGAAGTCTCTTCAGCTGTACAGATTTCTGCCCATGACCAGATCTCGTGTGGTTGTCGATGCCAATGGCAAGGATCTCAGTGCGGTTCTTGCCACCGAGCATTTTGATCGGCTCGGGCAAAAAATCGCCAAGCCGACGGCGGAGGCGGTTGTTCGCCACGCCAGACCCCAAATCAGCGCAATGATCAAACAGGCTGAGGCGCTGGCGCTATCGAAAAGCCGGGATGGCGACGAGGGTGATCTGATTGCCAGGGCTGTGGCGGCCATGGAAAAACAGCTTGGCCAGGAACATCAGCGTCTCAACGCCCTAGCCCGTGTTAATGCCAATATTCGCCAGGACGAAATCGACCATATCAGCCAGTCGATGTCGGCGTTGAAAGCGGCGATGGCGCGGGCGGAGTGGCGCATGGATTCCCTGCGCATTGCCATTACCACCTAGACTGTAAATTGCATCAGTGCATGGCAGTAAAGGATTCGGGGCGCGGTTGCACTATCGGTTTTGGTTGGCGCGGCGCAGAAAAGGCCGAAACCGGCGGAAAATTCTGACTACTGGTGTGATTGTTGTGGAAGTCAGCGACCGAAACCAGGGCAAATCCTGGTTTCGGTTTTCTGATTAGCGGCGACGAAACAGTGGAGTTTGAGTGTCGGCGCTGGTCTGATAAGTGATGGAAAAATCAGCGAGGGCGCTGAGCGCGGCTTCCAGGTCGGTGCCTTCCCGCAACTGCACACTGTCAAAACCGCAGCGTTTGAGGAAAAACAGCTGATCCTGAATCAGGTTGCCAATGGCGCGCAGCTCGCCCTGATACTGGTGGCGGCCGCGGAGAATTTCCGCCGTGGAAAATCCTCTGCCATCCATAAAGGTTGGAAAGTGGACGGCAATCAGCGGCGCTTTTAGCAGTTTGTCGAGAGCGTGCTCAAATTCTTCACCGCTCTCTATCCAGGGGGCAATATTGCCACTGTGGCGGCTGGTGTCATCCAGTGCCAGCCAGTTGGCCAGCGGCAACAGCAGATTGCCGACGGGGAGGTTATCAGCCTGTTCGGCGCTGAGGACTTTCCAGCTGTCTTCGACAACGGAGTTACCTTTAATCAGCTTTTGCATAGACGGCCTCTTTGAACGGGGTAATGCCGATACGCTCGTAGGTATCAATAAACAGTTCTTCCTGCTGGCGACTATCCACATAAACCTGCAGAATTTTGGCGATGACGCTGGGCACGTCCTGGGGGTAGAACGAAGGGCCGAGCACTGCGCCCAGTCCCGCGTTTTCATCAGAGCGGCCGCCGAGCTGAATCTGGTAGAACTCCTCACCTTTTTTATCGACGCCGAGAATACCAATATTGCCGACATGGTGGTGGCCGCAGGCGTTCATGCAGCCGGAAATATTGAGACTGAGGTCGCCGAGATCATAGACATAATCGAGATCTTCATAATGGCGCTGAATGGTTTCGGCAATGGGTATGGATTTGGCATTGGCCAGAGAGCAGAAATCGCCCCCCGGGCAGCAGATAATGTCGGTGATGGTGCCCACGGTGGGAGTGGCAAAACCCAGCGGGGCAATTTTTTGCCAAAGCTCAAACAGGGCAGTTTTTTCCACATCGGCAAGCACAACATTTTGGTTGTGGGTGGCGCGAACTTCGCCAAAGCTGTAACTGTCGGCGAGATCGGCAATGGCTTCGAGCTGGCTGTCGGTGACATCGCCGGGAGCTACACCTGTGGGTTTCAGGGACAGGGTGACAGCGGCATAGCCGGGAACCCGGTGGGCGCTGACATTGCGGCTCAGCCACCGCTGAAAGTCGGTGTTGGCCAGAGCCTGGGAGTGCAGTTGCTGTTCTACCGCGGCGGCGTCCAAGGTTTTATAGGCGGGCAGAGTGAAAAATGTTTTCGTTCTCGCCACTTCCTCTGCCGTCAGGGTTAGAGAGCCGTCCTTGTAAGGAAGCCATTCCGCTTCGACTTTTTCGGCAAATACCTCTGGCGTCCAGGCTTTGACGAGAATTTTGATGCGCGCCTTGTACTTGTTGTCCCGGCGACCGTAGCGGTTGTAAACCCGCAGAATGGCGTTGAGATAGGTGAGCAGGTGCTGCCAGGGCAGAAAATCGCGGATCAGGCTGCCAATCACCGGTGTGCGACCCAGACCGCCGCCGACAAAGACGGTAAAGCCGAGCTCGCCCTGATCGTTTTTAACCAGTTGCAGGCCTATGTCGTGTATCAAAATGGCGGCGCGGTCGTTTTGGGAGCCGCTCACTGCAATTTTGAATTTGCGCGGCAGAAAGGCAAATTCGGGGTGCAGGGTAGACCACTGGCGGATCAGTTCGCACCAGGGGCGCGGGTCTTCAATTTCATCGGGGGCGACACCGGCAAATTGGTCTGACGTAGTGTTGCGAACACAGTTGCCGCTGGTCTGGATGGCATGCATGTCCACCTGGGCCAGTTCCGCGAGAATATCGGGAACTTCCTCCAGATTGGGCCAGTGAAGTTGAATATTCTGGCGCGTGGTAAAGTGGACGTAACCCTTGTCGTAATGGCGGGCGATATGCGCCAGCTTGCGCAGCTGGGTGGAAGACAGCAGGCCGTAGGGTACAGCCATGCGCAGCATGGGGGCAAGGCGCTGGATATAGAGGCCGTTCTGGAGTCTCAGGGGCAGAAACTCGGCATCGCTGAGCTCGCCGGCGAGGTAGCGCTCGGTCTGGCCGCGAAACTGAGCAACGCGCTCGCTGAGCAGTTGCCTGTCATAGTGGTCGTATTGATACATGGGAGTCGTTGGGTTGTTCCTTTGGGGGCGCAATGATACACAGATAGCGCCTCGATGTCAGTGGCGCAAATGATAAGCAATTGGATGCTGAAAACAAAAAACTTTATTTCTATAAGACCCTGGCTGTCTGGAATAAACGACGCCTTTTGTTTCTGTCTGTTGGCTGTGAAGGTGTCCGTTGGGTTGGCGAATCCCCAAAAATCAAGGGTGAAAGGCGGTATTGCCCGCCAGCGGGGTCGCCGGCAATGGGGGCGGGACAAAAAGGTGATTCGTTGTTAGAATCGGCGCCTTGGTTGATTCATCGATATTATAGATAGAGCATAGAGGAAAAATGGCAATGGGTAATTCTGAGGGTTCAAGCTGGTCTGATGGTGCAGTGGATGCTGTTGCGGCTGTTGCGCTGATTACTATTGTGATTGTCGCCGTGGTTTTTTGGTTGTCAAACCAATAACTGGCCGGGGTTCAGCGGTCGGTCGCGGTTTACTTCACTCAGGGGCGGGGCGCTATTTTTTGCAGCAGAGCTCCGCACTCGATGTGATGGCTGTAGGGAAACTGGTCGAACAGTGCAAATTCGCGAATTTCATAATTATCTTTAAGTTCGTCTATGTTTTCTTTTAATGTCAATGGATTGCAAGATATATAAAGAATTTGGTCGAAGTTTTTTGTGAGCGCCAGGGTCTCACAGTCAAGGCCTGCTCGAGGCGGATCAACAAAGATCGTTGAAAAGTCGTAACCTGCCAGATCGATGTCCTTGAGGCGAGTAAAGGGGCGCACGCCATTGAGAGCCTGGGTCAGCTCTTCGCTGGACATTCTCACAATGGCCACATTAGCAACGCCGTTCGCCGCCAGATTGTGGTGGGCGGAAGCCACAGAAATTTTTGACACTTCCGTGGCCAGTACACTGGTGAAGTTCTCGCTGAGAACCACCGTAAAGTTGCCATTGCCGCAGTAGAGTTCCAGCAGGTCGCCCCCGCTTTGTGCAGTCACTCGCTTTGCCCAGGCGAGCATTTTTTCATTCACCTGGGCGTTGGGTTGAGTAAATCCGCTTTCCACCTGTTGGTACTGGTAGGATTTTCCGGCAACCGCCAGGGTTTCGGTGACAAAATCTTTTTCTACCACCAGTTTCTGCTTTTTGCTGCGGCCAATAACGCCAATGCCCAGCTGGCTGGCGAGCGCTTCTGCCTGTGCCAGCCAGCTGTCATCCAGGGGGCGGTGATAGATCAGGGTAACCAGAACTTCACCGCTTTGGGTGGTCAGGAACTCGCAGCCGTAGAGTTTTCGTCTCAGCACTGGATCGCCGTTGATGGCGTCGAGGAGGGGGGGCATAACCGCCACCATGGCTTTTGAGCCTATGGGAAAGTCCGTAATCGGACTTGGTTTGGACTGCCCCGGCGGGGTCATGGCGTAAAACGATTTTTCCCCTTCGTGCCAGATACGGAATTCCGCACGCATGCGGAAGTTAAGGGGCTGGGATGGAAAAATCTCCATTTCGGGAAGAGCTGTATCCCGAAAAAGGGCGGCAATCCGCTGGCACTTTTCCGTTAGTTGTTGTTGGTACAGGTGTGGATCAATAGCTTGCAAAGCAGTTCCATTTATTAAAAGCGGCTAATGTTTTCAATTGGGAAAGTATTTTAACAATTAGCGGATATTTTCAATTAACGGTTCCGTATCCGCCGCCTTCGCCAGCGCCGTGATGGTGACGAAGGCGGCGGATACAGGTTAGCGGCTGCGCGACTTGTCTTTGCCGCCAAAGCGCTTTTTACCCTGTTCCGGCGGACGGCTTCTGGGTTTGTCCTTGGCCTTGTGGAATTCCTTGCGGGGTTCCGCATCGAGTTCGTCAACGGGCTGCATATTGATGGCCTGCTGGCGAATGCGCACTTTCTTCATATACTGAAGCAGTTCCCTGGGCATGCCTTCGGGCAAGTCCACGGTGCTGTAGGAGTCGTGAATTTTGATGCGGCCAATAAACTGGCTGTCGATGTCGGCCTCATTGGCGATGGCGCCGACAATATCGCCGGGCTGAACACCGTGGTCGCGGCCAACATCGAGGCGGTATTTCTGCATGGGGACATCGTCTTCGTTGTCGCGGCGGCGCTCGCCCTTGCTGCGGCTCTCCCCGCGCTCCGGGCGGCCGTCCGTGCGCGGCTCCCTGGGTTTGCGGTCTTTTTTGTCCCCCCGGTCGCCGTCCCGCGACGGTTTTTCTGCCGTCAGGGGTTTGAGGGCAGGGAACAGGGGGCGTTCCTGCTGTAGCAGGAAGGCCATGGCCGCAGAAATGTCGACAAGCGCCATTTCCCGTTCGGCGGCGATGTCGTTGACCAGCTGGCGAAAACGGCCGAGATCTTCAATTTCCAGGGTTTCCACAAGGCGGCTGCGGAAATTTTCGATGCGACGGCTGCTGACCTCCTGGCTGCCCGGCAACACCATGGACTCAATGGGTTGGCCGGTGGACTTTTCGATGGAGCGCAGCAGGCGCTTTTCGCGGTGGGTGACAAAGAGAATGGCTTCGCCGTCGCGACCGGCGCGACCGGTGCGGCCGATGCGATGGACATAGGATTCGTTGTCGTAGGGAATGTCGAAGTTGACCACATGGCTGATGCGTTCAACATCGAGGCCGCGAGCGGCAACGTCCGTCGCCACGACGATGTCGAGCTTTTTGTCTTTGAGGCGCTGAATGGTGCGCTCCCGCAGTTGCTGATTGAGGTCGCCGTTGAGCGCCGAGGCGGAAAAGCCCCGCGCTTCGAGTTTTTCAGCAAGCTCGACGGTGGTGGATTTGGTGCGCACAAAGACAATCATGCCGTCGAAGTCTTCCACTTCGAGAATTCGCGTCAGGGCGTCCAGTTTTTCGTTGCCGTTAACGGTGAGGAACCTCTGGCGAATACGCTCGACGGTGCGGGTTTTGGAGGCGATATGTACCTGTTCGGCATCGCCGAGGTACTTGTTGGCGATGCGCTGAATCTGCGCGGGCATGGTGGCGGAAAACAGGGCGCGCTGGGCGCTGTCTGGCGTTTCTGAAAGAATGGTTTCGACATCGTCGATAAAACCCATGCGCAGCATTTCATCGGCCTCGTCGAGAACCACTGCGCGAATCTGGCTGAGATCCAGGCTCTGGCGGCGCAGGTGATCCATGATTCTTCCCGGTGTGCCGACCACCACCTGGGCGCCGCGTTTCAGCGCCCGCAGTTGCCCGACCATGTCCTGGCCGCCGTAGACCGGCAACACGTGAAAGCCTTTAAGGCCGCGGGCGTAGGTCTGGCAGGCTTCCGCCACCTGAATGGCCAGTTCCCTGGTTGGTGTTAGCACCAGAATCTGCGGTGAGCGCTGTTCTGGATCGAGTTTGCTGAGCAGAGGCAGGGCAAAGGCTCCTGTCTTCCCCGTTCCCGTTTGAGCAACGCCGAGAAGGTTTTTGCCCGCCAAAAGCAGGGGAATGCTCTGCGCCTGAATGGGGGAGGGCTGTTCATAACCGAGTTCACGGATGGTGCTGAGTATGGAGGGATCCAGACCCAGATCGGCAAATTGGGGAGAAGACATGGTAAACCTGCGAAGCCCGAAGGCGGGTGAGACGAAAGAAAATAGCCCGCTAGTATACGCTTGCGTCGCCTTGTTGGGAAACAAAATTGTCGGCGCTATTTTTGCCGGTAAACGCTGTTGATTTCATCTTCCCGCAGCGGCCGGTATTCCCCCTCGGCGAGATCGGGGTCGAGGGTTATGTCGCCGATCTGCTCCCGGTGCAATTCGACAACCCGGTTGCCGACGGCGGCAAACATGCGTTTTACCTGATGGTATCTGCCCTCGCTGATGGTGAGGTGGGCTTCGTTGGCGAAGAGGAGGTCGAGAATTGCAGGCTTTGTGGGTTTTTTTTCGCCATCCAGGAGGACTCCCTTGGCGAACTTGGCTTTTGTTTCTGGCGCAATAGCGTCGGCTGTGCAGACGTAGTAGTGTTTGTTGCAGGCTCTTCGCGGCGAGGTGATCGCGTGGTTCCACTGGCCGTCATCGGTGATCAGGACAAGGCCTGTGGTGTCTATGTCGAGACGCCCGGCAATTTGCAGCTTGTCCTTATTGGCTTCGTCGAGCAGGTCGAGAACAATCTGATGGTCGCTATCTTTGCTGGCACAGACATAGCCCTTGGGCTTGTTGAGCATAAAATAGCGCGGTTTTGCCTCGGCAAGAAGCTGGTCGCCGAGTCTCACCACATGGGTCGGCGCGATATGCAGGGAGGGGTCGAAGACAGGCTTGCCGTCAATGGTGACAACGCCGTCTTTGAGCAGCTTTTTAACGTCTTTGCGGGAGTGGTCGGTAACCTGGCTGATAAATTTGTCGAGGCGCATATTCCGCTTTTATATCCTGGCGAGGTCGGCTAATTTACCACAGTGCTGGTTAGTTTTTCTGTTGCTTGGGGTTTGCCCGATTGCCATTGTCGAGGCCAGCGCTGCGGGCTATGGCGACGATAGGAGGAATGATGGAAATCAAGAACAGATTCAGAGAGATTTTGTTGCTGGCGGCGCTGATTTTTCCCTTGCCCGCCTGTACACAAAACACTGCCGATGGCGAAGAGTTCGCTGTTGTCGAGGTGGCTTCAGGTCTGGGGGTGCCCTGGGCGATGGTATTTATCTCCGCGGATGAACTGCTTTTCACCGAGCGCTCCGGCGCGATCAAGGTGCTTGATCCCGTGTTTGGCACTATCAAGACCCTGGGTGGCGCTCCCGAGGTTGTGGCGTCCGGCCAGGGGGGGCTGCTCGATGTCGCTGTATCCCCCGATTTTGCACAGACGGGCTGGCTGTATTTTACCTACAGTAAAGCAGCGGCAAACGGCAAGTCGGCAACTGCACTGGCTCGCGCCAGGTTAAGGGAAGGCCGACTAAAAGACTGGGTCGACTTGTTCGTTGCCAATTTGCACTCGTCCCAGGCAAAACACTTTGGCAGTCGCATCGCTTTTGACGGCAAAGGCCATCTTTTTTTGAGCCACGGTGATCGCGGTGACAGGCACAGCGCCCAGAATCTCGCCAATCACGGTGGCGCGGTGTTGAGGCTCAATCTGGACGGTTCTGTGCCGGAGGACAATCCTTTTGTCGGGCGGGCTGACGTGGCTGCGGAAATCTGGAGCTATGGCCATCGCAATCCTCAGGGGATTGTCTTCGATGGGGTCAAACAGCGGCTTTGGCTAATAGAGCACGGCCCCAGGGGCGGCGATGAAATCAATCGCATTGAACCGGGGCGCAACTACGGTTGGCCGGTCATTTCCTATGGCAAGGAATACAGCTTGCCGGTGATGGTGGGGGAAGGCACTCACAAGGAAGGAATGGAACAGCCGGAAAAAATCTATGTGCCCTCCATTGCTCCGGGAAGTTTGCTGCTCTATCGCGGCAATGCCTTTCCCCAATGGCGCGGCAGTCTCTTTGTCGGCGCACTGGCTCTGACCCATCTCAACCGAATTGAGGTGGAGACTTCCGGTGGGCTGGGAGCAGAGCACCGCTACCTGGAGGGCGTCGGTGAGCGTATTCGGGCTATTGCTGAAAGCCCGGAGGGCTGGCTGTATGTGTCGACAGATTCCGGCAGGATTCTCCGGCTGTCGCCAAAGGATTCACAGGGGGGGCGTTAACCCGCTATTTTGCTGTGCCCCAGAGGTCTTCAAGGCGATCGTCGCGGCCACAGCGAAAACGGTAGTATTTGTAGCGAACAGGATTGCGCTGGTAGTAGTCCTGGTGATAGTTTTCCGCCGCATAGAATGCGCCTGCGGTGGTAATGGCAGTGACAACTTTTTGTGACTTAAGGACACCGTCGGCGATGGCCGCACGGCTTGCCAGCGCCAACTGGCGCTGGCTGGTATCGGTGACAAAAATTTCACTGCGGTACTGGTTGCCGCGGTCACAGAATTGACCGCCAGCATCAGTGGGGTCGATGTTGCGCCAGAAAATATCGAGCAATCTTTCATAGCTGACAACATTGGGGTCAAAGCTGATTCTGACGGCTTCGGCGTGTCCTGTGCTCCCTGCAGAAACCTGCTTGTAGGAAGGGTTGGTGACGCTGCCGCCCATGTAGCCGGAGGTGGTGGCGACCACGCCGGGTTCCTTGTCGAAAGGGGGTTCCATGCACCAAAAACAGCCCCCGGCAAAATAGGCGGTTGCCAGTGCTGTGACGTCGCTCGAAGTGCCGGCGGCAGCAAGGTGGTCGTTAAACACCAGGACTATCAACAGCAGAACAGTTTTTTTCATGGCGATTACTTTCAATGCGTTCGGAGTTTGAGACAGGTAGGGCGCAAAATAGTTGCACTCTGAGCGATGGCGCCGATTTGTCAGGTTCAGCAGCAGCTGACAAGTATTGCTCGAAAAGTCGCAGAAGTCTGTCGGCAAGCTTGATGCCGATCCAAAAAGTCGTTTGGTGCAGCCCTCTAGGCAAACTCTGACGGGGGCGATGGATCCGGTGATTCGCCAATTCTCGATAAAATCCCCCCGCTTTTTTCAAAATAAAAAACAATTATTTTTTAACGTTATGATTATTAAGGTTTTATATTTGTTGACTGGCGGCTGTTTTAGCCCTATTTTGGCCGCGTAAACGAAGGTAAAGGCTGTCTCTTTTTCAAAGATATTTTTAGTGGAGGTGGTTACCATGAGCGATGAAGACGACCTGGACGAAATCTCGATGGACGATGACAATTCAGCTGAAGAAACGGAACTGAAACCCTCTCCGGCGGCGGATCTTGAAGCCCGTCGTCGTCTGGAGGCACGGCTTGAAGAACGCCGACTGAGTCGGCTTATACAGGACTATGATTTCGATATTGACGATATAGCCTGATTGCGTTTGTTGTTCGCCAGACCGCATTGCATTTGTTGGGCGCGCGGTCTGCATTTTTCCTCATTTTTGGGCATAATAGCGCCTCTTCCTTTCCGGAGAGGTTTGTTTGAATTCCACCCCCCTTGTTGAATGCAGAGATATCGCTTTTGAGCGGGACGATGTTCCCCTCTTTTCAGGCGTCAATCTCCGTCTCCTTGCCGGAAAAGCCATTCAAGTCACAGGCGCCAATGGCGCTGGCAAAACCACTTTCATGCGAATCCTGGCCACCTCACTGGCGCCGTCGTGGGGGGAGATTTTATGGCGGGGGCAGCCACTGGTGCGGCAATTACAGGATTATCGCTCGAATTTGCTCTATATCGGTCACTCGCCGGCGGTCAAAGCCGCCCTCAGTCCGCGGGAAAACCTGCGCTGGTTTTTTCGTCTCGCGCCCTCCAGGGAGCAGTTAAGCAGCGTTGTTATCGACAGTACCCTGGCACGGGTCGGCCTCGATGGTTACGGCGACGTGCCTTGCCATACTCTTTCCGCAGGACAGCTGCGCCGTGTGGCGCTGGCCAGGCTCTATTTGAGTTCTGCTCGCCTGTGGATTCTCGACGAACCCTTTACCTCCATTGATGTCGAGGGCGTCGGCAATCTTGAACGCCTGATGGCGGAGCATCTCGCCGCGGGGGGGGGGCTGTTGATGACCAGTCACCAGCAACTGCGCCTGGAAAATATCGACATTCTCGATTTGGAGGCCTTTGCCGGTGGCTGCAGTCAGGAACCCAGCCCTCCTCACCATGACCGTTTTCAGCATGGTCAGCGCCAAAGTGCTGGATTTCAGGGGGCGCATGACCGCTGAAACCAAGGCCAACCCCTTTGCGGCAATTTTCTTTCGCGACCTCAAGCTGGCTTTTCGCCACCGCAGTGAAATAGCCAATCCCCTGCTGTTTTTCCTGATGGTGGCGACCCTGGTGCCCCTGGGTGTTTCCCCTGAGTCCCAGCTGTTGTCGGTACTGGCGCCGGGCATGATCTGGGTGATGGCGTTGCTGGCATCGCTGTTGTCCACAGAAACCCTTTTTCTCAGTGACTACCGCGACGGCAGTCTCGAGCAGCTGGTGATTTGTCCCCAGCCCTTGTGGCAAGTGGTGCTGGCCAAGGTTTGCGCCCACTGGCTGGTGACGGGATTGCCGCTGACCCTGTTTTCGCCGTTGCTGGGGCTAATGTTGTCATTGCCAGCGGCGGGCTTTATGCCCATGCTCGCCAGTCTTGCTCTGGGCACCGCAACCCTGAGTATGATCGGTTCGGTGGGGGCGGCGCTCACCGTCGCCATTCCCAGAGGAGGGCTGCTGTTGTCCCTGATTGTGATGCCCCTTTATATGCCGGTACTGATTTTTGGCGCCAGCGCAGTTCAGCAAGCGGTGGATGGTTTTTCTGCTGTCGGGACACTGGCGATTCTCGGCGCTTTGTTTGCCTTTTCCTGTATGGTTACACCTTTTGCAACCGCAGGCGCATTACGGGTAAGTTTGCATGGCTAGTCTCCCCCAGTGGTTTCATCGCTTAGGTGCTCCGAAAAGTTTCTATTTTATGACTGGCAAATGGCTGCCCTGGCTGGCTTTGAGCGCATTTGTGCTGCTCAGTGTCGGCACGATCTGGGGGCTGGCCTTTGCTCCCCAGGACGCCAAACAGGGCAACAGTTTTCGAGTTATCTATATCCATGTTCCCGCGGCTTTTCTTGCTCTGGCGGGCTACTATGTCATGGCAGTTGCCGGCGCCATCGGGCTGATATGGCGAATGAAACTATCCCATATGGTGATGAAGTCCGCCGCTCCCCTCGGCGCGGTGCTGACCTTTATTTCCCTTGTTACCGGGGCGCTCTGGGGCAAGCCTACCTGGGGAACTTACTGGGTTTGGGATGCTCGAATCACTTCGATGCTGGTGCTGTTTTTCCTCTACCTCGGTGTCATTGCCCTTCAAAATGCCTACAGCAACCAGGATGCGGCAAACAAGGCCAGCGCCGTCCTGGCTCTGGTGGGAACGGTGAATATTCCCATCATCTACAAATCGGTGGACTGGTGGTATACCCTGCACCAGCCAGCAACCCTAAAACTCACGGGCGGTTCTTCCATGCATCCGGATATGCTCCAGCCGCTTTTGGTGATGATTGCCGGGTTTTACTGCTTTTATGCCCTGGCGCTGATTCTGGCGACGCGGGCAGAAATTATTTACCGTGAGCGCCGCACCAGCTGGGTGCTGGATCTGGCGGCGGGTAAACAGGGTATTTAAAGACAGTGCGTGGCGCTGCTCGACCCCCGCGGCGGGCGGCAATAATCTCAACTGGCCGGTGGCGGCGACAAAGAGGAGTCAACCATGTTTCAGTTTGATAGTTTTGCCCATTTCATGGCCATGGACGGTCACGGTGTTTATGTATGGGCATCTTATGCAATCACCTTTGCGGTAATGGCTTTTATCATTGTCAGCCCGCTGCTTCGCGCCCGCCAGACACTGAAAGCTGTTAAACTTCAGCAGGCAAGATCTGCCCGCCACAATGCAGCACAGACCTCTTCGCAATAAGCGGAACGGGCAAAACCCTTTCATTGAGACTGTAAACAGGTTCCGGTATGCATCCAGTCAGACGACAACGCCTTATCGCCGTCATTTTTATTGTTATCGCCGCCTCCGCTGCGGTGGGGCTGGTGACCTATGCCCTGCGGCAGAATATCAATCTTTTTTATGCGCCCTCGCAAATCGTTGCGGGGGAAGCTCCTGAAGGGACGCGAATTCGCATTGGCGGCATGGTGGTGAAAGGATCCCTGGAACGCAAAGGGGAGTCTTTGGAGTCGCTGTTTGCCATTACCGACGGCCCCGCTCAGGTTCGAGTTTCCTACACGGGAATTTTGCCGGATCTTTTCGCCGAGGGCGAAGCCGCCGTGGCCACCGGCAAGCTCCTGGCGGATGGCAGTTTTGAAGCCAGCGAAGTTCTCGCCAAGCACGATGAAAACTATGTGCCCCCCGAAGTTGCCGACGCCATGAATAAAGCCATGGACAAGGCCCACAAGGCCAATGCTGAAGGCAGCGGTTCCGGCGCCTACGGCAGTGGCAAATACGACTCTTCCACAGGTGAACAATGATTCCCGAACTTGGGCATTTTGCCCTTATTCTCAGTTTGTTACTGTCCATATTGCTGTCGACCCTGCCATTGGTGGGCACCTTTCGCGGCAATGGCCTGTGGATGTCGTTGTCCCGCCCCTTGGCTGGCGGGCAGTTTGTTTTTGCCCTGTTCAGTTTGATCTGTCTCACCCAGGCTTTTATCGTCGATGATTTCAGTGTGCGCTATGTGGCGGACAACTCCAATACATTGCTGCCCTGGTATTACAAGATCAGTGCGGTCTGGGGTGCCCACGAAGGGTCACTGCTGCTGTGGTTTTTTATTCTCAGTGCCTGGACGTTGGCGGTGGCGATTTTTAGTCAAAGCATACCCCTGATCATGGTGGCGCGGGTGCTGGCGGTTATGGGGATGGTGGCCGTGGGCTTCTGTCTGTTTCTGTTGTTTACGTCGAATCCATTTGAGCGGGTATTGCCGTTTCCCCCCGGCGATGGCGCAGACCTCAACCCCCTGCTTCAGGATGTGGGGCTGATTATTCATCCGCCCTTGCTCTACATGGGCTATGTGGGTTTCAGTGTGCCATTTGCCTTTGCCATTGCAGCGCTGTTAGCGGGTCGTTTTGATGCCGCCTGGGCGCGCTGGACGCGGCTGTGGGCCAATACCGCCTGGGCGTTTCTTACCTTGGGTATCGCCCTCGGCAGCTGGTGGGCCTACTATGAATTGGGATGGGGGGGCTGGTGGTTTTGGGATCCGGTGGAAAATGCCTCCTTTATGCCCTGGTTGGTGGGCACGGCACTGGTACACAGTCTCGCTGTCAGCGAGAAGCGGGGGATTTTCCGTAGCTGGACACTGCTGTTGGCCATATTTGCGTTTTCCCTGAGCCTGCTGGGAACCTTCCTGGTGCGCTCCGGTGTTCTGACCTCGGTGCACGCGTTTGCTGCCGATCCGACTCGGGGTGTTTTCATTCTGATGTTCCTCGGCTTTGTGGTTGGCGGTTCGCTGCTGCTCTACGGCCTTCGCGGCCACTCGATCCGTGCGGCAAGCTCTTTTTCCTGGAGTTCCAGGGAGGCGTTCATCCTTTTTAACAATATTCTTTTGGTAATGGCCACCGCCATTATTCTGCTGGGTACCCTCTACCCGTTGATTGCCGACGTCATGGGCTGGGGAAAAATTTCCGTGGGGCCTCCCTATTTCAATTTCTTTTTTGTGCCTCTGGCCATCATCATCGCCATGCTGCTGGCGCCCGGCTCGATAATGCGCTGGAAAAAAACCGAGCAGACCTGGTTGCGCCCTCGACTGCTGTTGCCCTTTGTGGTTGCTATTGCCGCTGGCGTTGGTATTCCCCTGGTGTTTATGCCGAAAATCACATTTGGCGCCGTGATAACCCTGGCTGTTTTTGTGTGGATACTGCTGTTTTGCCTGGGGGATTTGTGGGGAAAATCAGCCCATTCCCGCGGCCATCTCCATGGTCTGGGGCGGCTCAGCGGCAGTTACTACGGCATGCAAATTGCCCATCTTGGTGTTGCTTGCGCCATTCTTGGCGGCGGCTGGACATCCATCTACAACCAGGAAAAAGATGCCCGCATGGAGCCCGGCACTGTTGTCGAACTCGGCGACTACCGCTTTGCGTTTGAGGGCGTTCGCGCCGTTGAAGGTTCAAATTTTGTCGCCGATGAAGCTCGAATCAGTGTCTCGAAGCAGGGTGATATTGTGGCGACGCTGTACCCCCAGAAACGCCGCTACACGATTCGCAACCAGGTAATGACAGAGGCGGGTATCGACGGCGGGCTGATGCGGGATCTCTATGTTTCCCTGGGGGAGCACCTGGGCAATGGTGCCTGGGCGGTGCGTGTCCACGTCAAGCCCTTTGTGCGTTGGATCTGGCTCGGCGCCCTGTTAATGGCCGTTGGCGGCATGATGGCGATGTTTGACAAGCGTTACCGCGCCAGCCGTGTCAAGGTTGAAGATTCCCTGCTGGCATCGTCTCCGTCATGAAAAATATCAAACTGTTTATTCCTTTTGCTATTTTTGTCGGTCTTGCCCTGTTTCTGCTGAAAGGGCTGGATCGCGATCCCAATGCCTTGCCATCGGCGTTGATCGGCGAGCCCGTACCGGCTTTTTCCCTCCCCGATCTGCACGTTCCCGGCGCGCTGGTTTCCGAAGATATTTTTAAAGGCCATGTCAGCCTCCTCAATGTCTGGGCGACCTGGTGTCCGTCCTGCAGGGTTGAGCATCCATTTTTGGTAGCCCTCGCCGAAAATGAAGCTGTACGTATTATCGGTATGGATTACAAGGACGAAGATGAACCCGCCCGCCGCTGGCTGCAAACATTGGGCAACCCCTACGCAGTGACCTTTACGGATCAGGAGGGCAAACTGGGGCTCGATCTCGGAGTGTTTGGCGCCCCTGAAACCTACCTCATCGACAGCCAGGGCGTTATTCGCGCCAAGCATGTTGGGGTTGTCGACGAGCGGGTATGGCAGAAGCTCGGTTCACTCTATCGTCAATTGCTGGCGGAAACCCCTGTGGAATAACTCTCCGCCAGGGCGATAGCCCAGACGCCGCCAACGCCGCAACCGATGCCGATTTATAAACAGAGCTGTATGATTGTGTTGAAACAACTGATTAAAGCCTTTTTTATCCTGAACCTGATAGTGGCCAGCACCGCCCTGTGGGCGGTGATTGAGATAGCACCTTTATCTAACGAAACCCTTGAGGGGCGTTATCGGGAGCTGATAGAAGAGTTGCGCTGCCCCAAATGCCAGAATCAAAATCTCGCGGACTCCGATTCCCCCATTGCTGCCGATTTGCGCGAACAGGTGCGGGTTCTCCTTGAAGAAGGCAAAAGTGACGAGGAAATCGTCGCTTATCTGGTGCATCGCTACGGCGACTTTGTCCGTTATCGCCCGGCGGTGCAGAAAACCACGATGGTGCTTTGGTTTGCCCCGGCGCTGTTTTTACTCTGCGCCCTGGTGGTGATTGTTGTGGTTGTCAAAACCTATCGGCGGCCAAAAATTCTCCAGGGCGAACTCAGCGAACTGGAGCAGAATCGCCTTGAAGCGCTGATGTCGGCAAAAGAGAGCGGTAAAACCACTAGCGACAAAGAGGATCGCCCATGACCCTGTGGCTGTATTTTTCCCTGCTGGCAGGTGTTGCCGTTCTTTTTGTTCTGTGGCGGCTGCTGCGCCGCAGTACCGCAACGGTGGTTGCCGCAAGTGAAGACCTTGAATTCAATCGCCAGCTTTTTGTGGAAAAAATCAACCAGCTGAAAGGTCAGCTTGAGCGGGGGGAAATCTCCTCCCAGCAGTTTCACGATCTTGAGCTAGAGCATCAGCGCCAGTTTCTTGTCGATAATCCCCAATCAGCACCGCCAGCGACCGCTGATGGACGCTCCCCTGTTGGCGGCGCGGTCATTGTCGCCAGTGCCCTGCTGGTTCCTGTGTTGGCGGTTGTGCTTTATGTTCAATTGGGCGCATCCCAGGAGTTGAAACTGCGGCAACTGCTCAAGGAGCGCTCTGGGCTGATGATGTCTGAAAATCCGGACATGACCCAGCTGCGCGGACTTACCGACCAGGTTCTGAAAAGTTTGACCCAATCGGCTCAGCGCCACGGCGAAGACCCCCTCTATCCGGTGTTGTTGGCGCGACTCTATATGGATGATGGCGCCTATGCCCTGGCAAAAAACCAGTATCAACGGGTTATAGCCCTGTTGCCGGAGGATGGCGACTTGCGCGCTGAATATGCCCAGGCACTGTTTTTTGCCGCTGGCAACCAGCTCAATGACGAGGTTGTGCGCGAGGCAACTCTCGCCCTGCAATTGTCTCCCCACAACCAGACGGCTCTGGGTTTAATGGGCATTGCCAGCTTTCAGGGGGGGCAGTTTCAGCAGGCCATCGACTACTGGAATCGCGCCCTGGCCATGCTGCCAGCCAAGTCGCCTTCTCGCAATGCCCTGGTGGCGGGCATCGCCGCAGCGCGGGAGCGTATTGGCGGCGATGGCGAGGAGTCTGGCTCCTCCCTCAGTGATGGTGCCGCGCCCAGCCTGACAGTGAATGTGGCACTGTCTGCGGATATTCAGGCGCCCGCCAATGCGGCGGTTTATGTCTATGCCCGCGCCTGGCAGGGCTCGCCCATGCCCCTGGCCATCAGGAAAATGAAATTCAGCGATTTTCCCGCCCAGGTTGTCCTCGACCAAACCATGGCGATGAATCCGGCGCAGGGATTGTCATCGGTACCCCAGGTGGAGATTGTTGCCCGAGTGTCTCTCTCCGGTCAGCCAGCGCCGTCCGCTGGAGATTATGAAGGCTCCCTTGGACCCGTAACCACGGCAGAGCAGGCCGACCCATTAAACCTGACGATTAATCGCCAGCTGGACTGAGGGTAATTGTATAGTTGCCTGCAGGCTGGACGGCGGTTCAGCCCGACAGTTAGCGCTGCCGGGGCGAAGAGATCGTCATTTCAGGGGTCGGATTCGTAAAAGTTTATTCGTGGCAGCCGAGTTTTTCTTTTATCAGGGCAATGCGCTCTTCCGGGTGAAGTCCCAGGTTGCCCATGGCTTCCACCATTTCCAGGCGGCTTCTCAGGCCGATGCCGTTGGCAATTTGCACGGCGAGACCGGGGCGGGCGTTGAGTTCGAGAATCATGGGGCCGCGGCTTTCATCGATCACGAAGTCGCAGCCTATATAGCCAAGACCGGTCATTTCGTAACACTTGGCGGACAGCAGTAGAATCTCCTCCCAGTCGGGAATTTCAAGATCTGAGAAATCCACGCCGGTATCCGGGTGTTTGTCGACGAGATAATCTTTTTGCACGGCGCGAATGGCGCGGCCATTACAGATATTGAGACCCACACCCACAGCGCCCTGGTGAAGGTTGGCCTTGCCGTCGGATTTACTGGTGGGGCAGCGCATCATCGCCATTACCGGGTAGCCGTTAAAAACAATGACGCGAATATCCGGCAGGCCTTCAAAACTGTAGTTGAGCAAATAGGGCAGGCCGCGCACCAGGGATTCGATAACCGCCGTATCCGGGCGTCCCCCCAGGCTATAAACGCCGCTGAGAATGTTGGATATGTCGTGGCGAATATCCTGAAGCGTAACCACTTTGCCGCTGGGTTTGAGAAAGTTTTCGCCGTCGCGACCAGAAATAATGATGATGCCTTTGCCGCCGCTGCCCCGCAGTGGTTTCACCGCAAAGCCTTCCAGCGGGTTCAGAAGTGCGCCTAAATCGTTCAAATCCCCGGTGTAGCGGACGACGCCGTAAAGTTCGGGAACGCGAATACCGTCTCTGCGGGCGGCCTCCTTGGTTTTGAGCTTGTCATCGACAAGGGGAAACAGGTGGCGGGGATTGTAGCGGGCGATATAGGCCACATTCCTGGCGTTCATCCCCAGGATTCCCTTCTTCTTCATTTTGGCGATGGTGTTGAAAAACATAATGAGGCCTTTATGGGGTCAAAATTTGGTTCTCAGGCACGGCATGGCAATCACTGCGCGCAATGCCCCATTATTTTTCAATCAAAAAGCGAAAACGCTTGAGCTCAGAGAGGCGGTAGCCCGTGTACTGACCCAGCACCAGAATAATTCCGAGCTCAATGAGCAGAATCTCGGGGAAATTATAGGTGAGGTGCTCCACATAGCGATTGGTCATCACCAGGTAGGCGATAACGGCAACGATAAGGCTGCCGCCGCCCTGCTTGACGACTTCCTTGGGGCCGTCCTCCTCCCAGAGAATCGACATGCGCTCGATGGTCCAGGCGATGATGATCATGGGGAAGAAGGTGATGGTCATGACCTGCTCGAGCCCCAGTTTGTAGCTGAGAATACTGAAACCGGCCATCAGGATCACCACGGCGATCACCACGGCGGCGAGGCGCGCCACCATCAGCAGGTCGAGCCTGCTCAGATAGGAGCGAATCCAGAGGCCGGCGGCCACCAGGGTAACCAGGATGGCTATGCCGGGAAGTAGCTGGGTCTGAATAAAGGCGAGGGCGATCAACACCGGCATAAAGGTGCCGGAAGTTTTAAGACCCACCAGCACCCGGAAAATCACCACCACCAGAGCGCCGATGGGTACCAGCAATAACAATTTAAAAATAGTTTGTTTATCAATGGGTAGACTGTAAATGTTGAAGTCGATCAGCGCCACATTTTGCGATTTGGCCTCTTTCAGAGCAATGGCTTTGGCGGAAATATCGTTGGCCAGTACCGAAAACCGCACCTTGGAGTCGGTGCCGCCAATGACGTCGAGCATGGAGCGGCCACCCCGCTGCCACATAAAGAAGTTTTTCGGAATACCTCTGGCAGCTGTGCGCGGATCAAAAATTACCCATTTTTTGCCGTCAAAAATTTCCACGAGTTCGTCGGCTTTTTGATTGTAGAGGCGGTTCTCCAGATAAATACCGCGCACCATCCGGGCGGAAATACCGGCGTCGGCCAATAATTTAATGGCCAGTTGCGCCGTGCTCTGGCCGCCGCTGGCCTCGTAGAGGAGCTGGGCGTCCTGGGCAACCTGGCCGACCATCATTTTCAGCAGCTGTTCAGTGAAGCTGGCATTGTCGGCGGAGAGGCGGCGGGCATTGCGAATCAGGCCGCTGGCGGCCACCTTTTCAACCGGTGTCCACAGGGGCGGCACGATTTCCTCGGGCTGAGATTCGCCATCGCTGGCAAGCTCTTCCACCCGTTCCGTGACTTCCATTTTGTAATAAAGGGTTTGCGCGCCCCGTGCTGTCTGGCGGGTCCAGGAGGCGCGGCGATGCTCGCCCTCTTCCTGAACGCTGAAGCCATAGCCGGCGGAGGCGAACACTTCGTCGAGCAGGACATATTGCTGCTGGCTTTCCGGAAGCGCCAGATTGACGCTGACGGGTTTGCCGGAGGCGTCAAACGTCAGCTTGGCCTCGATGCTCCACACCTGGCGTTCGGCATTGGGAAAAAGGGGAAAGTGGAGAAATGCGGACTTGTAGATGGTAAAGCAGAGACCTGCAATGGCAAAGAGAGTAGCAAAAAGGTAAACCTGTCCCTTGGGTGACATGCAATAACCTGTGTTTTGAGTATCTGTTTTACAGCCTTTTCAGTGTTGACCCCGAGCTGAAAAGGCTGCCGTTATTTTGCAATAAATTCCTGGCTAACGTCGACGATGGCGTTGTTGCGCAAAAAGTTTCTACCGATGAGCACAGAGTATTCCATGTCTGAACGATCGTTCAGGGAAAGTTCGATTTGCTCTGTGATGGAACCCAGGGTCATGGTCATCATTACCACCAGGCGGCGGTCAAACTCATTGGTTTCAACTTGGCGCACCTTGACCCGACGCACGACCTGGCGCTCCATGACAATGGGTTTGTCGGCGACGCTATCGAGTTCAAAGCGCACCCATTTTTCTCCGTCTCTTTCAAAACGGACAATATTGGTGGCGTGAATGGAATTGCCGGTGGCGCCGGAGTCGATTCTGGCGGTGTAGGTGACGCCGGGAGGATCAAAACGCACCTTCTCCACCTCGCCCACGAGCATTTTGCCGTCGAGCCTACTCTCCGGGCATACCGGACAGGGTTTTGGTTTGGGGGCAGGGGGGCAGGCAGGAGCAGGCTCCGGTTCCGGGCACTGCAAAACAGGCGGTTCCAGCGGCGGCTCTTCGACCGCGACAACGGCACTGGGTGCGGGAATCGCTGTTTCAACGACATCCGTTGCCGCTGGCGCAGGCTCTGCAGGCGGAGGCGGCGTCTGACAGGCTGTCATAAACAGGCAGGCAAGCAATAGCCAGGCGATGTTGAGCGCGTTCTTAGCCAAATGTGGGCTGTCCCCTGTGACCATCATATTTATTTCTTGAGTGATTAAGGTTGATGATTTTACGTTGTTTTACCGAGATTATGATAATGTTTAGTCGCTGACATTGAAAGAAAGTCTTGCATATGTGCTTGTAAAAATTCCTGTAACCTGCCTTTTTTCATTGATGAAGTTGAATTCTATGGAACAAATATCGAAAGCGGATCCTGTGGCGGCGGCAGATTTTTCCCTCGACTTTCCCTTCGCCCTCGAGGCGCCCCGCCAGCGCGCCGATTTTCGTCGTTTGCTGGAGGATTTCCAGGTTGTTGAAGATCTGGGTTTTGAACCTTCGGGAGAGGGTGAGCATCTCTACATTCGCATTCGCAAGCGCAACGAAAATACCCGCTGGATCGCCGGGCTGCTGGCGCGCCATTTTGCTGTTGATGAACATGCCGTGGGTTACTGCGGTCTCAAGGATCGCCGTGCGCTGACAACCCAGTGGTTTAGTGTGCAACTGCCGGGGAAAAGTGACTTCCCCATTCCCCAACTGCCCGGTTGCGAAATTTTGGCCACAGGGCGCCATGGCAAAAAACTCCGCCCCGGCATGCACAAAGGCAATCAGTTCAGCATTGTGCTGCGTTTTGACGGCGACGTTGAGAATGAGGTGGAGCAACGCCTGGCGGCTTTGAAAGCTCAGGGCGCCCCCAACTATTTTGGCGAACAGCGTTTTGGTATCGATGCCAACAATTTGCGCGAAGTGGCCGCCATTGTGGCGCGAAAACACCCCCGTTTTCAGGGTAAACGGGGAGGTCTGTACCTGTCGGCAGCGCGTTCCTGGCTATTTAATATTGTTCTCGCGGATCGGGTTCGCAGCGGCTCCTGGCGGGCGGTGGCTAGCGGACCCTTGTGGGGGCGCGGGCGCTCCAGCGCCGAAGCGACCCTGGCGGCAGAAGAGGCCAGCATTCTTCAACCCTGGCAAAGTTGGTGTCTGGCTCTTGAGCACAGCGGTTTGCGCCAGGAGCGCAGACCCCTGGTTTTGGCGCCCGAAAATTTCCAGTGGCAGTGGCTGGATGGGTGCTTGACCCTGGATTTTGGGTTGCCGCCGGGAACCTATGCCACCGCGCTGCTGCGGGAGGTCGCCCAGCTGCGAACCTGCGCAGAACCTGGCGCGGAATAAAGGCTCTCCACCCTGTGGCGACGACTGGTTTCAGTTGTGGTGGTTATGCAATTATCTCCTTGTGATATAGTGGCAACCTGGTGTTTTAGGGTTAAGGGGGAAGCTGGTGAATTCCGTTGATCTCAGCGGTATTGGAATGACCTCACAGCGAACGCGTGAACGGCTGATACAGAGCCTGCAGGAGCAGGGTATTGATAATCAGAAAGTGCTTGATGCCATGCGCCTGGTTCCCCGGCATATTTTTCTCGACGAAGCTCTCGCCCATCGCGCCTACGAAAACACGGCGCTTCCCATCGGCTACTCCCAGACCATTTCTCAGCCCTATATTGTTGCGCTGATGACCCAGTTGGTACTGGCCTGGGGGCCGCGGCAAAAAGTGCTCGAAATTGGTACCGGCTCTGGCTATCAGGCTGCGATTCTTTCCCACTTGGTGGATAAGGTTTACACGGTGGAGCGCATTAAACCGCTCTTGATGAAAGCCCGTGAGCGGTTTCGCCTGTTGGCTTTGCGCAATATTATCAGCGGTCATTCCGACGGCGGTGAAGGCTGGGCTCAGTACGCCCCCTATGACGCCATTATCAGTACTGCCGCGCCGCAACAGGTGCCCGAGGAGCTGCTGCATCAGCTGGCGCCCAATGGCATTCTCGTTATTCCCGTGGGCCCAGATAACAATCAGGAATTACGCGTTATTCATCGTATGGGAGAAACCAGCAATTTTGAAGAGGAAGTCATCACCAGGGTAAGGTTTGTGCCTCTTCTCGGTGGTACACAGCGCTAAAGGATTCGGCTTCATGGCAGTAAAACGCAACTACCCGCTGTTATTTGCCAAAGGCCTCGCCATGGGGGCGGCGGATGTGGTTCCCGGTGTTTCCGGTGGCACCATCGCCTTTATCAGTGGTATTTATGATGAATTGATTGATTCATTGAAAGCGGTCAATCCCGGCACCTTGCGACTACTTTTTCGCGACGGTGTAGGGTCATTTTGGCGCGCCATAAACGGCAATTTTCTGGTGGCGCTTTTTGCCGGAATTTTCACCAGTATTGTCTCCCTGGCCAGGCTGGTTCGCTATTTGCTTGAGCACCAGCCGTTGTTGATCTGGTCGTTTTTTTTTGGCCTTATTATCGCCTCCATTATTTACGTCGTGCGCCAGCAAAAGCAGTGGCGGCTTGTGCAAATTCTCGGTTTGCTGACAGGCATGGGTCTGGCTCTGGCGGCGGCATTTTCGCCGCCAGTGGCGGTCAATATATCGCCGCTGACGCTGTTTTTTTCCGGCATGCTGGCCATTTGCGCGATGATCCTTCCGGGAATTTCCGGCAGCTTCATTCTCCTTCTTCTCGGTGTTTACCCTGTGATCATTGAAGCGGTCACCGACGCCAACTGGCTTGTCCTGGCGTCTTTTGTCGCGGGCGCCGTTATCGGGCTCATGGCTTTTTCCCATGTTTTGTCCTGGCTGCTTCACCACCACCGGGCGACAACCCTTTCTGTGCTTATCGGTTTTCTGGTGGGCTCCCTTCCTGTGGTGTGGCCGTGGAAAATGGAATTGTCGGCAGTTTCCGGCACCGGTCGGCAGCTGCTTCTTCCCGGCGATTACGGTGCTGCCGTGGGCTCTCCCCTAGTGCTGGAGTGTCTTGGCTTGATGCTGGTGGGACTGGTGCTGGTGCTGGCGCTGGAATTTGCCGGCGACCACCTGGCGCGACAGCGGAAACGGTTGTTGTAACGATGAAGTGGCCGAAGGAGCGACTGCAAATCCGTCAGCCCCTGGGGTTGGCTCTTTTGCTGGTTGCTTTTCTCGTCGGCTGTCAGACGCCGCCACCAGCGCCAGTGGCAGAGCGGCCGCAGCCGCCTTCGCAAAAAATCCTTCACCATATTGTTTCCCGGGATGAAACCCTCTATTCCATTGCCTGGCGCTACGAGCTCGATTTTCAGCAGCTGGCGGCGGTCAATGGCCTTTCCGCCCCTTATGACTTGTCTCCAGGGCAGCGTCTGTCTTTGGATATGCGCCGCCAACCCGCTGCGGTTGCCACCGGCTATTCGGTAAAAACCGGTGTTGTAACCGCGAAGCCTGTCGATGAAACCTCGGTGCAGGGCACAGCAATACGGGGCGTTGATGTTCCTTTCGAAACAGAATCGCAAACGGCACCGCAAACAACGGCTTCGCAACCACTTCCAGAAACCCTGTCAAAAGCGCCGCCAGCCGTTAAACAGCCCGAGCAGTCACCTGCTGGGCTCCAAAGTCCGTGGCAGTGGAAATGGCCAGCCACGGGGCGGGTCGCCAAGGAATACGATGTCAGCAATGTGCTCAAGGGCATCAGCATTTACACCAATTCAGGTACGGCGGTGGCGGCGGCGGCGCCTGGAACCGTGGTCTATGCCGGCAATGGCTTGAGGGGTTACGGCAACCTTGTTATCGTCAAGCACAGTGAAAAGCATCTCAGCGCTTATGCCCATAACAGCACTCTGCTGGTGAGTGAAAATCAGCAGGTCAGGCAGGGGGAGAAAATTGCTGAAGTAGGGCTGGACGCCAGTAAACAGAATCGTTTGTATTTTGAAATTCGTGAAAATGGTAAGCCGGTGGATCCTCTCCGCCTGCTACCCAGGCAGTAAATAATAAACAGGAAACTACTATGGTCGGTGACGGTGGTCAAGATGAACAAAATTACGATGCCAATGACGATGAGCAGGAAACCACGCCAGATGTTGCGGATGTTCTTCACAGTGAGGGCGATTCAGCCACTGATGGCGACGAGCTCCTCGAAAATATTCCCCACAATTTTGACGATTCTGCGGTAGACGCCACTAACATTTATCTTCGCGAGATTGGCTTTGCGCCGCTGTTAACGGCGGAGGAAGAGGTTTATTTCGGCCGTCTGGTACAGCGCGGCGATCAAAAAGCCCGCAAGCGCATGATCGAAAGCAACCTGCGGTTGGTGGTGAAAATTTCCCGGCGCTATACCAACCGCGGGCTTGCGTTGCTCGATTTGATCGAAGAGGGCAATCTGGGCTTGATGCGGGCGGTGGAAAAATTCGATCCCGAACTCGGTTTTCGTTTCTCAACCTATGCCACCTGGTGGATCAAACAGACCATCGAGCGGGCCATTATGAATCAAACCCGCACCATTCGCCTGCCCATTCACGTTCTCAAGCGCATGAACGTTTACCTGCGCGCCGCCCGTGAGCTAACCCAGCGGCTCGATCACGACCCCAGCGCGGAGGAAATCGCCCGCCTGCTCAATGTGCCCGTTGAGGAAGTGGCGAAAATGCTTGAACTCAATGAGCGAGTGACATCGGTGGATATTCCCATAGGTCGTTCCGGCGATAAAACCGTGGTCGAAACCATTGCCGACGAGGTGTCAGCCAGCCCGGAAGAAGAGCTTGAAGGTGAGGAAATTTCCCTGGAAATTGAGCACTTGATTGAGCAGCTTAACGACAAGCAGGCGGAGGTGATTGCCCGCCGTTTTGGCTTGCGGGGTTATGATCCCCAAACCCTGGAAGAGGTTGGCGCTGCTGTGGGGCTGACCAGAGAGCGGGTGCGCCAGATTCAGGTGGAATCGCTGCGCAAGCTGCGGGTGATGATGACCAGGGAGGGGTTAAACCCCAGCGTTCTTTTTGGGAATTCGGATTAACCCGGAAATTGCACCAGTACAGGCTGAAATCTGAGTTTTGCGCGGTTATAACAGACTTAAACGTCATTGCAGCTTGGTAACAGTTTGCTACCGGCTACGTTTGCCTGTTTTTTACTGGATCTCGCCCGATTTGAGCGCACATGCTCGCTCCGACGTTGCTATGGCAGCGGTTACGCTCACGAGCACGCTCAAATCGAACGATCTCGGCGCGAAAATTCAGGCAACCGGTGCAACTTACGGGTTAACCGCATTACTCTCTGGCGGTGGCCGACAGGGTCACTGCCATTATAGAGATGGGTGAAAAGAGACAAAAAAAACGGCCTTACGGCCGTTTTTGTTAGCGTTCCAGATACTGAAGCTTGCCGGGCTTTCCGTCCCAGTCTTCAGCGTCGGCGGCGTGTTCCTTGCGCTCGGTAATGTTAGGCCAGACATCTGCCAGTTCGGCGTTGAGCTCGAGAAATACCTGCTGATCGGCGGGCAGTTCATCTTCCGCGAAAATAGCCTCTGCCGGGCACTCCGGCTCGCAAAGGGCGCAGTCAATGCATTCGTCCGGGTGAATGACCAGGAAGTTGGGGCCTTCGTAAAAGCAGTCCACTGGACAGACTTCTACGCAGTCGGTGTATTTACATTTGATGCAGTTTTCGCCGACAACAAAAGTCATGGCTGCTATCTCCTCCGGGCATTCCTGAATAGGCCAGTATTATAAGATAAAATTGGCAAAGTAAAAACACTCAGTCTTGCCCAATATGAAATGAGCCCGCAGCCGACGCAGGTTTCGTTAATGGTGAGGGATGAAAGCCATTATGAAGTTTGAGGATTTAACAACCATCGGCCAGCTCAAGGATTTTTTGTCTGGCACCCAAGCCGTTGTCATCTCGGTCACCAGTGACAAGGGTATCTGCTTCCGACGGCGCTGCAGGGTGAGCTGGCCAGGTTCCATTGACTATCCTGTTCTCACCAGCATAGGCGCATGGTGATCGCTACCCCGGCGACCATTCCTGACAGCGGCTCACGGCACTGGTAAGCCAGTACCGTGATAGGGGGGCAACCGCTCCCCACTGCGCCATTTCACGGATGGATGATTGCCTGGGGATTGTATTCAATCTATCGGCAATAGATTTTATTTTTATTGTCAGCGATATAGCCGTTGCCAAAACCATGCTGAAGATAGCCGTACCCCATGTCGCCCTTATAGTTCCATTGCATCAACGATTGGCTATACATGCCACCGGGAGACGGAGCCCAGGGAGCGGCATTCAGGGCGTGGCCTGTGACCTTAAACACCCTGCCATTTATATCTGTGAGCTGTAGTTCGGCGCCGACAATCAGTACACCATAGGTACTGTGCCGTCCTTGTATATCAACCAGGGGTATAACTTCGCCATCTTCCAGGATATATCCGCTTAATGGCTTGCCATAACCCTTTTCGTTTGCAACATCCATCTCGGACATGGCATGAAAGGCAAGATTTTTACTAAAACCGCCATGGGTCCATAACAAATTACCCAAGTTGCGTTCTCGCCTTTCCCCCCAGCTGCGATCAGCGGTGGCAATGTAATCAACGGCATAATTCTTGCCGCGAATTCGAGCTGTACCTTTAACATGCCCGGTAAATTCGCAATGGCCGCTTGACCATGATTTATCCCAGCTTTCACCGATGCGGGGCGCAGCAAGAGGATCCATTTCAGGGTCATTGCAGTCATAGGGATCCATCAACGAAGTCCATTCAAGTTCCAGCAGCGTATCAGCATAACCTTCGTACCTGAGTTCATAGCGTTTAAACGGGTCGACCGCCTTGACGCTGAGGCCACTGGGCAATCTGTAATCCGCAAACGACTTAGGCATAGGCATATGCTGCTGATTATCTACGTACAGCTGCTGGTGGACTGAGGGGGCGATGCAGTTTTGGATGGTCATATCAGACATGCAAATGCCCAAATTTGGCCGTGTAACGCAATAAAAATTGCCGGATATACACTCTTCTGGTATCGCAAAAGGAAAAAAATTCGTTTCGCAGGCCTGAAAATGGTCACTAAAACCACTATGAAAATTGATATCTTCTGGCTTCATCATGATTAATTATCCTCAAATTACTAATTAGTTTATGAAATCGCTTTAGCGATGAAAGCAGATTATTTTTTTCGCAGCTGATTGGTTGGCCAGGCGTCAAAGTAAGTGCCATAAGCCACGTCATCTGAACCTGGTCTTCGCCACTCCATCATTGCCATTGTTGAATGAGCATTGCCAAAAAAGCGCCACGGCGTATGGTTTACGGCAACGCCGTGGACGATGTGTTCGCGATCGTCCACATCAATTATTTTCATTTCAACGGCAATAACGTTATCACTACCACCTTTACGTATTGCTTTGGCAGAACCCGCCTTTGCTCCGCGCACCTTGCCATCTACAAGCGCATAACCGTGTCTGAATATGTGCTCTTTTCCTGGAGGGGCAAACCTGTCGTAGTGAAAGATGGCGTGAACAACATAATTTTCGCCAAAATGCGCGTTATTCCAGGTTATCGGCTGAAAATTATCTTCAGGTCTTGGCCCCCAGCTGTGATCCATTGTGGAGACACAATCTACAGGATAGGTTTCGTCGCCAAGGGTTAACGAACCTTTTATACGCAGAGACATATCAAAATGTGACGCATAGGCGGTGCCAAAACCCGTCTTGGTGACAGCCTCCTCGGGATCCTCGATGGCCATGGGATCCATAGACGGATCATGGATATCATAAGGCTCCATAATGCTGGTCATTTCAAGACTGAAAGCCACGCCACGACCTGCGTAGTTGAGGGTATATTCCTTCAGGGATTTGGCCTCAAATGAGACCCCACTTGGCAAGGCGAACTTTCTCGCATTCGCAGGCAGGGGATTGTGATTGGTGTAATCGACGTAGAGTGAATCGTCTATGCAGTCAGACCAATGGTCGATTATTTCCACATTCGTAACGGTCGCGCCAATACCTGCGCGGTGAACAATATAAACCCAGAAAAAAATATTCTTTTCCGGAATATAAATATTGAAATAGCCTGTTTCCGCCCAGTTGTGCGGAATATTTTCCGGAATATGAAAATCCAAATCGCTCTCGTAAATCATAGAATTAATCTCCTGGATTAATTAAGTTGGCCACGTCGTGGCATTAGTCGAAAAATTCTTGAACACATTAAAAACCCATGACTTTAAACCAGTCGCGGCCTCGCGCATTGGACTTCTCGGAGTAATCCATAATGGGTTGCCATGCTGATTTCTTAAATTCTGTAGTTGCATCAGGTGCAGTGATTAATTTTTCTATCACTAGCGAAAGGGAAGCGCTCTGGCTATCTAGAGCCTGCATGAGCTCATTTCGCGTAGTCTTGGTGTATTCACCACCGTCAGCGACGCTTGTCAAAAAAATCGCCAGTTGTGTGAGGTCTTGATATTCCTGCTGATTTATTTCAGCTTCACGGCCATGCTGCTGCAGTAACGCTTGAAGATGGCCAATCATCAGTCTCGCTTGCTCCTGAACTAAGGAGTTTTCGGGATCTATGGCAGGCAAAATGCTTTCTGTCATGGCGCGAACCATGGTGTTCAGGCGTAACTCGGCACTTGGTATCATTTGTTACGCTCCTGCTCTAATAAAATACGCATATCGGATAAAAATTTGTAGCCCGCTGTCGCCAGCCAGCTCAACAAAATATCCTGATGGTTGTGTGAACGTCTAGCAGCATTAATCGATGTCGCCAGGCACACCGCAACGCTTTTGTACAAGCCAAGCACCTGATAAAAATGCAGAGTTTTCCTATTGATCTTGCGCCCCGTTGTTTCCGTGTATAACTGACAAAATTCATCAATAGGGATTAAACCGGAAACCATCAACATACCGTTTTCAACGGTGCTCCAGGTTTCGATGGCAGCCCAGGCCAGGTCTTCATGGAAGTCGCCAATGTGAACCAGTTCCCAGTCAAGGATCGAAGTAATCTCCAGAGACTGTTCGTCGTAGAGATAGTTGCCCGTCCTGTAATCAGAATGTACAAAAACCAGGTTTTCCCCTGAAGTGTCAGGGAGGTTATCCCGCATCCACTGTTCGGCCAAAGCCATTAATGGCAAACCTTGTGATTTGTCGTTATGCCAAACTGTAGTCCACCAGTTGACTTGCCAGCGCGCAGCCTGCTGCGGGTCGGCAACTGGCGCCTGGAAACAGTCGTGGTTGATAGTTCGCCAGTCCACCGAATGTATGGCGACCAAATACCGCATAAATGTTTCGCTCAAGTGTTCGCGAGTTGTTTTGTCAAACGCAGTGCCGAAGCCGGAAACATTGCTATCGGAGTTGGTTGGTTTGGTAACGCCGGGGACAAAATTGGTAATCATGGCGGGCTGCCCCAGTTTGTCGCCGACAAAATCAGACCAAAGGGGTTTCGGCACCGGAACAACACTTGTCATTATCTCCAGGGCAGCAACTTCTCGTTTACGGGATGTCACAATGGCGCCTTCGAGAGGATCCATTCGCAATACACAGCGCTGGGGTGAAAAGTTAGTTGCGCACAGATCAAAAACAAACTGCTCCTTCGATGCTCCGCCACCTAAACGTTTTAGGTTTTTGACTGACGGGCTTTTTAACAACGCCTCATTTTCCATGAATGCCAGGAGCAAGGTTTCTACTTCCTGTAATGTTTTTATTTTGTAAGAGGGCTTATGCCGAAGCCTCAACGAACCTGCAAGCAGGGTGGCGATTTCCGGCTCAAGATCAACATTATTCAGAATGACACTATCTGCCATTACACTTCCCATCAGTAAACTTCTCATCAATAAACGTTGTTGTTAACCAGCTTGTCTAATGGTTAGGCTTGCCGAGCAATTGAACTTTTTTATTTGCTTTATGCGTTGCTAACGCGGCGAATGCGTACATCAATGGCTGTTTGTCGGGGCATTCTGTTAATCGGCTCCACATCTTCGAGTTCAAGTGAAACCAGTGCTCCGGTGAACGAACCATTGCCACTTTTGGGAGCGTCCGGCTCTCCCCACAGGTGAGACATGGATATCATCCCCGACTGTAGACTGATGTCCGCCTTAACGGCGCCAACAATTTCACCACCTTTCATAGACTCGATGGTGATCAGATTGCCATCCTGCAACCCATGTTTCGCCATGTCCTCAGGGTGCATGTAGGCATAATTTGTCTCATAGCGCTTCGTAGTGGCTTCGACATGGTGATACATGCTATTGAGGCATTCGAGCAGGCGCCTGTTAGTTAGCCGATATGGGAACGCTATACTCCGTTTTTCATGGAATGTTTCCGCTAATTCCAGGGCTACGTCTGCGGGACAAAGATCCAGTCTGGCTCCATCGTCTTCAGCCGCTGCCACTTTTATGGTTGTGCTGGGAGAGAAGCCGCTTGTGTGGGCTTTTAATGTTTCGAAATCGGTATAGCTGCCTTCGCACCACCAGCGCGCCAGTTGTTCGCCGTCGGCCATTTTTTCCATATCCATAGGCTGACCCGGAGGTGTATCTCCGTAAGACATGCCAAAAACAAGCTTTTTATATTCGAGTTTTAGCCCCATCCTTTTGGCAAGCCCCCAAAAGAATTCTCCTGATCCGATAACTCCCGCAGGAGGTGTAATGACAGGTGGCGTATATTGTGCAAAGGAAGAAGCAAATGCGGCGACACCATCGATTACTGCGGTAATATCATGGCGCTCGTACTGGAGTTGCGGTGCTATGACGTAATCTGCCAGTTTTGCTGTCTCGTTCATCATTGGATCGATAACAGCAAGCAGCTCGAGATTTTTAAAGGCCTTCAGGGTTTTTTCAGGTTGCCCCAACGCCTTGACGGGATTGCCGCCGTATACAATCAGGGCTCTGATGCGCTCTTTGTCCTCGCAGAGTATTTCGTCTGGTAAAGCGCCCGTGGGAAATTCCCCATAGAAAGCGCCAGTGTCGGAACTGAGGATTTTTGGCTCTTTTTCCCAGGTGCGATTGGGTGGGATAACGGCTTCAGTATAAGGTCTTGGAATTAAGACACTATAGGATTGTACTGGATCGCCGGCGCGTGGATAGTTGCCACAAATGACATTAAGACTGTCGACAAGGTGTACGATGAGGTTGCTGTGGGGTGCCATGGTTACCCCTGTTCCGGCAACAGCAAACGACCTGGTGGAAGCAAAGGTTTTTGCTGCTTGTTCTATATCTGACCAGTTTAGCCCAGTTCGTTGCTCCACAGCCTCAGGGGTATATGAGTCCACCGATGCGCGCAGCTGTTCCAGGTTGATGCAGAATCGTTCGCAAAATTCCTTGTCATGCCACTGATTGTCAATGACTGTACGAATCATTGCGGCGAACAAGGGTACATCTTCACCGGGCTTGACCGCCAAATGCTGAGTGGCACGCCGAGCGGTTTCAGTATTCCTCGGGTCTACAATAATCAAATTGCGGCCCTCTTTCTTGAACTGTGCAAGCGTGGTGCCGGGACGATACACACCGAACAACAGGTGTGACACTACCGGGTTTTTTCCTGCTATCAGCAAAGTTTCCAGCTGATCCATTTTCGGTAACCCGGATGCCATCATGCCCATTCGCATAGGCGATACCCAAACTGCGGACATATCAATGGTGCAGGTTGAAAACAGGTTGGGAGATTGCAGCTCACCGAGAAACGATTTCATTATCGGGAAATTTAGCCCTTCATAGTAAGCGGCGGTCCCATAAAATACGCCAACGGAACGAGAGCCATGCTGTTTTATCAAAGTTGATAACTTGTTTGCTATTTCATCTTGAGCCTGCTCAGCACCAATGGGAGAAAAGCTACCATCCTGTTGCTTTTTCTGACAACTGGTCAAGCGCCCGGTTTTTCCATTCCCCAGATCAAGGCTGGAAATTGCCTTGATACAGTGATAACCGTTACTGCTCCGGTTTTCAGTATCACCTTTAACAGCCACCATTTCATTACCTTGAATAGAAAGCTCTAAACCACATAAGTGACTGCAATTGCGGCAAAATGTTTTCACGGTTCGATTGGTCATAGCCTGTTTTCCACTTCACACCAAGCAAATGCTTAGAATTATTGCATCGACTGGGGAAGCTCTGATTAATGTCATTGCCAAACTATAATCGCTGGATTTTCTTGACTCCCGCCTGCGCGGGGGTGGCGAAAACAGAATTAATCAGAGTTTCCCTGGCTGAATTTATTCACTGAATTTTTTAACTATTCATGCCTTGATTAGAACTCATAGGTTAATTCAGCGCCGTAAGTTCTTGGCTCTCCTGGCAGCCGCTGGGTTGTGCCGATAACGGGATAGAAGTCAATTCCGCCTACCTGATACTCTTCGTCAGTCAGATTTTTAATATGGCTTGCGAGAGAGAAGCTCGATCCCATGACGTTGTCCCAACCAACTCTGATGTTATAGAGCTCATAACCGTCAATTCTGGAATCAGGTGACAGGGTATTGCCAAGATTCGAATAGTAAAAAGAAGATTGCCCGTAGTAATCGCCACGCAAATAAATCAAGCCACCATCGCGCATATCTTTGGCTGCCTTGAAAAAGAAACTTCTTACCCATTCAGGGGAGTCGGCATAGGGGCCGAAGGTAAAAGAAATCCCGGCAACGTCTGCGCTTGGGTCGGTAAATTCAGCATCCGTATAAGCAAACGCGCCGCCTATCTGCAGCCAATCGGTGAGATCAAAAATGCCGTCGAACTCAAAGCCCGAAATCTCGGCCTCGTTAACATTGCCTGTGACAGAAGCAACGGATGGATACGTTGTACGCTGCGCATGATCCAGCGCCTGCTCATAAACAGCCAGATTAAATCTGGACGGAATGCCGGCAACTTCGCCAGCAAACTTCACACCCAATTCAATATCGTAGGTAGTTTCTTCTTCATAGTCGTTGGCAAGAACTCCGCCCGCAAGATTGGGGTTAGGTTCAGAACCTGTGCCATTATACCCTGATGAACGAAAGCTTCCCCGGTTTGCCAGGTATACCAACCAGTCAGCGGTGGGTTTATACTCAAGGCTGATTGTCCAGCTGGGCTTGTTGATATCCGCAGAATCACCAACCGCACCAAAACCCGAAGGAAACAGCGTGTTGTTGATATCATCAGAGAAATACTTGATTTCAACTTCCTCCCAGGTATGGCGATAGCCTGCGGTTGCAGAGAGATTGTCAGTTAACTGGTAGGTGCCTTGAACAAAAACTGCAGTGGAGATGTCTTCCACTTCGAAGTGATAACGGAATATTGTTGGCGGCACAGCTGGTGCCAAATCACAGGGAAAGCAGATGGGATTGTTGGTCTCTTTGGTGTCTTCTGAATAATAGAAACCGGCGATGTAGTTCAGCTTTCCACCCATGGTTTCGCCGAGCAGCTGGGTTTCATTAGACCATTGTTCGGTAACAAAAGTATAACCCTCTGCACCAACACCAAAATCTGCACTGCTAATTGCGATAACAGGAAAGCTGGTGCCGTCTATATCAATTGAGTCATTGGATTTAACATCGTTGTAGCCGAAAATATTTTTAAATGTCAGTGTGTCACTAATCTCGATAGTTGTTTTGTTGGATAGGAATTTCTGCTCCATCTTATGGCGGTTATCCTGCTCATTGAAAACATCATAGAAGCCGGCAGACTTATTTTTTGCTATCTCTTCACTGGCTACAGCGGAGGAATATAGCAATGCAAATAAACCGTCATCGGTTACGCTGTGCAGCTTCAAGCCACTTGCAATGGTATCGTCCTTAACATACTGCACCATGGTCTCGTTCTCAACTTTATCGCCGCTGTAAAGAAAGGTGCTGCGATACAACTGATAATCGATCTGATTTGTGTCTTGATCAAGGAACACATTATGTTGAATACCGTCACGTTTGCGTTGGGAAGTTGCTAGACGGGCAGAAAAATTATCGCTTATGGGGATGTTGACCGCAGCCTTGACCTCTCGGTTGTCAAAGTTGCCAACACCAAGGTTAATATAACCTTCAAACTCATCCGTCGGCTTACGCGTTTGATATAAGACAGCCCCACCAGTTGAATTGCGGCCAAATAGCGTACCCTGTGGCCCTTTCAATACCTGAATTGACTCCATATCGACGAATGACGAAATACCAAATCCGCTTACCAAGACTTCGTTTAGATAGTTGGCAACTGCAGGCGGCGATGCAGAGAAGGCGTCAATGGATTGTCCTCGTATCGAGAAACTGATCTGGTTGCTTGATCCGGTTTGGCGAACAGTTAAGCCGGGAGTGGCCAGCTGAAGATCCGATTCGCTCTGAATTCTCTGTTCTTCGATTTGCTTAGCACCAAAGGCAGTTACAGCCACTGGCACATCCTGTAGCAGTTCTTCTTTACGGCGAGCAGTAACAACAATTTCTTCCAATGTTTTAATGCCGTCCTCAGCCACGGAAATGCTGGGTGTCAAAACGGCGGTAAACAGCATTACGGATGAACTGGCAAAAAAATTGATTTTATCTTTTCTTTCGCTCCAGCGAGTTGGCGCTATCTTATTTTTCATATGCTACCCTTGGGAAATGTTTAATAGAACCAGTGCCTGCCCATCGGACACGGCAGCCACCACCGAGAAAGACACTCGCTTTACTCGGTAGGTATCAATTTAACAAATGCGTTACAGGTATTCTTGACTGGAAAGGTACTAAAGATTGACTGACGTGGAACAGCATGACGAGTGTTTGGAGGGGGAGAATCTTCTGGCCATTACGAACCTAGGAAGCTCTGATTAATTCTGTTTCCGTCACTCCCGCGCCGATGAGAGTCCAGAAAAATCAAGCGATTATAGATTCCCGCCTGCGCGGGAATGACATTAATCAGAGTTTCCCTAAGGAATCCGCAGGCATTACACCCATGCGGTATTTTATGGGTGAACAACCAAATGCAGATTTGAATACCCGGCTAAAATGAGCCGTGTCCGAAAAGCCGGCATTGAATGCAATAGTAGTCACCGAATCTTTTGTGAAGTCGGGCGCCTTCAATGCCCGTGCAGCGAAATATAAACGTTTTTGTCGCAGCAGATTTGAGAAGGTTATGCCAGCATCAGACAAAATTTTACGCACGTACCTGCTGCTCATGCCGAGCTCATCGGCAATTCTTTCTGGCGAACATTCAGGATTCGTATAGTGTTCATTGAGATAATTTTCTATCCGTTGCAAAAGAATTGCCTGGTGGCGGGTTCGGGAAAAATGGGTTTCGGGAACGACGCCAGCCCTCAATATTTCCAGTGTGGAATGGATAAGTCCTGAATACTCGTGGGGCATGGCTCGCTCAATATTGTTATGGAGCGAGAGTACGTGGGATGTCAGGATAGAGCCCGCTAAGGTTGTTGACGTGATTTTTCGCGCATAGAGGTCATCTGTGTCCGAAAAGTGCTGATTAACCAAATATCGAGGAAATAAAATGGAAAAACACTCCATTTTATCTTTTGAGTGAAAGCTGCAGGGCAAGGTTGCATCCCAAACAAAGAACTCTTCGCGCCCCACCTCTATGTCTCGTATTTTCTGCGACATACTTATGCCGCCTTCTTTAACCAGAATCAGGACAATATAGTCTTCGCGGGAACGGTTGATCTTGCTCTGGTTTCTGGTGCCGGAAGTTGGATCAAGCCAAACTTTGGTAAAAATGACTTCGCCATAGCGCATCCCCTGGGCTCCACCTTCGTAGCCTAAAGACGTGTTGGGCATCATATCCCAGTCAAAATGGACATCGCACATCAAGCGTTGAAATTTTTCAAAACCAGGAAGTTGCGCAGTATTTTGAGTCATTGTCATCCATAAAGGAAAGATAAAAAGTTTTTATTTAATCGGCGCTGACGAACGTTTCGACCGGTTATCGTTGTGAGCGGTGCTGCGCCATATCTCCTGTTGAAATTCACAAAAAAGAGCTTCCGGAAACCCTGCAACCTGTTCATTTTTTTGAGTTTGATCGTACGGTTGCCGGAAACGTTTTAATTCTATAGCTTTTGCCCTTTCTTGTGCAGTACAGATAAGAAAGAGCAAGGAATCCAGTTTATTTTTGTCATTGCCCTTCTGGCTCTAACTCTACTAATAAAGCCAGACTTTAACTGCCAAGTCGCCGGGCACGTCAAGACGCACTGTGAATAATCTACGCGCTAATTTCTTCCTTGTCCATCACTATGTTATCGCCACTTTTTTACCAGGCTGTGAAGCTGGTAGAGCGCCTCAAGAGCCGCTCGCGGTGAAAAATCATCAGGGTCTATGGATTTGACGAAGTCCAGCGCCGGGTGACTGACCTCCGGCACAAACAATTCGTTTTGGTGGGGCTTTGTCCCAGAATCCCTGTGCTTGACCGTCATGGCTGTAGCCGAACCCTTTTCCAGTTTTTGCAATTCAGCTCGCGCCAGGGCAATAACCTGGGGCGGAATCCCCGCCAGTTTTGCCACCTGAATACCGTAGCTCTGGTTGGCCGGGCCCTCCTGAACGGCGTGGAGAAAAACGATATTGTCGTTGTACTCGGTGGCGTCGAGATGGACATTGGTCACCTGGGGAATCTGTTCCGGCAGGGCTGTAAGTTCAAAATAATGGGTGGCAAAAAGGGTGAACGCCCGCACCTCGCGGGCGAGGTGAACCGCGCAGGCCCAGGCCAGGGAAAGGCCGTCAAAAGTGCTGGTACCGCGGCCAATTTCGTCCATCAGGACCAGGCTTCGCGGCGTGGCATTGTGGAGTATATTGGCGGTTTCGGTCATTTCCACCATAAAGGTGGAGCGGCCACCGGCGAGGTCGTCTGAGGAACCGATACGGGTAAAAATGCGATCCACCAGGCCGATGGTGGCGCTGGCGGCGGGCACATCACTGCCGATATGGGCAAGCAGGGTGATCAGCGCCGCCTGGCGCATATAGGTGGATTTACCGCCCATGTTGGGGCCGGTGATCACCAGCATGCGGCGATCGCTGCCGAGGTTGAGGTTGTTGGCGACAAAAGGTTTGTCGAGTACCGCTTCCACCACGGGGTGTCGCCCCGCCTCGATTGAGATTCCCGGCTGGGCTGACAGCTGGGGTCGCACCCAATCGAGGCTCTGGGAGCGCTCCGCAAGGTTGACCAGGGCATCCAGTTCGGCGATGCCCTGGGCGCTCTGCTGCAAACTGCTGAGATCTTCGTTAAGTTTTTCCAGCAGTTCTTCGTAGAGTGCCTTTTCCCGCGCCAGCGCCCGGCTTTTGGCGCTCAGGGCTTTATCTTCAAAGGTTTTCAGTTCCGGCGTTATGTAACGCTCGGCATTTTTAAGGGTCTGGCGGCGAATATAGTCTGCGGGGGCGTTGTGAGCTTGCCCTTTGGAAATTTCGATAAAATAACCGTGAACCCGGTTGTAGCCCACTTTCAGTGTGCTCAGGCCGGTGCGCTGTTTTTCCTGTTCTTCGAGGCGAATGAGAAAATCGCCGGCATTGGTACTCATGGCGCGGAGTTCGTCCAGCTCTTCGTCGTAGCCCTGGGCGATAACACCGCCGTCGCGAATAACGACCGGAGGGTTGTCGGCAATGGCCGCGGCAAGCAGCTCGACATGGTCGGGAAAGGTGCTGATGCTATCCTTGAGGCGTTGCACATAGGTTGTGGAAATCTCGCTCAGCAAGGCCTGCAGCTCGGGGAGCGCCGCCAGGGAGTCCCGCAAGCGGGTCAAATCCCTGGGTCTTGCCGAACGCAACGCCAGCCTGCCGAGTATGCGTTCCATATCGCCGATGGTGCGCAGAGATTCGGCAAAACGTTCGAAGCGGTAATCTTCCTTGAACAGAGCGACCGCCTCCTGGCGGTTGTTGAGCTCATCGAGCCTGCACAGCGGACGGTTAAGCCAGCGCCGCAGCAGGCGGCTGCCCATGGCGGTTTGAGTGTGATCGACAATGGTGGCGAGATTGTTGCTGTCGCCGCCGTCCAGATTGCGGTCGATCTCCAGATTGCGGCGGGTGGCCGCATCCATGGCGACACTGTCTTCCTGGTGTTCGGCAATCAGTGCCTGAATATGGGGCAGGGCGGTTTTCTGGGTTTCCTTTGCGTATTGAAGCAGGCAGCCGGCAGCACAGAGTGCGGTTGTCATGGCTGCGCAGCCAAAACCACTGAGGTCTTTGGTGCCGAACTGATCACAGAGTTTGCGGGTGGCGATTTCCGCATCAAACTCCCAGGGAGGGCGTTTGCCAAGCCCCGGGCGGTTAAGAATCTGAGCGGGATAACCGCCATCGTCGTTGACCAGAAGCTCGGCGGGATTGAGGCGCTGGATTTCCCCCAGCATGCTTTCCTCAGTGGCGGTTTCAAATACCGTAAAGCGGCCGCTGCCAATATCCAGTGTTGCCACACCAAAACCGGTTTTGCCCCGATAAACACAGACTAAAAGATTATCCCGACGCTCTTCCAGCAGAGCTTCATCGGTGACAGTGCCCGGCGTCACCACACGCACCACTTTGCGCTCCACTGGTCCTTTGCTGGTGGCGGGGTCGCCAATCTGCTCGCAGATGGCTACAGAAACGCCCTGGCGCACCAGGCGCGCCAGATAGCCCTCCGCGGCATGATAGGGCACACCCGCCATGGGAATGGGTTCACCGTTGGATTTGCCGCGGGAGGTGAGGGTCACATCCAGCAGTTTTGCCGCCTTGCGGGCGTCATCAAAAAACAATTCATAAAAATCCCCCATGCGGTAGAACACCAGTTCGTTGGGGTGTTCAGCCTTGATGCGAAAAAATTGTTGCATCATAGGTGTGTGTTTTGTTTCTGGGAGCCCTTTTTCCTCTGTGCTTTCTCTCATAAAATCTCTATAACTTGCTGTATAATATCCTAAAAAGTCCTTTTGTGCTTTCTGATTGGCTCCAGTGATCTCTAATCCAATCTGATGTGAGCTAAAGTAAAAGTGTAGGTTTTAGTATAGCTTTTTAGGTGGTATAGTTTTCTGAGGGTCAGGTGATCCAAAAACCTACACTTATCGGCAGGGTATCCGCATGAGGATGTTCAAGAGATTTCGCCCCAGGCCGCACAGCTCACATAACCCACGGAGGATAGCAGAGCCATGTCTAAACCACTATCGGCAAGAGCAGTTGAAAGTATGAAACCGGGTGACAAGGTCAAGGTCGACGTAGGAGAAAACTCAGGGCTGAGGGTCAGTTGTGGAAAGGGGGGTGCGAAAAGCTTTGTATATCGCTACAAGAGCCCCGAAACAGGCAAGCTGACCCAAGTGAAAATTGGGCGTTATCCTCAGGTCACGCTTGCTGAAGCTCGTGTGGAGCTTCAAAGGCTTAAAGGGCTTCGTGGGCAAGGCGTCTGTCCAAGGGCTGAGCAGCAAAGGATTGCTGATCGACTCAGGCAAGAGAAGGCGAAAGATGAAAATATTTCTAAAATTCAAAAGTTTACAGTGAAGGACTTGATTGAAGCCTATCTTTCAGGATTCATTGAGGATCGAATTGTCGAAGATGCGCGTGGCACTGGGCAAGTAAGGCGCGTCCCTGGTGCTAGAAAGCGTAAAGGTCAAGAAGAGACACGCCGAACCCTTTACGGAGATGCTGTTAGAGTCTTAGGGAATATTCCCGCAGCCCTGGTCACAAGGAAGCAAGTGACCGACCTCATCATGGATATTGTAAATCGGGGTGCGAATGTTCAGGCAGGGAATGTCTTAAGAGAATTGACTGCCTCCTATGAATACTCTATTGGATTAGGCCGTTTTAGCGATGATTTTGCCAATCCAGCGTTATTGGCAAAAGCCAGTCTCAAACAGGCTCGCGTCAGATTAACTTCTGAGAAGGGCAGAAGAGCCCTCTCTGATAAAGAGCTTTCCCTCGTGCTTGGGTGGCTTCCGGGTTCTGGATTCTCCACTACCCAGAAGAACGTCCTGAGGTTCACATTGTGGACTGGTTGCAGAACTGGTGAGGTTTGCAGTGCAGAGTGGAAGGATATAGATCTTGAGAAAGCGACCTGGCATATCCGTGATTCTAAGAATGGGGCTGAGAGGTATGTTCAGCTTCCGGGACAAGCAATTCGATTTTTGGAGAGTCTCAGCTTAACGACGGACACCTATTTGTTCCCCTCTACTCGAACCAAGCTACCGATACAGCAGAAATCTTTAAGCGAAACCAAGTGGCATCTAAAAAACCCGGATAAAGTACAAAACGGTCAGCGGTATAAGCCCCATCAACTTTGGCTCAACGAAATGGATGATTGGTCCCCTCATGATTTGCGCCGAACTGTCAGGACAGGTTTGTCTAGGTTGAGATGTCCCAGCGAAGTTGCTGAAGCCATTCTGGGTCATTCAAGAAAAGGAATTGAGGGAACCTATGATCTCCACAAGTATGAAAAAGAGTGTCGAGAGTGGCTTCAGCGTTGGGCAAATCATTTAGATGACATCTTGCGGTCAGGCAGTAATCGATAATTCATTTTTGTCTGGCGCCAACTATCTTAACCGGCGGTTATCCTAATTGTCGCCAAACACATTTTAGACCCTGTGTTATTAGTGATTTTCTGGAAAGGTCGTAGTGAAGCGTATAATGTAACCAGTAGATGTCAGGTCGTGTATTAATCTTGATACGCACGGTTCCACTTAGCTCATCACGCTAGGCTATTGCCTCCATGGAAAGACTAAACCCCAGGCTGGGGTATCGCAGTCAAAGATCCATGCCTCATTACCAGTTAGCTCTCCTTGGTTAACTGAGCCTCGTTTCAATCATTGCCCAGCAGCGTTTCGCTGAATTTGGCTATAACGTCTGGGAAAGTTTTTCCAGAGTAAATCCTATGTGAAAAAGCCGCTTGGTACCTGGACTCATTTCTGAGAAACCCAGGTACCTACTAGCGTCGGAAATGTATGTATTAGTAAGACATATTAAAGAAGAGTACACAGTATTTGTAGTGAGATATATCGTGATTATAGATACCAGGCTATAGAGTCAATAACCCTATCCATCAGAGGAGTAGATTAGTGGTAGTGATTGAGTGATGCATATGAATAGAGCTATAGATTTATACACAGAGTCTGAATACAGGGGATACCCTGTCATGACTCAGATAGGTCCATTGGATCGCAGTTATCTGGATAGAGCCTACAGGACACTTAAGAGCGCATGGGATGAGTATCCCTGGTTGTTGGGTATACGGTGTGAACTCTGTTTCCCACAGGGGTGGGTATTTCACCCAGAAAGTTATACCAATGAGAAAATGGAACAGTTCATAGCGTCACTCAAAGCACAGATTGTGGCCCATCAATCCAAGTTGATGAGGCAGGGGAGTCGGGTCCATCCCTGTACCCTTCGGTATATTTGGGCGAGGGAATACACTCGGGACGGGAGACCCCACTATCATGTGGTGCTACTGCTCAATCACCATGCCTTCTTCACGTTAGGACGGTTCGAGGAGGGGAGAGATAACCTGTACAACCGGATCAATCAAGCCTGGGCCAGTGCACTGGGGCTACCTGTGTCAGAGGTCTACGGGCTGGTCCACTTTGACGCCGATATGCCAGTTATCGCAGTGGAGGGGCATGGCGACCAGAATGGGTTTGCCGAGCTGTTCAGAAGAACCAGTTACCTGTGCAAGTACGACACCAAGGGGTATGGCTACTGGGAGCATTGCTTTGGCACCAGCCGTAAGTGATGGCTCTGCCGGGTAGGTTATAACCTGTCCCGGACGCCCATGGTAATCCTGCCCGGCGTTTTGTCTCGAGGGATATTCCGTCCGGGCAGAATATCGGGTAGCCTTGACTTTCCACAAAAATCAAAGAGTGAGGAGTCACCATGGCCGGCAAGTTTGATCTGAAGAAGACGGCAAGTAACCAGTTCATGTTCAACCTGAAAGCGGGGAATGGCCAGGTCATTCTCAGTAGTGAACTCTACGAGACCAAGGCCTCCGCCGAGAACGGTATTGCATCGGTCCAGAAGAATGCTGGAAATGCTGGCCGTTATGAGCGGCGGGAGTCGAAGAAGGGTGAACCCTATTTTGTCCTCAAGGCTGCCAATGGTCAGGTTATCGGCATGAGCGAGATGTACTCCAGTCAGGCTGCCATGGAGAACGGTATCCAGTCCGTGATGACGAATGGTCCTCTAGCGACGATCCAGGACAATACCCAGTAACGGATTGTGTGCGGGCGCTTTACGCTCCATACCAATCCCCGGGATATTGGCAAGGCTTTGGGGGTAGAGTGGCCCTTTGCCGCATGGCAACCCCGTTTCAACATCGCCCCCGGCACGGACATAGTGGGTATTCGCTACGACCGGGTAGTCGAAAGCAAGGAGTTCACCCACTTCTGGTGGGGCTACCTGCCCCGTTGGGCCGGAGTGGGTGCGCCTCAGCCGATCAACGCCCAGGCAGAACACTTGGAAAGCAGTCGTTATTTCCGGGGTGCGTTTCACCACCACCGTTGCCTGATTCCGGCCGATGGCTGGTACGAGTGGCAGCCCCATGTCGGCGGCAAACGTCCCCATTACATCACCCGCCAGGATCACAAGCCCTTGTACTTCGCGGGCATCTTTGAAACCAGGGCGGATGGGAACCTGTGTTGTGCCATTGTCACCTACCCTGCGCAAGGGGCGATCCACGATATCCATCCTCGCATGCCCCTGGTTCTGGATGATGACAGCCTCGATGCTTGGCTGGATCCTGGCCTGGAAACCCGGGAGGCCATTCAAGGTGCAGTCAAACCGCTTAGCGTGGTTCAGCTTGCCTTTTGGCGTGTGTCTACGTGGGTCAATAGCGTGAAGAATGACGATGAGGCGTTGATCCAGTGCCTGGATCCCCAGGGTTAATCCCTTTTCCTGCCGTTTCCTGATTGCTCTTGACCCCAGTCACCCAGGTGCTATCGCTCGGGTGTGCCTGAAGCCTCCTCGCAAACACTTCGTGCCGAAAAGGTGATGTATGTCACGATTCAGAGTGTAGTGTGGCGTTGATGCGAACTGTGCACCTGCGCGATCAAAACAGGTTCGCCAATGGCTTATCAGTGGTGTATATTCCAAGAGTCGCCCGATACCCCTTTCGCCCCCTTGGCTAGACGGCGTATCCAATGTGGATCATTTGAGGAGTGCCTGCCATGAGGTGTGTCCCATTCGTTGCGGCGCTCTGGTTTGCCACTGCTCCGGTTCTTGCCTTTGAAATTGAAGAAATCGGAAGAATTCAAGCCACCTTCGATGGAGAGACCATTGTCCAGCCGACAGTGATTGCCCGGGATGGCGATGAGGCGTCAGCGACGGCATTCCTGATGTACCCGGGCGGGGGAATGTCTTCCTTCAGCCTCGCGGGGTATAGCGCCGACAATAAAAGGCTGGGTATAGAGGTGTCCTATATGACGGAGCAACTGAGTCTCCAATCTGTACCTGTGGCGCTGACCATCACTTACGCACCCCAAGGTGGTCGTTCCCACTGGACCTCAGAAGATGCCCCAATCCCACCTCGTATTACGTTCTCAACCCTGGATGTGAATGGCGAACAAGGGCGGGCCATCGGCAGCTTCACGGCAGTCCTCTGCTTTGCCAAAGACTATGAGGTCGGTGTCGATCCAGCCAAGTGCCGCCCAATGGAAGGCAGTTTCGAGACCACCTTCGTCGTCGAAAACTAGCTGGCATGGAAAATCTCTGAGAAAAACAACAAAGGAAACTCGACGATGCGACTCTCCCTTGCCCTTAGCCTCGCCCTTCTGTGTGGTGTGATGGTGTCCCCAGGTGCAGCCATTGCGGCAGATCGCTATACCTGCAAGATGATCGAAAAGCTCCTGGCGGCGACAGACAAGGGGTTGGCGGATACGGCCGCAGGGAAGGCCGATAGGCAGCCCGCCAGCGGGATTGCTACCTACGCCCGTGAAGCGCGATCCATGGCGGACAAATCGTCAACCCGGGATCCGCTTCCGGACGCCGTCGCCGCTGCACTATCCGCCATGGCTGACGCTGCGGCATCGCATTACTTCATTGCGGCAGCGGGTCCATTACTGCTAGAGCAGGGGCTGATCATTCAGAAGCACATGCCGCAGATCTGCCCGCAGGCTGAGGTTCCCGATTTGGAGCGGCATGTAAACTGAGGCGGTCGCGATCATGGCGGGATACTCAGATTTCTCCTTCACATCCCTCTGGGCGCGCCTGGGTGGTGCCGCAGACAAGGCGGTGATTGCAACGGGAAATGGACCGAAGGGTGTGGTGGTTGGGTTGTCGGAAACAGAGCACACAGCCCTCATGTCCGGCGTTACCCCCCTTGTGGGTGAACTAGAGCAGTGCAGGGTATCTACTCTGGAGACCGTCGACAGACGCGCCCGGCTCTGGGTGCCGTTGGCGGGGTGTGCTACCTTTCTTGCCCTGCTCGTCTCCGGACAGGGACTTGTTGCTGCACTCGTCTTTGGCATTGTCGCTGCGTTTGCCGGATGGTTTGTGGCCATGGGCAACCGATCAAGCGTCTACCAGACTGAAGTTAAGCGTCGTTTTGCCAGTGTGATATCCCGGCATTTGGCGGGCTTTGATCATGTTGTTGAACCCGATACCGATCTTGTACGGCTGCACGACTGGCAGCTGTTTCCCGACCTGCAGTCTGCGAGAACCCTTGACCGTATGGTTGGGGAGAGGGGCGGTTTCAGGGTATCCCTGTCAGAAATGTCCATTGCCTACGCGGCGAACCGCAGGAACAACAAGGATCACAATCTGGGCGATCACACCCTCACGGCGTCCGTGGTCGAGGTTGCTTCGAACTCGGTCGGCGAAGGCGTGATGGTGCTGACCCCGACCGATGCTCCTTTACGGCTTTTGGAAGCTCAAGAAAAGGCGGCCAATCTGGCATTGATGCCTACTGGGGATCGAGATTTCGATTCAGCCTATCATTTCCGCACCAGTGCCCCCGATGGAGCGGGCCTGCTTACCGCACAACTGCGGGCAGCCATCCTTGCCTTGGAGAAGGTTGCTCCAGCCGGTCGGCCCTACCTGGTGTTTATGCCAGGGTCTATCACTGTATTGTTCCCTACCCGGCTTGCCGATCTGGCGTTCCATGTTCCTCCCTACTGGATCCCCTTGGATACGGGTACGCTGGTGGCACAGTTTGCGTCGGACCTCGCCCTCAAAAATGCGCTATTGAGCGCGGTCGTCGCCTTGTCGGTCGTGCTGAGGGGCTCATAGGGGTTTAGCTTTCTGCTACCTGTGCCCGCTATACGTGACTTGGGTTGTGGTATCTCGTTCTCCCTTGCGGACCCTCTAGTTTCTCCCGCTTATGGCCGTCCCTGTAGGTGCCAATTTGCCGCTGCCACTTGCAGCGCGTTACCCACAGATTCCGTGGAGAACCCTGTGGATAACCCGTGAGGCGACCTCTGAGATCCAGACCCACCATCCCGTTGCCCTGGATGGGTATTATTCGACCAATGTGAGTCGACATGGTCCGTAAGCGGGGTTGACGGCTGACCCGTTAAAGGTCTAAATTTAGACCTACACAGGAGGCGCCATGAAACTGTCCAGTCAAATCAAACCCATCAGCTATCTCAAGGCCCATGCCGCTGAAGTGGTACGAACCCTGTCCGAGCGCGGCGATCCTCTGGTTATCACCCAGAACGGCGAGGCCAAGGTGGTGATACAGGGGATCGATAGCTATGAGGAAACTCAGGAGACCCTGGCGCTGTTGAAGATCCTGGCGCTGGGAACCCGACAGATCGAAGAGGGGAAGGTCGAACCGGCTGGAGATGTCATTCAACGGCTGCGGGATAGGGGTCAGCAGCGCGGATGAGCTTCGAGGTCCTGTTGACGGAGGACGCCTCCCGGGACCTGGAGGAGCTATATGACTATATTGACCGTCATGATGTGCCAGGGAAGGCGGATCATGTGCTCGATCAGTTGGAGAATGTTTTCTCCACCCTTACCGAGAATCCAGAGCGGGGCGTCTATCCCAAGGAGCTGGTGGCGATTGGACTGCGTGAGTACCGGGAGGTGTTCTTCAGACCCTACCGTATCCTCTATCGCGTTATCGGCAACAGGGTCTATGTCATGCTGATTGCCGACGGGCGCCGCGACATGCAGGGCCTGCTGCAACGGCGGTTGCTGCAGGCGTGAATCCTTTCATCCCTGCCGGGTAGGGAATCCAACCATTGATTCTCATAACCGGATCTGGCATCGCCGGGCGAGCGGCTTCAGGCGCTCAACCTCTATCGTTTCAAGGCGCAGCTGATAGTTTCGCACTATACCGGTAAATCGGGACAGGTACTGACAGTGGTAACCCCGGTTAGGTGGTAGCCAATCGTCCGGCCCCCGAGATCCCTTCTCACGGTTGATGCTCGCCTCCACCGGTTGAAGATTGGCAGGATCGTTGGCGAACGCCCGCTTCCTTACCCGCGACCAGTTGTCTCCGCCGTGACCGTGAGCCCAGGCCAGGGGCACCAGGTGGTCAATGTCCAGGTCTGCGGCACGGGTGAATGTCTGGTCAGTGTAAGGGTCAGTCCACCGGCCATGGCTTACATTGCAGCCACGGTTGCGCTTGAATTTGACTGCCACCTCACTTGTCTGGATGAGGACTTCCGCCCGGGTATTCTGGCAGTCTCCATCGCTGTCGATCCAGTGAGGCCATTCGCTACGGTCGTAGAGTGTCGAGAAGCGAGGCTGTGGATCAGGTTGTACTTCGGACAGTTCCATCTGCCGCTGAGGAGGGGTGCAGGATGCGCGATGGCAGTGTTAGCTTCCACTGGCGCGATCCCAATGCCCTCCGTGATGATCCAGGCCTCCACCATGGGAAAGCGCCATATTGACCCACCCACTCAGCACCACCACTGCGAAAATCCGGAACACCATAATCCGTCGCCACCCCAAGAGGGCGGCGACGGTACAGGGTTTATGTCCCGATGGCTATAGTATCCACTGAAGGGTGCGTTAACTATTTTAAAAAAGTAAACGCTTGAGGAACTACATGTACCTAAAAAGGAGATTCCACCATGACCCGCTTTCGTTACCTTTAACCAGCTGCGTAGATGTCAACAGGGAAGTAGGTAATAATCTGTCTTCACTACTGTCCCAACGTTTGACTAAAAGATGCATATAACATACTGATATTTAACTTAAATAGACCCGATTGTGCCTGTCACCGACTTGAACTGTACTACTGCTAATTGCGACCCTGCTAGCTTCTTAGGCGCGCAGAGGAGCGTGGCGCATGTACTCGGACAGCATGATCTTCTCTCAAGTGATGGAACATCTGCCAATGCACACCTTCCGTCGGTGTGTCGAGCGTTATCGCGGCCATCACAAAACCAAGCACTTCTCCTGCCAGGATCAATTTCGTTGCATGGCTTTCGCTCAACTTACCTATCGCGAAAGCCTTCGCGACATCGAAGCCTGTCTACGCGCTCAGCAAAAAAAGCTATACCACATGGGGATTCGGGGCGGAGTTTCCCGCAACACCCTGGCCAATGCCAACAAGGTACGCGACTGGCGCATCTATGCCGACTTCGCCCAGTCCCTGATCCACATCGCACGCAAGCTCTATATGGGAGATTCCTTTGGCGTCGAACTCACCAACACGGTCTATGCGCTCGATGCCACGACCATCGATCTTTGTCTTTCCGTCTTCCCCTGGGCCCATTTTCGCCGCACCAAGGGGGCCATCAAACTCCATACGCTGATGGATTTGAGGGGCAATATCCCCACGTTTATCCATGTTTCCGAAGGCAAGGTCCACGATGTCAACGCACTCGATCTGCTTGTCCCGGAGGCGGGCGCCTTCTACATTATGGATCGCGGCTATCTGGATTTCGCTCGTCTTCATGTCCTCCACCTCAATGCTGCATTCTTCGTGATCCGCGCCAAGTCCAATTTACAATGCCGCCGTCTGTATTCCCGGCCCGTCGACAAAACCACCGGCCTACGCTACGACCAAACGGTGGAGCTCACCGGTTTCTATGCGGCAAAGGATTACCCAGACAAATTGCGTCGTATCAAGTATCACGATGCAGACACCGACAAAACCTTCGTGTTTCTCACCAATAATTTCAACTTGCCCGCGTTCACCATTGCCGACTTATACCGCTGTCGCTGGCAGGTCGAATTGTTTTTCAAATGGATCAAACAACACCTACGCATCAAAAATTTTTTCGGCACGACGGAGAATGCCGTGAAAACTCAAATCTGGATCGCCGTCTCCGTTTATGTGCTGGTCGCTATCATCAAGAAGCGATTGAACATCGACGCCAGCCTCTACACAATTTTGCAGGTTCTAAGCGTCACGCTTTTCGAGAAAATGCCTTTAAACAAGGCACTTTTCATCGAGGATTACACTATTGATCAGACAGAATCTTCTAACCAGTTGATTTTGTTTGAATAAACGTTGGGACACTAGTGTAATGGACCCTTTTTGATATGATATGATCTGTCTGGCGTGTAGAGCGAGACTTATGGCACACTCTGGATGTGTTTGGGTAACTGTGTTGTTTGTGTAAACGTCAACCAACGCATTATTGTATTAAACTATATTTTGTTACCTGTTTGAATCGCTCGCCACATTCGGATATGGCTCTTGGGTAGTACAGGTTTTTCAAGGTTGGCTTGGAAGGTCTTGGAAGAAGCTGTTATTCCCAAACGGAACTTGAAAGACATTTATTATGAACAAGATTTACCGCGTTATCTGGAACAGCGCCAAGGGTGCATGGCAGGCCGCCTCCGAAATGGGCACTCGAAAAAGCAAAGAGAAATCCCGTGTATCCGCTGCCGAAAACGTCACCGTAGGTACCAAGTCTGACCGTCGGTCGAGACGGGCCGGTTCGGCTCTTGCGCTGGAGCCGAGGATGCTTTTCGATGCGGCGGGTGCTGTCACCGCGGTAGAAGCTGTCGATGCGATGCCGGTGGTTGATCTGGTTGTCGCGAAGCAGGGTTATGACACCCAGCTTGCCGAGGCCCTGGCAGGCGGCCACGATGCAGGCACGGACGAGAGTGGTGTTATTGGCGCTCCGGCAGTCCGGGCGGCCAACGATGGCGATATGGCTGTGGATGAGGCAACGCCTTCAGCCGCTTTAGAGCGCACTGAAATCGTGTTTATTGACGGTGCGCTGGAAGATTATCAAACCCTGGTGGATGCAGTTGGCGACGGTAGCGAAGTGGTGTTGCTTGATGCCAGCGGAGACGGTGTGGAGCAGATTGCCGCCTACCTGGAAGGCCGCACCGGCATTGATGCGGTACATATTCTGTCCCATGGTGACCAGGGAGAGTTGCGCTTGGGCACGGCCAGGGTCAACAGCGCCACCATGGGGGCCGAGTACGGCGATGAGCTGACGGCCATTGGCAGCGCACTTTCCGATGATGGCGACATTCTCACCTATGGCTGCGACTTCACCGGCGGTGACAAAGGTGTTGAAGCAGCGAAGATGCTTGCACGGCTTACCGGCGCTGATGTGGCCGGCTCCTCGGATGCCACCGGCGATGCCCTCCAGGGCGGGGATTGGGAGCTGGAAACCCAAGTTGGAACGATTGATTCTGCTTTCCTCGCCATTGATAGTTACGACGGGCTGCTGGCCCCGGCCGCTTTTGCCTCGACCCCTGCGGACCAGGTTATCGCCGAGGGCGGCGCTCTCGATTTCTCGGGCCTTGCCCTGGAAGTCTCCGGGGGTGATGCCGATATGGTGGCCGAAGTGGACATTATTTCGGGCTCTGGTGGTTTGTCCCGAAACGGTGGGACGGCATTTGCGGGGCAGAGCGCTACGGGGGATCTGGCAGCCATTAATGCCTTTCTCGATCAACTAGAATATGTGCCGGATCCAGAATCAAATGATACTGCCATCATCCGTATCCGTGTTGACAGCAACAGTGGTGAAACCAGTGACAGCGATGGCGACTGGGAGGCTGTACACACATTCGAGGTCAGTATCACGCCAGTGGCGGATGCTCCCAACCTGACCGGTGACGCCACCCTGGCCCCTGTGGCAGAAGACAGCACAGATCCGGCAGGAGATACGGTAGCCAATCTTTTTGGGGCATTGTTTGAGGACAGCGACAGCTCCGACCAGTTGGCCGGGATCGCCATCAGTGCCGATGCCAGCCCTGCAGGGCAGGGGAGCTGGCAATACCAGACCAGCGGCTCCCCCACATGGAACAATATTGGCGCGGTGAGCCGGAGTTCGGCCCTGCTGCTGGCGGGAGATACCCGAATCCGCTTCCTGCCGGCGGCCAATTTCAACGGCGCGGTGGGGTCGCTGACCGTCCATGCCGTGGATGACAGCGGCAGTCGTGCGTTTGGCACCTATGTTGATGTGGACAGTGGCGATCCGGACCTGGACAGCTCCGGCAATACCCTGGGGACATCCATCACCGCGGTCAATGATCCCTTTACCGTGGAGATTGATACCGGACTCTCGCTAACAGAGGGTGGGAGTGAGGTGATCAACCAGTCGGAACTCAATATTACCGACCCCGATCTGACGCCGTCCCAGATAACCTATACGGTTGTTGGCTCCGTGCCTGAAGGACAGTTGCTGGTTAATGGGGTCAGCGCGACCACGTTTACCCAGGCGGATATCAACAATAACCTGGTGGTCTACCAGCACAGCGGTGTCGAGAGTGCGGGTGCACTGACGTTGCAGTACACAGTCTCCGGCCCAGGCAATGCCGACCTGACGGGGCGCACCCTGGCCATTACCGTGGCTGATGGCAACAGCGCCCCCAGTGTGACGGTTCCCGGTGCCCAGAGTGTCGCCGAAGACGGCTCCCTGGTGCTCACTGGTGGTTCCGCGCCGTCGGTTTCAGACCCCGATGCTGGCAGCAATGCGGTGCAGGTGACCGTTTCCGCCAGCAACGGAAGCATTACCCTGTCATCCCTTTCCGGCCTTGTGGTCACCGCAGGCAGCAATGGCTCGGCAACCGTGACCGTGCAGGGTTCCCTGGCGGATATCAATAGTGCCCTGGATGGTCTCCAGTACACGCCCGATGCCGATTTCTACGGCAGTGACAGTATCATCTTGAGTATTGATGACCTCGGTAACTCCGGCGCCGGAGGCGCGCTTTCTGACAGCGACACCATCGCGGTGACGGTCAACCCCGTCGACGATGCCCCGGTGACCGGTGGCGGTACGCTCGCCCCCGTTAGCGAAGACACCCTGGACCCGGCCGGTGCCACCGTAGGCTCACTGTTGACTGCCTTCAGTGATGTCGATGGCGATACCCTGGCGGGCATTGCCATCAGTGCCGATAGCGGCAGTGGTGCTGATGGTACCTGGGAATTTTCAGTGGATGATGGTATTACCTGGAGCGGTGTTGGCACGGTAAGTACGTCAGCGGCTCTGTTGCTGGACAGTGGCGCCAAACTCAGGTTTGTGCCCAGTGCTGAATTTTCCGGCCCGGTAGGGGCGCTGACGGTTCACGCCATCGATAACAGCGGTAGCCGCACGTTCACAACCAGTGTGGCCACCCGGTTAACCGCAGACGTCAACAGTGGCGCCACCGATATTGACGCCAATGGCGCCCCGCTCGACACCAGTGTCACCGAGGTCAATGACCTGTTCGAGGTGGTTACCGACAAAGTGGCCAATGTGTCCGAGGGCGGCAATGTCACTATTGATGACGGCGTTCTGGAAATCATCGATGTCGAGGCCTCGCCGTCACAGATTATTTACACTCTCACCGCCGGCACGGATCTCTCTGAAGGAACGCTGGAGCTCAATGGTGCGGCCATCTCCGTGGGGGATACCTTCACCCAGGCCGACCTTAATGCCGGCAACCTGGTCTATATCCACAATGGTGACGAAACCGGTGGTAGCCAAACCCTGGCCTATGACGTCACCGATGGCGACACCACCGAAAGTCGCACCCTTGCCATCAATGTTTCATCGGTCAACGATGTCCCGGTTTTTGCTGTACCCGGTGAACAGGACTCCGGGGGCAATCCACTTACCGCAGGGGTTGAGCGGGGTGGTTCCCTGGCCTTCTCCGCGGCCAATATCGAGGTGGTCGATCCAGACAATACTGCAGACCAGATTCGATTCCAGGTCAGCAGTTTGCCTTCGGCGGGAGAGCTGACGCTCAATGGCGCCCCTGTGGGCGCTGGTACCACCTTTTTCCTCAGTCAATTGAGCGACCTTGTCTACACCCATGATGGTGGTAGCGCCAGTGCCGATAGTTTTCAGTTGGTGGTGCGTGATGGCGCCGGTGGCGTGGCAGGCCCGAAAACCGTCAATATCGCGATCGATCCCGTTAACAGTGCACCGCTCATTGCAGGGTCAATGACGCTGGACGAGGGTGAGCAGGGCAAGGTGGTGTCGCTGAACATCAGCGATGCCGAGACGGCAGCCGCCAACCTGACGGTGACCATTCTTACCTTGCCAGACCCGGCGGAAGCGGTGCTTTACTTCAATGGCGCTGAAATCACCCAGGGCATGGTGGATGGTGGTTTTAGCTTCAGTGCCGACCAGCAGAACCTGCTGACCATCAACCACATCTCCGCCGACCAGGAAACGCCGCCGGATGTCTCCTTTGATGTGAGGGTCACAGACGAGGCGGTGAGCGGTTCGCCTGCACTGTCCACAGATACCACTGTGACCGTAGCCGTGCAGCCGGTCAATGATGACCCCGTGGGCACCAGTGGTGACATCACCCTGGACGAAGGGGAGGTATTCACCTTAACCACTGCCCAGTTAAACGCCAGCGATGTGGATACACCAGTTGAAAACCTGACCTTCCGCGTTGAAGTGGTGCCGGAGCACGGCCTGCTGTTCTTTGACGACGGCACCGATTTCATCCCCATGGGGGCGGGGGCCACCTTCAGCCTTACCGATGTCACCAACGGTTACATAAAATTCCAGCACGATGGTTCCAGTCTTGATGCCGACAGCCTGGAAGTCACCCTGCGGGATGGCGAGGGCGGCGTCCATGATGGCGGCACAGTTGTCAACCTGGTGGTGAACATTACGGTTAACGATACTGGCGATAGCGGTCCTGATGGTACGCCTGACGATGGCCCCATCGGCGGGGGCGGCCCCGTTGGCGGTGACGGCACGCCGGGCGGAACTGATCCCGGCACCGGCAATGACCCGGTCGTGGCCAACGACGAACAGTTCTACACCCCGGAGGACACGCCTCTTTATGTGAGTGAGGCGGTACTGCTGGGCAATGATACCGGCGACACGCCACTGCATATTGTCTCCGTTCAGGGGGCGGTCAACGGCACTGTTGAACTGATTGCTGACGGCGACCCGGGCGACCTCAATCCGGGCGATGGCTACGCCACCATTCGCTTTACTCCCGATGCCAACTTTGGCGGGTTCGCTGAATTCACCTATACCGTGGATGATGCCACCCCGGACACCGATAGCGCTACCGGTCGCGTCGTGGTGCTGGTACAGAACGATCCACCCATGCTCTCGACGGGTACCCAGGGCGGTTTTGATGAGGGTGCGCTTGTGACCCTCAACAGTGACGCCATGGCGGCGAGCGATGTCGACAATGATCCAGCACAGCTCACCTACCGCCTGACCAGCCTGCCCGCTGCCGGCGTGCTCTATTTTGACTCCACCCCGGGAGACGGCATAGGTGATGCCCGGGATTTGCGCCTCAACGGCACCTTCACCCAGGCCGATCTGGATGCAGGGCGCATCAAGTTTCAGCACGATGGTAGTGAAAACCACACGACGACCTTTAACGTTGAACTCACAGATGCTTCGGGGGATACCGTCAACGGCACGGTGACCCTCCAGGCCGACCCGGTCAATGACCAGCCTGTTATCGCTGTCGAAGAGGTGGTGGTTGACGAAGGCGCCTCTATCATTATTGATAACAGTTATATTGCTACCAGTGATGTGGATGCCGGGGATGTTCTCACCTTGAGAATTGACAGCGCTGGGGATCTCCCCTCCCACGGCACTCTTGAACTCGATAGCGATAACAACGGCACTTTTGAAACCGTAGTGGTGGCGGGTACTACCTTTACCCAGGCCCAGGTCAACAATGGCCAGTTGCGTTACACCCATGACGGCAGCGAAAACTTTAACGACAGCTTCCGGGTGACGGTGCAGGATGATTCCGGCGCGGCCAACGACACAGCCACGGCCGTGGTGGATGTGGGCATTATCTCCCTCAACGACGACCCCGTCAGCGAAGCAGATGACGGCTTTGTCACCAACGAAGGCACCGCCCTCTACGAGGGTCAGCACAAGGTCATCACCACGGCAGTGCTCTCCGCGGGAGACCCGGATAACACAGCGAACCAGCGTCAGTTCCGCATCGACAGCAATGTTCAATACGGCGACCTGCTGCGCAACGGACAGGTTCTCGGGGTGGGCAGCACCTTCACCCAGCAAGATCTGGAAGACGGCCTGATCAGCTACCGCCACGACGGCTCTGAACATTTTGAGGACAGCTTCGATTTCACCATCTCTGATGCCGGCGGCGGCAGTGAGCCGAGCGGGACTTTCGAAATTGATGTGCTGCCAATCAACGATGCTCCCACCATTACCGCACCGGCGGAGAGAATCGCCGTCGAGGAACAAACCGTTTATGTTACCGGCATCACCATTGCCGATCCGGACAGTGTGGATGGCAGCGGTGTCATAGATGAATCGTTTGGCCCGCTGCGGGTCGAGCTTGTTGCGGCCAATGGCAGTCTTGGCGCCACAGCAGTTGGCGGTGCCGTGGTCACCGGAACAGGTTCATCGACGCTGGTGGTGGAAGGCAACCTAGGTGATATCAATGCCACCCTCGACAGCCTCACCTACACCGGCAATGTGGATTTTACCGGTAGTGATGCCATTGCCATTACCGTGCGCGACCAGGGCAATACCGGAACAGACCCGGATCTCACCGGGCCTGGTGAGGCGCTGGATGGGCTGACTTTCGATCCTGTATTGACGGATGACGGTGACAGTAACACCACCTACGAACAGGCCACCGCGTCCATTGCCATAACTGTACAGCCGGTCAACGACCCCATTGTCAACACAGTGCCAGGCGCCCAAACGGTAGATGAAGATACGGATCTGGTTTTCTCAACCGCTGGCGGCAATCGTCTCGCTGTCTTTGATGTTGACCAGGGGGCAGGATATGAGGCAGAGGTGACGCTGACGGTGCTCCACGGTACCTTGTCTGCTAGTGCCGCAGGGAGTGTTGTGCTTTCTGGCAACAACAGCTCCGAACTGGTCATTACCGGCAGTCAGGCGGATATCAACGCCACCCTCGAAGGCCTTGTCTATCGTGGTGCCAGCAATTACCACGGCGCTGATACCCTTACCATGGTGAGTCGCGATCAGGGCAATACCGGTCTTGGCGGAGAGAAAACAGATACTGATACCGTGGCGATCACGGTATCCCCCGTCAACGACAACCCTGTCACCGTTGACATTGCCGCCAGCGGCAACGAAGACGGCACAATCACCTTCAGCCTTGACTCATCCACCGTGGATGGTGGTAGCGATAGTGTCACCGATGCCGTCGTCACCAACTACCGGGTGGAGACCCTGCCGGCCAATGGCACCCTGCGGGATAGCGGTGGCAATGTCATCACTGCGGGTGACGTTATCAGCGTGGCTGAAGCCACTGGCATGACATTTACCCCGGACGCAGACTTCAACAACAGTCAGGGCGGTGCTCCGACCTTTACCTTTACCGCCATTGACGAGGCCGGTGCCGAGGGCAATACAGCCACCGCCACCTTGAACGTGATTGCCGTTAATGATGCCCCTGTCATTGGTGGGCTGGGGGACACGGTTAACTACACCGAAGGCAGCGGGAGTGGCGCCGAAGGCACCTATGTGCGGCTCGATGCCAATGGCGACGCCTCGTTGGTGTCGGACATTGAGCTGATTGCCCAGCATGAGGACAACTTCGACTCCAGCCGGCTGGATATTGCCCGCCAGGGTGGAGCAAATGGTGACGATCGCTTCTCCCTGGATACCTCCTACAACGGTGATGGCCAGACGGTGGCGCTAAGCGGCAGTGATGTGCTGTTCAATTCGGTGGTTGTTGGCACCATTGCCAGTGACAGCACCGGTGCTACAGGTAGCGCAGGTCTCTACCGGATTGTCTTCAACGCCAATGCTGACCAGAATGCCGTCAGTGCGGTGATGAAACGGGTCTCTTTTGCCAGCGTCGATGATGATCCCAGCAGCTCAGTGACGATCGAATTCACCTTTTACGACGGCAACACCGGTGCCCAGGGCAGTGGCGGCGATCTTTCCGGCAGCGGTCTGGCCACAGTGACGGTGACCAATATCAACGATGCACCATCATTTGATGATGGTGCTACCCTGACCGTGCAGGAAGACCTCTCCGGTGCCGGCGACAGCGATGGCCAAACGGTGGCGGCACTTTTGGCGGCTGAATTCAGTGATCCTGACCCCAGTGGTTCCGGCGCGGATTTTGCCGGTATTGCCATTGTTGGCAACAACAGCGCCGCAACCCAGGGAACCTGGCAGTATTCCGTCAATGGTGGTATCAGCTGGGTTGATGTCGGCACCGTGGCAGAGAACGATGCCCTGCTACTGGATACCACTGCATTGTTGCGCTTTGTGCCCGATGCCGATGCCAATAACACCACGTTCCCTGCAACGCCACAACTGGACGTTCTCGCCCTGGACGATAGTGGGGCCAGAACCTTCACCAGTGTCGGCAGCGAATCCCGGATCGACGCCAGCTCCCGTGATGGCAGCAGTGATCTGTCGGCGGACAGTGTTGCCGTTTCAGCTTCGGTTCTGCCGGTGAATGATACGCCTGTCCTGGGGGATCTGGATGGCGATTCCACCACCTTTACGGAAGGTATTTCCGATGCCCAGGGTACGGCCATCGTGCTTGACCAGGGCACCCTGGCATCCCTCGCCTCTGAAATCGAGCTGCTTGCCAACAGTGAGGATAATTTTGACGGCGCCACGCTGATTGTCAGGGATCAGGCTGGCGCCGACCCCGACGACTTTTATTTTGTGCGCAGTGGTGTCAACGGTATCGGCATCAGTGGTGCCGACACAACCACCTCGGGCCAGCGTATTTTCAACGATGGTTCGGTGATTACCTATCTGGGTACGGCGGTGGCGACCATTGTGGATAACAGTGTGGGCACTGACGGTGGCGGTGACACCGGCATCCTCCATATTCGCTTTAACGCCAATGCCACAGGTGCCGCAGTCAACGCGGTGCTGCGCAACCTGTCGTTCAACTCCGATAACCAGGCCCTGCCCGATGGCGTTGTTAAACAGGTTGAAGTGATCTTCAATGACGGCAATGCGGACGCGAATGCGGGTGCCCAGGGTAGTGGTGGCGCAGGTGTTGCAACTGCCGTGGTCAATATCACGCTTCAGGCCACCAACGATGCGCCCTCCCTTTCCGGTGGCGCCACCCTCACCACCTCCGAAGATGGCAGCCCGGCTGGTGAGTCTACCCTTGATGCCTTGCTTGGAGCCAACTTCAGCGACCCGGATGGCACTAGCTCTTTTGCCGGTGTTGCCCTCACGGGATACGATGAAGCCGGTCTTGGAACCTGGCAGATCGACGTGGGCAGCGGCTGGGAAGATCTGGCCACCTTTGATACCAACGCCGGTGGCCTTTCCGCCAGCAACGCGCTGCTTCTCAATGCCAGTACGCTGGTTCGCTTTGTCCCGGCTCTTGATGCCAATACATCCGGCAATACCCGGCCCACACTGACGGTTCACGGTGCGGAAACCGATGAGTTGAGCGGTGGCCCCACAGCCCTTGCTTTTACAACCAGCTCAGCTTCTCCTGAGACATACAACACGGCAGATGATCCGACTGCCAATGATCTGGAAGCGCTGGTGGCTGCCAGCAGCGTGACTATCGATGTGGTCATCAACGCCGTAAACGATGCCCCCACAGCCACCGATACCGCGGCGGATATCATCACCTCAGAGGATAGTTCTGCCGCCGCGGGTACCGCCGAGGAATACCTGCTTTCCGGTGATCCCAATATCGCCGATGTGGACCCGGCCACCACCGGGGTGCTCGACGACAATACCTTCGGGGGCGGCGTAATTACCGTTTCCCTGGACAGCGGTGTTAATGGTGACCAGTTACTGGTCAATGGTGCCCTGGCCGGTATTGCCAGTGTCTCCGGCGGCACTAATGGTGCCGACCTGATCATCAATCTGGCTCCCGACGCCACCTTCAGCGAGGTGGATGCCATCCTTCAGGATTTGCGCTATCAACATACCACCGACATACCACCGACGGCACCCAGGGACTTCACGATTACGGTGAATGACCAGAAAAATATCGATGGCGACGGTGACAATGCTGGAAGCGGCGCGGCGGCGTCAGTAACGTTGACAGGGTCTATAACCATCAACGAACAGAATGATCCGCCCCTGGGCAGCGACAATACGGTGATCACGGATGAAGATACCTCCTACACTTTTGTCGAGGCAGATTTCGGCTATAGCCAGCCAGGGGATGAAAGCGATGCCTTCGCGGCGGTACGTATTGATTCCCTGCCGGGGAACGGTGTGCTGTGGCTTGATGGCGACGACAGTGGCACCAGAAATGGCAGTGGCAGCGAGGATGTCAGTGTCAATGATCTGATCGCCCTGGCGGACATTACCAGTGGCCGCCTGCGCTTTACCCCTGATGCCGAACTCAATGGGGCACCGCTGACCACCTTTACCTTTTCCGTCCAGGACGAGCGGGGTGGATTTGATATCAGCCCCCGCACCATGGAAATCGATATTACGGCGGTGAACGATGCGCCGGTGTTGACGGGGACAGCGCTTAACCCCACAGCGACAGAGCAGGGTGCAGCCGGCGATGCCGGCAGTAGCACCAACGAGGTTCAATTGGTCAGCGGGGTGACCCTTAACGATATTGATCTTGCCGATAATGGCGGTATTGGTTTTGATGGAGCCTCAATCACCGTTGAGTTCAGCGATGGTTATCAGTCCGGCGATCGCCTGTTTGTGAACGGCTCCCCCACAGGCATTGATAGCACCAGTGGCGGCAATGGGACCGCCTTGACCATCAACCTGGCAAACGGCACCAGTGCCGCACAAGTAGAGGCGATTATCGAGGCGATACGCTTCCGTCACGATGGCGATGATCCCACCGGCGGTGGCACCGACACCACCCGGAATTACAGCGTCACCTTTAACGATGGCGGCACCCGCGGAACCCCCGGGGGTCTCGATTCCAATGCCCTGACAGGCACAATCACCCTGACACCCGTCAACGATACACCCATTGTTGTTGCGCCGGGTGCGGCGGCCGTGAACGAGGATGCCAGCCTGGTGTTCTCCGGCGGCAATCTGATCAGCATCAATGACCCGGATCACTCCGGTAATACCCTCACTGTCAGTTTGGATGTCGATCACGGTACCCTGGCGTTGTCGGGCACCACAGGCCTGACCCTGACAGATGGCGATGGCAGCGACGGAACCCTGGTGTTCAGTGGTACCCAGGCGGCCATCAATGCCGCCCTCAACGGTCTTGTTTACACCCCACATGGCGATTTTCACGGTGCTGATGCGCTGGCTATCAGTGTTGATGACGGTGGCAATACCGGGCCGGTCAGCGAGGGTGACAGTCATACGGTGAATCTCACCGTCACACCGGTCAACGACAGCCCCGTGGCGTCCGGTGGGCCTGAAACGGTATCAGTCACCGTGGAAGACCAGGCGGGAAGCGCCGATACTTTGTCTGCGTTGCTGGCTGGAAATTACTCTGATAGCACCGATGACCAGACAGGCATTGCAGATGGCGGTGACGCATCAACCGCGCTGTCGTTTGTCGCGATTGTCGGGTCTACCAACTATGACGCCTCCCAGGGAACCTGGCAGGTCAGCGATGGTGTCGGCGGCTGGATTGATATTCCGGTCTCAGGCCTGAGCACCTCCAGCGCACTTGTGGTGGATGTGTCACGGGCGATTCGCTTCAACCCCGCTGCCGATTTCCACGGCACTCCGGGTACCCTCCAGGTTCGTCTGGCGGATGGTGACGGCATCGATGCCATAACTGCGAGCACAGGTGCTGGTGATCTCAAAGACCTGAGCAGCGAAGGCGGTACCGGTACAACCGGACGCTGGTCTGCCGGCACGGTAACCCTGCAGACAGAGGTCGCCCCGGTCAATGACCGGCCAGAGGCAGCAGATGGTGTCCTGGGCGCCATTGATGAGGCCAATCTCAACCCGGTGGGGGATACCCTGGAAAATCTGTTCGGCACCGGCTACGACGATAGCCGCGACGACCAGACCGGTATTGCGGGAGGCGGTGATTCCTCCACAGCCTTCGGTGCCGTGGCGATAACGGGCAACGCTGCAACTGCGGCACAGGGCACCTGGCAGTACAGTGTCGATGGCGGCAGCAGCTGGACCGATATTGCCACCAATGTGGCAGACGACAATGCGCTGATTCTCGCCAACACCAGCGATACCAGGTTGCGCTTCGTGCCGGTCGATGGTGATTACAACGGCGCCCCCGGCAGCCTGAGTGTCAGGCTGGCGGACTCTGCGCAGACTTCGGCGGTTGGCCAGGATATCAGCGCCGATCTGGGGGCCACCGATACCTGGTCTCAGACCCAGACGTTGAGTACACAGGTCAATCCGGTTAACGATCAGCCGGGCCTCACCGGCACCGCCGAAAACCCTACGGCCACCGAACAGGGTGTTGAGACTGATAGCGGCAGCAGCACCAATGAGGTGCAGTTGATCAGCTCGGCCACTGTGTCTGATGTTGATCTGGCGGATAACGGTGGTATCGGATTCAGTGGTGCCTCTATTACCGTTGCGTTCACGGACGGTTATCAGGCCGGCGACAGACTGTTTGTGAGCGGTTCCCCAACAGGCATTGACAGCATCAGTGGTGGCACTGGCAATAGCTTGACCATCAATCTGGCTGCTGGCGTGAGCACTGCCCAGGTTGAAGCGATTATCGAGGCGATACGCTTCCGCCACGATGGCGATGATCCCACGGCTGGGGGCACTGATCTCACCCGGGATTACAGCGTCACCTTCAACGATGGTGGCACCCGTGGAACCCCGGGGCCACTGGTTTCCCCGGCACTGACCGGCACCATAACCCTGGTTCCCGTCAACGATGCGCCGGCCATCACAGCACCCGCCACTCGCACCGTGGCTGAAGATGGCGCCCTTGGCTTCACGGGCGGCGTTATCAGTGTCAACGACCCGGACCTTGCCGGCAACCCGGTAGAGGTCACCTTGACTGTGGCCGAAGGCTCTCTGAGCCTGTCTGTCACTGCGGGTCTGACCCTGAGCGATGGCGACGGCAGCGACGGAACCCTGGTGTTCAGTGGTACACAGGCGGACGTTAACGCCGCTCTGGAGAGCCTCTCCTACAGCCCGAACGCCGACTTCAATGGCAGCGACAGCCTCCTGATCACCACCAATGACATGGGGGCGACCGGTGGCCCCGCACGGGGAGATAGCCACACCGTTACGCTAACGGTAATGCCCGTTGCAGATGGTGTTGCGGACAGTTTTGTCACCGATGAGGACACGGCCCTCAACGCCAATGTCAGTACCAATGACACCCACGGCGCATCCCGCAGCTATGGCCTTAATACCAATGCCAGCCATGGTGACGTGGTGTTGCTGAGCGATGGCTCATTTACCTACACCCCGGATGCGGACTACAACGGCAGTGACAGTTTCACCTACGACGTTACAGACGTTAATGGCGACACTGAAACCGTGACTGTCAACCTGACAGTCAATCCCCTGGATGATGCTCAGGCTGATGGGTTTGCCACTGATGAAGACACGCAGCTCAACGCTGATGTCAGCACCAACGACAACTTTTCTGCGGCGGCAACCTATAGTTTGGATGATGATTCGAGCCACGGCTCCGTCAGCATCAACGGGGACGGTACCTTCACCTATACCCCCGACGGCGACTATCACGGCAGCGACAGCTTCAGCTACACTGTGACCGATATCAACGGTGACACAGAAACTGTCACTGTGGCGCTGACGGTCAACCCCGTAAATGACGCCCCCCAGGGAGCCGACAACACCATTACCCTCGACGAGGACAACAGTCACACCTTTAGTGCTGTCGACTTTGGCTTCACCGATCCCGATGACAGTCCGGCCAACAGTTTTTCTTCAGTGATTATTTCCACCTTGCCCGGCGCAGGCAGCCTGACCTACAACGGCGTGGCGGTGACGGCGGGGAATGAAATTGCCGTGGCCGATCTCGGCAATCTGGTTTTCACTCCGGCAGCCGACGCCAATGGCACTGGCTATGCCAGCTTTACTTTCCAGGTTCGCGATGACGGCGGCACCGCCAATGGCGGTATTAATCTTGATGCCACCGCCAACACCATCACCTTTGATGTCACCGCACAGAATGACGCGCCGACCACAACCGGCCTTGCTGACCAGACCAGTGATGACGGCGAGATGGTCTCTCTGGATGCCGCCGCCGCTTTCGATGACATTGATGGCGACACACTGACATACGTCGCTACCGGGCTGCCTTCCGGCTTGTCCATTGACGCCAATACGGGCGAAATCAGCGGCACCATTGCCGCCAACGCCTCGGTAACGGGTTCCTATTCTGTCACCGTTACCGCCTTCGATGGCAATGGCGGTTCGCAAGACGCTACCTTCACGTGGACTGTCAACAACGTGGCGCCGGTGGCGGTAGACGATACCGACAGCACCGATGAAGAGAGCGCTATCAGCCGCAATGCAGCGAATGGGGTTATTGATTCGAACGATCAGGACGGCACGCCGGACAATGACAACCTCAGTGTCACCCAGGTTGGTAACGGTAGTACCACGGTGTCGGCTGGCGCCGCCATCGCTGGCAGCAACGGCGGCCAGTTCACCATCGATAGTGACGGTTCGTGGAGTTTTGATCCCAACGGCGACTTCGAAGACCTGGCTGCGGGCGCAACCCGTCAGACCACGGTGACCTACACCCTGTCCGACGGACAGGGCGGTACGGACACGGCAACCCTTACAGTGACTGTTAGCGGCACCAATGACGCTCCTACGGTGACCCCAGGGACGCAAAACCAAACACTGGTTGAAGCAGGCGGTACTGCCAACGGAACCCCCGGAACTGACACCGCGAGTATCGGCCTCACCCTGGACGACGTGGATGGTACCGCCAGTATTGACGAGGTATATCTGGCCCAGAATGGCTGGTCCAGCAGCGATGGCGGCCAGACCTACAGCAAAACCGGAACTTACGGTACGGCAACCATTACCATCGCCACCGGCGTGGTGAGTTACAGCCTGGACGACAGCGATACTGACACTGACGCACTGGATAGCGGTGATAACGTCACTGACAACTTTGGTATACGGGTGCGTGACAACGACGGTGCCACGGCGCTGACGACGGCCTCTTTCAGTATTACCGGCTCTGATGACGATCCTGTTATTAGTGGCAGCTTCACAGGCGATGTTGACGAAGGTGATATTGGTGATCCTGCAGAGACAGCTACTGGCTCAGTTGCCATCAGTGATGTTGATGCTGATGACAGTCCAGTCTTCAATGACGTTGCCTCGACGTCTGGCGACAACAACTATGGCAGTTTCGAACTTGTCAGCGGTACGTGGACGTATACGCTTGATCAGTCAAGTGTTCAGGACCTTGACGCTGGCGATACCGTTACTGACACCATTACCTTCACGGCGACTGACGGTTCGACAACAGAGATTACTGTCACCATCACCGGCACGAATGATGATCCTACGGTCAGCGCCAGTGCCAGTGCCGGGTTCACGGAGGCTGCTGATGCCTCTGCACAGGATTTGGTAGAAAGCGGCACCGTCAGTTTCGGTGATGTGGATGCTGATGACCTGATTGATATTACCTACAGCCTTGCTTCGGGTGCGACCTGGAGTGGCGGAACTCTCAGCACTTCATTGGCCAATGCGCTGGAAGCTGGTTTCAGCACAGGTGTTACAGATGCGCCGGCCCCGGATACCACGTCGTGGGATTACAGCGTAACGGATGTGGATCTGGACTTCCTTGCTGAGGGCGAGACCATCACCTTCAGTTATACGGTAACAGCGACTGACAGTCAGGGCGCCACAGCGACAGATACAGTCAGCTTTGTGATTACCGGCACCAATGATGATCCTGTTCTTGCTGCGGTGACGGCAGGCAGTATTACAGAGGTTCTTCATTCGCCATTGACAACCGATGCCAATCTCACCGGTACCCTGGCGGGTACTGACGCTGATAATGGCGATACCCTGACTTACGACATAACCGGCGGTACCGATAATGGTAACGGTACGGTCAGTCTGGTGGGTACTTATGGCACGTTGACGGTAAATACCTCCACCGGTGCTTACAGTTATATCAAGAATGCGTCAGCCATTGAGATGCTCAACAATGGTGATACGCCGAGTGACAATTTCACTATCACAGTGACAGACAGTGAAGGCGCGACTGACAGCCAGACCTATGTTGTGAATATCACCGGTGCCAACGATGCACCGGTAGCTGTTGATGATACGAACGCTACGGATCAGGACAGTACCCTGTCGATAGGTGCTGGCAGTGGTGTTCTGGTCAATGACACGGACATTGATGGCATTGGCCCGCATACGGTGAGTGCGGTGAACGGCGAGACAGGTGATGTTGGCCAGGCAGTGGAAGGCAGCACCGGTGGTTCGTTCATTATTAACAGTGATGGTTCTTACGACTTTGATCCGGACGGTGATTTTGATGACCTTGATGATGGTCAGAGCCGAACTACCAGTGTTAGCTATACCAATAGCGATGGTAGTGGTGGCAGTGACCTTGGTGTTCTTACCATTACAGTTACAGGCACGAATGATGCGCCGGTGATCAGTGTTGAGAGTGGCGACAGTGCGAGTGGTTCGCTGACGGAAACCGACAGTGGTTTAACGGACAGCGACACCTTGAGTGTTGTTGACCTTGATCTGAGTGATGCGGTGACCGCGAGTGTGACCGGCGTGGTTGAAACTGGCACGACGACCGGCCTTGGCAGCAACAATGCGGCGTTGGCGTCGATGCTGACCGTGACCGCGGGCTCGATCGATGCGGACCCAGGCGACACGAACAATCTGACGTGGACGTTTAACAGTGGTTCGGAATCGTTTGATTATCTGAATGACGGTGAGACGTTAACGCTGACGTACACGGTGCAGGTTGAAGACGACAGCGGCGCGCAGGACACGCAAGACGTGGTGATCACGATCACGGGCACGAATGATGCGCCGGTGATCAGTGTTGAGAGTGGCGACAGTGCGAGTGGTTCGCTGACGGAAACCGACAGTGGTTTAACGGACAGCGACACCTTGAGTGTTGTTGACCTTGATCTGAGTGATG
>JALOAH010000093.1 GCA_023228865.1 Porticoccaceae bacterium | reverse complement strand
AGGGTCAGGCCGTGCTCAACGAAGCCCTGTCGGCGACAGAAAAAGACAGCAGAATCCAGTTGCTGAATACCGCATCACTGATGCTGGGTTAGCGCTGACAACCCCGAGCCCCGTTCGGGCTCATTCCATCTTTCTATCTTTCCAGTTTTGGCCTTTGGCGCACCTGTGTTGAACATTCGCCCGCGCTGAAGTGGGTGATATCAACAGAAAAACCGCCAGACTAACCGGCGGCAAATTCCTGCGCGGTTGAAATCGCCTTCACGCTTTTTATCCCCCTACAACCCTCCAAACCTGAACCTGCACTGGCGCAATTTTGCAACAGAAGCCCCTTCAGCCTTCGCGGCCAGTAGCAAAATGCAGCCACAGAGTCGGCTATTTATAACGAAATAACTAAACATAAAAAACAAATGCTCTAATAAAAATATTGCCTAATAAAGGGTTTTTTAAGGCGAAACTTATAACCAAAAGTAGGTAAAAACCACTATAAAAAATCAACTATAATCATATATATCAATAAGTTATTGATAAAGAGCCACCCCCAGCCAAGCCCTGCACAGCCGGCGCGAGGCGGTATCGGTTGGGGACGGTCACGATCATGAAAAAACTTTCGATGCTCAATTTTTTAAATAACGGTTGATCTATTTTTGGCAAAACCCTAGAATCGAACGCAAGCGCAGGTGGCGCGAAAAAAACAGCCCGAATTCGGGGCGCCACTGTATTCAGCCAGGCTCAGGCATTGCCAACTTCAAATGTCCGGCGAATCGCTTTTCAATAAATAAATCAATCACTTGAAGCTATCTCTCGGGAGGGATAATGACGTACTCAACAGGCGTTAAAAGCAAATCTTCAATTTTAAACCTGGCTACAGCCATCAGTATCGCGACAGCCTCTGGCCTGGTGTCGCAAGCTGTTCATGCGCAGCAAAGAGCCAGTTCAATACTGGAAGAGGTGACTGTGACCGCGCAAAAGCGGGAGCAAAGCGCTGACGATGTCGGTATCGCCATCACCGCTTTCTCGGCAGATCAAATGAAAGCCCTCAATTTCACCAATGCGGGCGATGTCGCCATTCAGTCACCCAACGTCGAGATGCGCCGCCACTTTGTCGGTCGCGGGCTTATCACCAACCTTTTTATTCGTGGTGTGGGTTCGGCGGACTTGAACAACGGTTCGGAATCGCCGGTGGCGGCTTTTGTCGATGAGTTTTATTTGATCACCAACAGCACGGTGGATTTTTCTCTGTTTGACATGAAGTCAACGGAAATTATCAAAGGCCCCCAGGGAACGCTGTTTGGTCGCAACGCCACCGGCGGCGCCTTTCAATTCACCACCCAGGAGCCAGAGGATGAGTTTGGCGCCTATCTTGAGGGCACCCTGGGCAGCCGTGGCACAGTGCAGTCTGAAGCCATGCTCAACCTGCCGGTCACAGACAAGCTCAAAGTGCGCTTCTCCGGCCTGATCGACCAGCACGACCCCTTTGTTAAAAATGACTATCCCGGCAGAAATGATATTCACGAATCCAACTTCGACGCCTATCGCGGCCAGATCAAATACCAGGCCACAGATCGCTGGGAAATTCTTTTCAAAGCCGAATCCGGGCAGGCGGAAGGCAACATTCCCGGTGACAACCTCAACCCGATGATGAAACAGGGCGACGACATTGTCTTTGCACCCACCAACCCATTGGGCACACCCAAAGACGCCGACCCTCTGAGCGTCAGCCACAATTCGGCCGACTGGGCCAACAATGAAGTGGATCACTATCTGCTGAAAAACGTCTGGGAGGGCGACAAGGTTACCTTCACCTCCATCACCGGCTTTATGGATCAAAACCTGTCTATTACTGAGGACTGCGACGCTTCAGCCGACAGCCTTTGCAACTTCCATGGCGCCTATGAATCCGAGCACTATACTCAGGAGTTCCGCCTCAATGGCGACACCGAAAAGTTCAACTGGACTCTGGGCGCCTATTATCTTAACCAGGACGCCGCTGGTCTTTACAGGCTCAACGCGTTTAATGGCCTGCTTGACCCCAACGTTCCCAATGGCGGTGTTTTGCAGTATGCCAACTATGATATCGATGTGGAATCCTACGCCGTCTTTGGTCAAATCGATTACCACCTCACAGAGACAGTCACTTTAATTGCCGGTTTGCGGGCTTCACAAGACAAAAAATCCTTTTCCCAGGAAAATTTCCAGGATTTTGCTCTGGTAGACGATGTTGACTTTGATGGCGTTTCGGATTTTTTTGCTCCGAATATTGTGTCTCTGCAAAACCTGCAATCCAATATTTTTAACGACAGCACCGCCCCCGACTTTACCGAAATTGACGAGGACGGTGTCAGCGGCACTCTCCAGCTTAACTGGCAGCCTAACGACGACTCTCTCTACTACGCCTCGTTCCGCCGTGGTTTGAAAGCGGGCGGCTTCAATAATGGCGTGGTGCCCCTGGCGCTTTCACCGGAAAGCTATCCCTATGAACAGGAAGTGCTCCACGCCTATGAACTCGGCGCCAAGCTGGCCTTTTGGGACGGCAGATCGCGGCTTAACATGGCGACCTTTTATTACGACTACCAGGACTATCAGGCCTCCAGCTTTGAAGATTTAGGCATTTTCTTTGAAAACCGCGAAGCCTATATTTTAGGTGCAGAGGTTGAGTTGTTTGCCAACCCTGTAGAGGGGCTGGATATCATTGTCGGCAGCAGCTTCCTCGAAACTCGGGTTGAAGATGTGGTCAGAGCAGGCACTGTGATGGAAAATGAAATGGGTGAAGCCCCACACCTCACCGCCAACGCTGTGATTCGCTATGAATGGGCAGTGCCCACCGGATACCTGTCGATACAGCTTGACGGCAATTATGTCGGACAGCGCTACGGCGACGTCTTGAACCAGACAGCGGCCACCTTGCCGAGCTATTCCCTCTACAACACCAATATGACCTATACGCGAGAAGATGAAAAATTATTTGCTCGCCTCTGGGTGAAAAACCTGACCGATAAACTGGTGCCGCTTTATCGCATTGAAGTGACAGATTTGGGTACGGGTCAAGACAACTTTAACGACCCGCGCACTGCGGGAATAACTGTCGGTTACCACTTCTAAAAGCACAACATCTGTAAAAAGGTAACGTCATGCCACGCAAGTGGCATGACGTTAAACCGGAAATCTGTCGATGTGATGTCGTCCAACGATTGTTGCAATATTGAAAATGCACCAATCATGACGACAACAAAATTAATTTCTTTGTAATTTCTAAAAAGCATGTCTTTTCAGCCCAGGATTTTTACCGCTGTTTTCTCAGGAGCCATAAAATGATCGAAAAAAATGTCTTTTCTTTTCATGAAAGTCCCAAAGACGACTGGACATGGACCGAAACAACGTTTTTGTTTTTTTCAGTTCCCGAAGAAGGCATCAGTGGCTCGATTTATGTGCTGGCTCGCCCCAATTTGGGCGTTTGCCACAGCAGCATCGAAATCCATAAAGGCTTTTGCTTGCACCCCTGGCAAACGGCATTTATGGATGCCCAGATGCACCTGCCATGCCCCGAGAATTTTTCAAAATTTAAACTACCCAACGGTTTGGAATTTGAAGTCACCAACGATCCCAAAGATTTCAGGTTTGCCTACAAAAGCAAGGATGGTGCCTGCGCCTTTGATCTGGATTTCAAGGCGCTTTCATACCCCTTTGATCCCCACGATCCCAATGATAACCCCTTGCTGAAAACCGATGTCAAAGCCGCCAAAGTGCCTGGCTACGAAGGCTGGCACAACGGCCATATGGAAAGCAACGGCCGCATAACGGGCACGTTGGAATTAAATGGCAAAAAATACAGGGTCGATTGTATCGACGGTATGGATAAAAGCTGGGGGCCGCGCCCCGACTTTGGTCAGGAAGGTGCCAGCTGGCTCCATGTATCAACCGGAAATGATTTCTCTGCCTTTCTCGCCGTTGCCTTGAATTTTGACCAAAAAGAACTTGTCTACGGTCCACTGCGCTTTGGCTTTGTCTCCGACAACGGCGAAACCACAGGCATTGTTGAGGCGGAAATGAAATCTCAGCGTCGCGATATGCACTCGCTGCGAACAACCATTAAATTCAGGGATGCCAAAAATCGCGTTTTTGAAGCTGTCGGCACGCCCCTTGCCGCCGCACCCTGGTACACCTTTAACCCCTCGGCAGTTTCCTACCAAACGCTGATGCAATGGCAGTGCAATGGTAAAACCGGCGTAAGTCATCTCACCGATTTTGTCGGCATCAATTATTTGGCGCGGGGAATGGCAGACCAACATTCCTGCTGAACAAACACTTTTTTAATAGATACAATTAAGGGATTTTTTTATGGCTTTTGAAAACATTACTTCCGACCTTCCCCCGTTCGCCATTGAACACGATAATCGCCACGACCTCAGCGCTTACCCCAATAGCCGCGAGGCGGCGGCTTATATGTTGTCGCTGCCAGAACAGGGCATAGCGGGTCTTATGTACACATGGGTCACCTGGGAAGGAAAAGCCAGTGTCGCCACCTGCATTTTCGGCGATGGCATTGGCGAAAAAATCGAGGAGCGTTTTGAGGAAATCAGCGTACCCAAAACCATGGATTTTTACGACTGGCAGGTGAAAGGCCTGCACATGAAAATTCTTGAACCGTTGGTGTCTGCGGAATTTTCCTTTAAAGGCAAGCGCATCGAACTGGATTATCATTTTGAGGCCATGCACCCCATCTACCCGTTCAGCTCTCACAAAAATGGCTGTCCACCCTATTACGCCATCGATCGCACCGAACAGCATGGCAAAATCAAAGGCACCCTTAAAGTGGACGGTCGCAACTTTGAATTTGACACTATCGGCCAGCGGGATCACGCCTGGGGGCCGCGGGTATGGGGCTTAAATCAGCACTACAAATGGTTTCACGCCACCACAAGCGAATCCGCCGTGCATTTTTTCGAAATGCAGTCCTTCGGCAGAGTGCATCTGCGAGGCTTTGTGTTTAAAGACAATCATATGGCGGAAATTGTCAGTGTGGACCATGAATATACCTTTGACGATGAAATGCACCACAAAACCATCGACGTGGTTGCCAAAGACTCTGCCGGGCGCACCACCCTTATCAACTGCACCAGATTTGCCACTTACCAATACATGGCCGACCCACTGATTACCCTCAACGAGTCGCCCACGGTCGTGGAGATCGACGGTAAAAAAGGTGCGGGCTGGTGTGAATTCTGCTGGAACAAGGAATATCTTGAGTTTGCCAAGCAGCACATTCAGTACGCAAACTGAACCCAGGTGGCGAGGCTATAACAACATGATTACACTCGAGGACTTTAACTTTCATGACAGGGATTGTTCCGATCGCACCTGGACGGAAACGCTCTTCATTATTTTTTCCAACGCCGAACACGCAGTGAGTGGCAATCTCTACTGCGTGGCGCGCCCCAATATGGGTGTTCTCCACAGCTCTATTGAAATCCACCGCGGTTTTTGTTTTCAACCCTGGCAAATAGACCACAACGATGCCCAGATGCATTTGCCCTGCCCCGAGAATTATGCCGATTTCACCCTGGAGAACGGGTTGCGCTTTAAAGCCCACAGCGCCTCGGAGCTGGAATGGCATTACAAATCCCTCGACGGCAACTGTGAAGTGGATCTCGACTTCAAGGCTGTGTGCCCACTGATCGACACCCACGACCCCAATGACAACCCCCTCGCTGGACAGTCCAAGGTCAAGGGTTATGATGGCTGGAACAATGGCCATATGGAGGGCAAGGGGCAGATCACGGGCACTCTGCTACTCCATGGCCAGCAGTATCAGATCGACTGTATTGATGGCATCAATAAAAGCTGGGGACCGCGGAACGATTGGGGCAACAGGGGCGCCACCTGGGTTCACATCGATTTGGGCAAGGACATGAATGCATTCCTCGTCCTTGATGTCGACTTTCACAACAAGGAAATGGTTTACGGCCCATTCCGCTATGGCTATATTGCTCAAGGTGGCAAAAGGCGGCCTATCCTTAATGCCACCATGGTGGCTGAACGCTACGATATGCTGATTACCCGCGCAGTGGTGACGATGGAAGATGAAAGTGGTGACATTATCACCGCACGGGGCACGACAATTGCCGGCGCTCCCTGGTATAACTTCAATCCGGCTACCTGTGGCTTCCAGACCCTGATGCGCTGGCAAAGCGGCAGTCTCTCCGGGTATAGCCATATTGCCGATTTCGTCGGCCACGGTTTTCTCTCCAGGGGCATGGCGAATCAATTTTCGGTTTAAAGCTATAAAATAAGGGCAATGGGTTATGACCGCACTTGAACGATTAAAAGCAAGCGATAGTAGAGAACAGCCAAGCGACGCGCTCATTGAAAGCATTCGCGCGGCCTATCCCACGGAAAGGGAAGTCGACGCCGTCTTCACACGCAAAATGCAAAGACGCAACGGCCCGCCATTTCAGCAAATAACCTTGCCGCGCCTCATCGATGGCGCCCGCCAGTTAATAGAGGCAAACCTCGGCTACAGCGTAACTATTTCCGAGGCCAAATGGTTGTCCGGTGGGGCCTCCAAATTGCAGGCGGTGTTTGTGCTAAATTGGCGTGGTTTTGAAGGAAATGCCAGCCTGGCCACGAAAATGGTCTTGCGCACGGAGCCTGCGGCCTCCATTACCGAATCCAGCCGGCGCCGTGAATTTGAGGTGCTGAAGGCGGTGGCGGGCATTGTCCCAGCGCCAGAGTCGTACTGGATCGATGAGGATGCAACGTACCTGCCCTATCCGGGCATTGTCCTGGGGTTTTGCAAAGGTGTTGCCAAACCTTCCCTGGATGCGGACAAGGTCTCCGGCCTTGGCCAGAACTATGGGCCAGAGCTGAGGAATAAGCTGGCGCCGCAATTCGTCCACTATCTGGCGAAACTCCATACTATAGATCCGCAGCGATTTGCCATGTTGACCAGTTTTGACGTGCCGACGCCCGGCTCCAATGAAGCTGTCATCAAGCAGGTCAACTATATAAGACGGATGTGGGAAGAAGATCGCCTCGAAGATGAGCCGATCATGGAGGTCACTTACAAATGGCTTATCAAGCATGCTCCTGTCATCGACCATGTGTCTCTGATCCATGGCGACTACCGCAACGGCAATTTCCTGTTTGACGAACAATCCGGCGAAATAACCACCTGGCTGGACTGGGAGGGTGCGGTGCTCGGTGACAGGCACCGGGATCTCACCTACGCCACCATGGACACCTTTGGACACCTCGCCGAAGATGGCACCACCCGCCTAGCCTCTGGCATGATGTCTAAAACCGAGCTCTTTTCTGCCTATGAAAAAGCCTCTGGTCTTAAGGTCGACCCCGTGAGACTGACGTACTACAACATATACAACCGCTACCTGCTGCTGGGTCTTATCATGGGCTCGTCGGCACGCGCCTCCTATGGCGCCCGCACTCACCAGGACGTGCTCACCAACTACCTGACCGCACTCGGTTACCAGAACTTGTCGGAACTTTGCGACTCTCTCAAGGAGGCCATACAGTGATCCAGACATTTGATACTCAGCTTGAGGTTTCCTTACGCGCACTTCAGGACGTTGTCGCTCCGGCCTTGAGCGGCGCCGAAAACCATGTGCTTGAGCAGTTCAATCTGGCTCTGGCCACCCTCAGCTTTCTGCGCCAGCGGCTGCCCTATGCGCGGGGTTACCACAGACTTGAACTGCAACATTTTATGGACTGCTCGGCGGCTGTGCGCAATCTTATCGCCGCCGACCAGCCTGAATTGGCAACCCAGATGAAAACCACGGAAAGTCTCGGCAGCCAAGAGCTTGTCCGCCCCGAGGCGGAAATCGAAGACTACCTCCTCGTTGCCCGCAAATTGCGCGAACTGATCAACGACAGTGTCAAAATGGCAAACGGCAAACCCTATGAGGCTGAACTGGACGCTTTTGTGTGTCGCCAGCAACAGGCATTTTTACCGGCTCAGCGCGCCTGGTGCGCACCGCTGGGACTCGATACCGAGGCCGATAAACTGCCCTCTATTGATGACGTGCTGTCGCGGTCAGGCAACTGAAATCTTGCCAAAGCGTCCCTCTTTCTGCGGTGGCCGGGCGCCAATACCCTAGAGATTCACCTATCTTGAAGCTTGGCAAAAGGCTGACAAAGATTGAAGCGATGGTAGCCTCCGGGTATGACCACATCTGGGACTGCTGTTGCGATCACGGCCTTCTGGGTGCGGCGTTGCTGGCGCGACAGGCCGCACCCAGTATTCATTTTGTCGATATTGTCGCAGACATAATGCAACAGCTCAAAACCAGGCTGCACCGCTTTTACCCGCTGGTGGCGACATCGGCCACCTATTGCCAGTGGTATGTGCATTGTCTCGATGCGGCATTGCTTCCCTTGGATAGCTTCAGGGGCAAACATCTGATCATTCTCGCCGGTATTGGCGGTGAACGCATGGCGGAACTGGTTAATCTTATTTTTACAAAGCACCCCAGCGCCGACATCGACTTTTTACTCTGCCCCGTTCACCATCAATTCGCCCTGCGCCAGCAATTGATTGCTCTCAATTTCAGCTTGAAAACCGAAACCCTACTCAAGGAAAACCAGCGCTTTTATGAAATCCTGCTGGTGTCATCAGGCCAGCCTGCAGAACCGCCCTGCCAGAAAATTCATCCTGTGGGCAGCCAACTATGGAACACCACCAGTGAGGAGCAACGCCGCATAGCAGCAGCGTATCTGGACAAAACCCTAAATCACTACCGCCGTATCCAGCGCAATCATGCCTTGCAAATACAGCCTGTTATCGACGCCTATGGCGCGGTCAAGCTGTGATAGCCAGCAGTTTTTGGAGCGACAATTGCTCGGGCAGATTCTCAGGGCAGCAGCGCAATAATTCGCAGTGGCGCCCCTGAACCCGCCTTGATTTTCATCGGCAGCGCAATAACGTAGGCACCGTTGGGGGGCAGGGCATCGAGATTGGCGACATTCTCAAAAACCGGAATGTTGGCTTTAAAGAGATATTGGTGAGACTCAAACAGGGTCGACTGACCGTAATCAATACTGGGGGTGTCGAGGCCGACAGCGGCGATACGCCGCTCTGTGGCCAGCCACTGTGCCGCCTGGGGATGCAAGCCGGGAAAATGCAACTTGGCCACCGCTTCCTCGCCGCGCTCGGCAGTGCCCATATAGCGCTCGCGGTCTGGCCAGTACTGCGCAAACCCGGTTTTCAACAACAGAATAGCGCCATCCGCCAACTGGCCGTGGCGTTTTTCCCAGGCCTGAATATCGGCAATGGTGACCTGATAATCCCGATTACTCCGGCACTGTTCACTGACATCGATGACCGCCGCAACCGCCATCAGATTGGTCAGGGGAATTTCCGCCACCGCCCGTTGCCCCTCGGCAAAATGCACAGGGGCATCCAGATGGGTGCCGCCATGCTCGGCGGTGCTGAAACTGTTGGCTTCGTAGTAATAGCCCTTGTCTGTATAGCCGTGAAAATCAATATGCAGCTTGAAGCCGCTCGCTGTCGGCCAATAAATGGTATTTTCATCGTAGCTGTGGGTTAGATCGACAACCTGTTGGTAATTTCCCGGCAGGCCATTGCCACTGATCGCCGCCGGGCTGACTGATAGCAATACTGCGCCTAACAAGCCCGCAACCATTGCCGATCCTGCAGCGCTTAAATATTTGCCTGGGTTGCAGGTTGTGGCTTTTTGCATGATGGTTATCCTCAATGGCGGCTGAATAGGGGTGATTGTTGTTATAGGGTAGAACAGGTAAATCCGTTTTGCGTGATTTTTAAAATGGGCAGTAAAGAGAAGGCCGTCGCGCCAGGCACCGATACCAGTACTTGTCAGCCTTATCACGTAGAAGCCTGCCCCGCAGGCGATTTTTGAAGCACAAACAATCTCGATTTGTTATCGCCAGCAAAGCTGGTTCCAGCAAAAAACTGCTGCCACCCTCGGACTTAATCCAGATAACCGGCGGCGGTAAGCTCTTCAATAAAGCCAAACTGTCTGGGGTCGTCCAGTTTCTGGGGGTAGAGAATACCGTCGAGATGATCGCACTCGTGCTGCACCACTCGAGCATGAAATCCCCTGGCCTCAACCTCTATGGGGTTACCCGCGGCATCAAAACCGCTATAGCGAATATGGTTGTAACGGGACACCAGCCCGCGCATTCCCGGCACGCTCAAACATCCCTCCCAACCAGCTTCCTGCTCGTTGCTCAACAGGTGAATCACCGGATTGATCAACAGGGTTTGCGGCACAGGCTCCGCCTGGGGATAGCGGGGATTTTTATCAATGCCAAAAATCACCACCCGTTTCAACACACCGATCTGCGGCGCCGCAAGACCAGCGCCGTTATTGGCAACCATGGTTTCCAGCATATCGGCAATCAGCCCATCCAGCTCCGCCGTGTTGAACTCCGTCACCGACCTTGATACCTGCAGAAGGCGCGGGTCACCCATGCGCAAAATCTGTCGAATCGCCATAATATTTGTCCGTTGCCTAACACTCCAAGTCTACTGCCACGCAAGCAATATTGTATCTTTAAATTTGCCCGTTCCTGCCCCAGATTAGCCTGATTTGCTGCCGAGGGTCAGAGTTAATTTGCCCTGCTCTGTTCGAGCGCTTATAATTCGCTTTGTTATCAACCTTCCATAAACCGGAGCGCATCTGCAATGAACCAGGTCGTAATTGTCGACAATATCAGAACCGGGTTGGCCAAGGCCTTCCGCGGTACCTTTAACCTTACCCGCGCCGATGACATGGTCGCCCACTGCATCGATGCTCTCCTGGCCAGAAACCCCAAGCTGGATCCCGCGCTGGTGGATGACGTGGTGGTTGGTGCCGCCCGCCAGACTGGCGAGCAGTCTGCCAATCTCGCCCGTTATGCTGTGGCGCTGTCCCGGTTGCCGGTGACCACCTCTGGCCTCACCATCAGCCGCGCCTGCTCCTCGGGCCTGAATGCCATTGCCATTGCCGCCCAGCACATTGCCAGTGGCGCTGGCGATGTCGCCATAGCTGGCGGCGTGGAATCCGTCACCGGCCTGGAGCGGGGCAAGTCAGAGTTTGACGAAAATCCGCGCTTGGTCAAAGAGCTGCCCCAGTTCCTGATGCCCATGGGCGAAACCGCTGAAATCGTCGCCAAACGCTACAACATCAGCCGTGAACAGCAGGATCAGTATGCACTGCAAAGCCAACAGCGCTATGCCGCCGCTGTAAACGACGGTCGCGTGGCCGATGAAATCGCGCCCATGACCGTCAAATGGCGCAAAGAAGATCGCAAATCCGGCCAGGTGGAAATTTTGGAAGGCACCGTTGCCAGCGACGAATGCAACCGCCCCGACACCACCCTTGAGGCTCTGGCCAATCTCAAGCCCGTATTCAACGAGGAAACCGGCACCGTCACGGCCGGCAACGCCTCCCAGTTGTCGGACGGCGCCTCCATGACCCTGTTGATGTCTGAAGCCAAGGCCATCGAATTGGGTCTGACGCCCCTGGCCTATTTCCGCGGCTTTGCTGTTGCCGGTTGTGAACCCGACGAAATGGGTATTGGCCCGGTGTTCGCCATTCCCAAACTGCTCAAGTTTAATGGCCTGACCATGAACGACATCGACCTGGTGGAACTGAACGAAGCCTTTGCCTCACAGGTGCTTTACTGCCGTGACGCTTTGGAAATCGACAACGCTATCTACAACGTCAACGGCGGCGCCATCGCCATCGGCCACCCCTACGGCATGACCGGTTCCCGTCTGACCGGCGTAGTGCTGCGCGAACTCAAGCGCCGCAACAAAAAGTACGGCGTTGTCTCCATGTGCGTGGGCAAGGGTATGGGAGCGGCGGGCTTGTTTGAAGCCTGTTGATGACGGCTAGGTTTCGTATTGAGTATTTCCAGCAGCCGCCTCTGGCTTTGCCAAATATTCAATACGAGCCGAATGGCACTGACTTAAGCCGTCATTCCCGCGCAGGCGGGAATCCAAGAGTCTCGATACCCTGAAAAAACCGGATTCCCACCTGCGCGGGAATGACGGAAATCGTGACTTTGGCGCTAAGTGAGCGCCATTCCAGTACGATCCCTTTCTTCGTAACTTTCGCAAAATCCCCCGCTGGGGCGGCTTTTTGCCTCCCAGCCGTCGCTATCAGCCTGCGGTCGCCATGTCGACAACCTGGGTGGCGCTGGGTTTTCCTTGAAAATCCAATCAAAATGGCGTCAGATAAGCCAAAACCGTGGCTCTGTTCTGCCTGAAATATTGATCTGACTTCGTTGCTTTTGCAGTCATTGAAGAAATCAACGAATTCAAGACCTGCCCACGCTCGGTATCATTGTGTTTAAATCGGTGTCACCAATTCAACCTTGGAGGAAATAACATGAAAAAACCTATCATCCTGGCGCTGGCCGCGTTCGCCCTGGTGGCCTGCTCCGAAGCCCCTGAACCTGCGTCAGCGCCTGCGGCGGAGGAACAGCCCGCTGCCGAGGAACAGCCAGCGGAAGCCCCGGCACAACTGGCGACAACTGAGCCCGTGCAGATCCATATCGCCGCCCCCGCTGGCCAGTACAAGCTCGATCCCGATCATGCCAGCCTGGCGTTCAGCGTCACCCACCTTGGGGTCTCCAATTATGTGATGCGCTTTACTGACTACGACGTGACGGTCGACCTCAACCCGAACGACCTGGCAGCGTCTTCCGTGACTGTGTCTATCGATCCGGCCTCCATCGACACCGACTTCGCCGGTGACTATCAGGGCACCCATCCGGACTCGTCGTTCTCCTCCTGGGAAGAGGATCTGGCCATGAGTGAAAACTTCCTCAACGCCGGTAAATACGACAGCATCCGCTTTACCTCCACCGGGGTTACGCCCAGTGACAACGGCACCCTGATGATCACCGGCGACCTCAACCTGCGCGGTCAGACTCACCCCGTGACACTGGAAGCTACCCTGGTGGGTTCGGAGCAGGCGCATCCGTTCTCTGGCGTGGGGCTGATGGGGTTTTCGGTGACCGGCACCTTCAACCGCTCCGATTTTGGCATAACCCACCTGCTCAACCCGCCGCTGGTCGGCGATGTGGTTACGCTGCGCTTCGAGGGTGAACTGCAGCAGACAGTGGAACAGAGCCAGGACGAAGAACAGAGCCAGGACAGCGACGAAACCTGAACCCATGTCCCTGGCACAACGCTATACCTCGGTGGCGATCACCCTGCACTGGCTGATCGCCGCCGCCATTCTCGCCAATATTGCCCTCGGCCTGTGGATGGGCGGGGCAATCGACTCAGCTTCCACCCAGGCACGGGGGGTGAACGCCTTTCAGTTTCATAAATCCCTCGGCCTTGCCGTGCTGGTGCTAAGCCTGTTGCGGCTGGCCTGGCGCCTGCTGTATCCCCCGCCAGAGCCGGTGACAATGGCTACCTGGCAGCGATACCTGGCAACGGCAACCCACTGGCTGTTCTACGGCCTGATGATCGCCATTCCTCTCAGTGGCTGGTTCTATGTCTCCGCCCAGTGGCGGGGGGATGCACCGTTCAATATTCCCACCCTGTGGTTTGGGCTGTTTGAAGTGCCGCACCTGTTTGGCCTCGGCGAAGCGGGCAGGGCGTTGCGCCAGCAGGTGGCCGCCGTGGCCTTCAACGCACACGGCGCCATGGTACTGGCGCTGATGATTCTGCTGGTGCTCCATGTGGGCGCGGCGCTGGGGCACCATTTCGTCCTGCGCGACGGCGTGCTGGCGCGCATGCTGCCCTGGTTGGCAAGCCGCGAACAGCCCATCGCGCCACCAAGTGGGCAACGCCCCTCAGGCCGCAATCTGGCCGCTGCCGGTATGACGGTGCTGGTTGCCGCGTTGCTGATCGGTTATGCCGCCACCACCCGCCTGGTTTCTGCCCCAGTACAGGCTCCCACCGGCAAAGCCGCAGTGTTGCAGACCCTGATAACAGGCAGCGCCACCCAGGCGCTGCTGTGGCAGGTGGCAACCGCCAACAGCCGTATCCGCTTTGCCGGTGTCCACGCAGGCCGCAGGTTTAACGGCCATTTCGGCGACTGGCAGGCGGCCATCCATATCGACAGCCAGGCGCCGCAGCAATCCTTTAT
>JALOAH010000091.1 GCA_023228865.1 Porticoccaceae bacterium | reverse complement strand
TGAATGGAGATTACGGGAACAGAGCTATCAGGTTAAAATGACCCAGCTAATGGGCGGTTAAAGATGGAACAGTCCTGGCGAGTCAACTTAGCAAGTAGTTTGGTTTTTTACTGAGGCAATACGACCGGACAAGATAGTTGACACCGAACACTGGATTCCGCCCCCCTGAGCGCACATACCCGCTTCAGGCTACTATGGCAGTCTTTTTGGCTCGCAGGCACATTCAAAGTCATCAATCCCGGTGCGCAGGTTCCGGCAACTGCGGCAATATCCTGGTTAGCGCGTTGGAAACCGATCCGCCTTGCAAACGATAATAGATATCATTAAAATTTGTACTTACCCATCCTTGGGAGAACAGGATGCTTTGCGACGCTTTACAAAAAAGAGGGCTATCACCCTACGCGTTGACCACCGTCATCGCCCTCGCTGACACCAGTCATCACCAGCCGCTTGCCCCCCCTGGACACCGCCCCCGGGTTTGGGCTTACCCTTCAGGAAACACCGCAGCCGCTAAATGTCATGACCTACCAGCGCTTTGCCACTCGGGATTTTGCCAGCGATTACCAGATTGACCGCGCACCCAGGCCCTGGAATTCCGGCGGTGATGCTGGCGAGACCGAAAGCGATATCTCGCTTTATGAGCACATCGAAGTGGTGCATGACGCCCCGGCCTGCTGACCGGCGCGGGCAACCCCTCTGCGTCATGAATCTTATCTGACAGCATTCACATTCCCCAGCAACAGGCATGTGACTTCAAGGAATCGACCCTGCACACTTCCCTTTGAGGGAAAGAAAAGGCACCCCACTATGCGCACAACCATGCTTTACCTTCACCGCTACTTTGGTCTGACCACGGCGGTATTTCTGGTGATCACCGGTCTCACCGGCGCGGTGATTTCCTGGGATCACGAACTGGATGAATGGCTCAACCCCCATCTGTTTGAAGCCACCACCCAGGGTGTTCCGCAAGCGGCAATCGACCAGGCCAACCAGGTGGAGGCCGCCTTTCCGGAAATTGATGTGGTCTATTTTGAGACCCACCACGAGCCGGGGCACTCCCGTTCCTTTCTGGTGGCACCGAAGGTCAACCCCGACACCCGCGAGCTCTATGAGCCGGGCTTCAACCAGGTGTACGTCGATCCGGTGAGCGGCGACATTCAGGGCGTGCGGGAATGGGGCCAAGTGTGGCCGATCACACGGGAAACCCTTATGTCGTTTCTCTACAAGCTGCATTTCAGCCTCCATATTCCGGAAATTGGCGGCATTGATCACTGGGGTATCTGGCTACTGGGTATCATCGCCCTGATCTGGACTCTTGACAGCTTTGTCGGCTTTTACCTCACTCTGCCCCGCCGCAAGACCGGCGAGCGGGCGGAAAGCTGGTGGCAGCGCTGGAAACCGGCGTGGAAAATCCGCCACTCAGCGGGCGCTGCCCGCCTCAACTTCGACCTGCATCGCGCCGTCAGCCTCTGGGTTTGGGTGTTGCTGTTTGTTATCGCGTTTACGGCATTTTCGTTGAACCTGTATCGGGAAGTTTTCTTCCCGCTTATGAGCGCCGTCTCCGACGTCACCCCGTCGCCGCTGGACGAGCGCACCCCGTCGGGACACGACAACCCCATCGAGCCCACTCTGGGCTTTGACGAAGTGATCACTCTGGCGCAGCAGAGCGCGAAAGATCGGAGCTGGACAAAACCCATAGGTTCCATCTGGTATGCTCGGGAATTCGGCATCTATCGGGTGGAATATTTCACCGCCGAAGAGGGTCACGGCACTGGCGGCGTCGGCCACCAGGCTCTGTACTTCGACGGTCACAGCGGCGAGCTGCTGGGGGATTTTGTGCCCTGGCAAGGCACCGCTGCCGATATTTTTGTCCAGGCCCAATTCCCGGTGCACTCCGGTCGCATTCTCGGTTTGCCCGGGCGTATTCTGATTTCCATCATGGGTGTGGTGGTCGCCATGCTGAGTATCACCGGCATCATTATCTGGCGGCGCAAACTCAAAGCGCGGCAGCGGCGTCGGCTTCAACAAGCGCAATTGGCGAGCCTGGAGTCCACGGTTTAAAAACCTGTTAAGCGCCTCGCTACCCAAGTGGAGGGCGCCCACGCTGGTTGAAAGTGTCTCCGCGCAGTGTACGGATCGCGGATCTATTGAGAGTACTTCTGCCAACAGAGACGACATGCAACATGGGGGACTGATGCGCCATAACATTCGTCGCTGAGGGACGGGTCGAAAACCCTGAGCGACTTTTGCAATAATAGCCACCATTGGTCTTCAGGCGATGAAGCAGCGCCAGAAAGCTAGAGTCTTGTTAACCCTTATTGGATTGCCACTGGTGGCGGTCTTTTTTGCCGCCAGCGCGGCGGAATGAGCTGGGTTTAGTCATTCTCAATAAGCCAGTGACAACAACGCTAGGGGTAAAAATGATTCCAGCCCCTTTTTTGGGGTTGAAGCAGTTGCGGCTAAAAAGCAAATAGGTGCGGGGGCGTCAGCAGGAGCCTTTCTCGTTGCTGATTGAGAACCACGAAATTCTCTCCGCGCCCCTCAATTGACGCTTTTTTAGTCACAACAGTGGCAATTCAATAAGTGTTAACAGATCCTAAAAATTCCGCGAAATTATCCATAGACAGAATCAGAGAACCGGCCGACTGTTCCATTTTTTCAGGCTTAGTTACGGAGTGGAAAATAATGAATCCGGGCTGATATTCGGGGATTCTCCAGACACAAAAAACCCCGGAAAACCGGGGCTTTTTGTGCATCCTTGGAGGTCATCGGATGCGGATGTGGTGCCCAGAGCCGGACTTGAACCGGCACGACCTAAGTCACTACCCCCTCAAGATAGCGTGTCTACCAATTTCACCACCTGGGCATAAACTTTTTAAACTTACCAACTATACATTTTACGCAGAAAGTGCCACTTCACCGACACGCTGCGCGTGGCCGCTATCGGCGTCCTGCCTATCGCGGCATTAGGGCTCCTGCCCGTCATCTACCAATTTCACCACCTGGGCAAAACTTCAAAATAAAACTTACTGTTGCGTCTCTGTCTCCGCTGGAATTTCCAGCTCCGGAGTTTCAGTCTCTGCTGGCTCTGGAAGCGCCTCGGGTTGTGCCTGGCTCTGTTCCAGAACGGGAATTTCCTGTTCCTGATCAACGGGCTTAGCCGCTGGTATTTCAGTCTCTTGCGGCGCTACAGGGAGATCAATTTGCTCCGCCTGCGGCAGATAGGGATCTTCCACTACCGCGCTTTTTTTTGCAATAACCGCGAGCGAAATACTGGTAATAAAAAACAGTGTCGCAAAAATAGCCGTCATGCGACTGAAAAAATTCCAGCTGCCCGAGCTGCCAAAAATCGTTTGCGAGGCGCCGGCACCAAAAGAGGCACCGGCCTCTGCACCCTTTCCCTGTTGCAGCAGAACAAGGCCGATGATGGCCAACGCGATGAGCAAATGTACTGCCAGTAATACCTGTGCCATTAATCTCTACTTTGGTTGTGCGTTTTTACAAATCGCAGCAAACTCTCCTGCATCGAGCGAAGCACCGCCGACGAGACCACCGTCAATATCCGGCTGTGCAAATAGTGCCTGAGCATTTTCGGCCTTGACACTACCGCCATATAAAATTCGAGTCTTTTCTCCCGCATCCGCCAACATGGCTCTGATGGCGCAATGCACTTCCTGAGCCTGCTCAGGACTTGCGGTTCTGCCTGTGCCTATTGCCCAAACCGGTTCATAGGCGATCACCGCTTCTGTCACTGCAGCCAATCCGGCCAGGTCAATCACGGCCTTGAGCTGGCTATTGACAACATCCAGAGTCGCGTCGTTTTCTCTTTCTTCAAGAGATTCGCCAACACATAAAACCGGCGTTAAACCGCAGTTGCGTGCCGCTACAAATTTTTCCGCTACCATCTGGCTGCTTTCGCCGTACAGGGAGCGCCTTTCCGAATGGCCAACCAGCACATAGCGGCAACCCACGTCGGCGAGCATGTCAGCAGCGATTTCCCCGGTAAAGGCGCCGCTGGCAAACTGGCTTAAATTCTGGGCGCCAATGCCAACACAGTCATACTTAACCGATTCAGCGGCCTGCTCCAGCATTTTTACCGCTTGCGCCAGATACACAAAAGGCGGAAACAAAACTATGTCTACGCTTTGCTCAAGCTCTGTGGACAACGCTTTCTGGAAACCATCAAAATAGGAGACCAAAAATTGTCGCGAACCCTGCATTTTCCAGTTGGCTGCCACCAGAGGTTTACGCATCGAAGTGATCCCCTGCCCTTCATAAAGGCCGTAAAAATAAGCCCAGCCTCAACGGGGCGCAAATGTTAGCGAAGTTGATCTAAAGATACAAGCAAAAATAATCGCCTTCTGAAAACATCAGGAAACAAGCTCTTTGACGACTTCAGCGATACCCTCGGCAAGCGCCTGAACCTGAGCCGCATCCACGCCTTCGACCATCACACGAATCACCGGCTCGGTGCCCGATGGCCGCAACAGCACGCGCCCGGCGCCCGCCAGTTTTGTTTCTGCATCGACAACCGCCGCCTGCACCTCGGGCAAGGTTTCCAGCGGAATTTTGTTGGCAAGCCGCACATTGATCATCACCTGGGGCAGTTTGTGCATGGCATCACCGAGTTCGGCGAGGCTTTTGCCAGACTGAATGATCGCGAGCAGCACCTGCAGCGCCGCCACCATCCCGTCGCCGGTGGTGGTGAGATCCTTGCAGATAATATGACCTGAATTTTCCCCACCCAGCACCCAGCCATTGCTGTGCATGGCCTCAATAACATAGCGGTCACCCACTTTGGCGCGAATCAGGGGGACGCCCAACTGCTTCAGCGCCAACTCAAGACCGTAGTTGGACATCAATGTGCCGACAACCCCGTTACAGCCCCTGCCGCTATCGATACTGTGCTTGGCAATGATGTAAAGAATTTCATCGCCATCCACCAGTTCGCCGCGATGATTCACCAGCAGAACCCGGTCGCCATCGCCATCAAAGGCGATACCGAGATCGGCGCCCTCTTCCAAGACAGTTTTGGCGAGGGGCTGCCAGTGGGTGGAGCCGCAATTGTCGTTGATATTGAGACCATTGGGCTCGTCGGCGACAGCAATCACCTTGGCGCCCAGCTCACGAAGCACATCTGGCGCCACGTGGTAGGTGGCGCCATTGGCGCAATCCACCACAATTCGAAGGCCGCTGAGGGTAAACCCGGAGGGAAGAGTGCCTTTGCAGAACTCGATATAGCGACCCGCGGCATCGGCAATGCGGTGGGCGCGGCCAAGCTCATTGGAAACGCTGGTTCTCAGGGGCAGATCCAGATGCTCTTCGATGCGGGATTCAATGTCATCGGGAAGCTTGTAGCCGTCGCCGCCAAAGAACTTGATGCCATTGTCGTCAAAGGGATTGTGGGAAGCGCTGATGACAATACCGGCCTGGGCTCTGAAGGTGCGCGTCAGGTAGGCAATCGCGGGGGTCGGCATGGGGCCGAGAAGACCCACATTGACCCCGGCGGCAATCAGCCCCGCCTGGAGCGCCGATTCAAACATATAGCCGGAGATGCGCGTGTCCTTGCCCAACAGAATCAGCTTGCGGCCATTGGCCTTTTCGCTGAAGACCTTGCCCGCCGCCCAGCCCAGCTTGAGGACAAAATCGGCGGTTACCGGATGTTCGCCAACACGGCCGCGAATGCCGTCTGTACCAAAGTATTTTCTCGTCAACGTTTACCACCTTCTACAGCATTCAATATTTTCAGGGCATCGAGGGTCTCAGCAACATCGTGCACCCTGATAATTCGCGCCCCCCGCTGTGCCGCCAGCATCGCCAGGGCAACACTACCGAAGATACGGTCTTTCGGCTCTTTTTTCAGCAAAGTGCCAATCATGGTTTTGCGGGACACGCCCACCAACACCGGCAGGCCTTCGCCAACCAATTCCGGCAGCGCCTTGAACAAGGCGAGGTTTTGCTCCAGGGTTTTGCCAAAGCCAAACCCCGGATCGACAACGATATTGCTCCTGGCAATGCCCGCCTGACAGCATTCCTCAACGCGCCTGCGCAGAAACTGAGCCACATCGGCAACCACATTCTCGTAGCGGGGTTGATTCTGCATCACATCCGGCTCTGCGGGCATATGCATAATGCACACCGGCAGACCGCTGGCAGCGGCGGCTTCAAGGGCGCCGGGACGGGTCAGGGAGCGGACATCATTGATCATATCGGCGCCCTCATCGCGGGCGGCGCGAATCACTTCGGCATTGCTGGTATCCACAGAAACCGGAATGCCAAAACGGCTTTTGAGGAGACGCACTGCGGGAATAACCCGGCACAACTCTTCCTCACAACTTACCGGTGCAGCGCCTGGGCGGGTAGATTCGCCGCCGACATCAAAAATATCCACGCCCGCAGCGGCCATGGCTTCAGCGCGTGCGAGAAGGCTGTCGCGATTGAGGGCATCGGCAGAATAGAGTTCGCCGCCATCGGAAAAAGAATCGGGGGTAATGTTGAGAATACCCATGACCGCCGCCCGCCCATTGGCGGGGAGCAGTCGTGAAAGCACATGGTTCATAGGCGTTGGCGCACTAATGGGCTTGATATTGACGTATTGGCGCGGTTAACGGCAAAGGCTGCTGACAAGTCGCCAGCCAGCCTTTTCAGTCAGTGCTCGCCAGCGGGATCGCCAACGCGCCCGGCTTTTTCATCGCCACCACTGGCGGCGGCGCCACCGTCGGGGCGACTGAGATCGTTGTGCCAGTCGTGGGGGGGACGCACAGGCCGACGATTCATCAAGTCGTCCACCTGATCGGAATCCAGGGTTTCATATTCCATAAGCGCATCTTTCATGGCCTGAAGAATGTCCTGATTGTCCTTGAGAATCTGTTCGGCCTGACGGTAACAATCGTCAATGATACTGCGCACCTCGACGTCAATTTCCTGAGAGGTCGCCGCAGAGTAGTGGGGCTGACCACCGCCTGGAATCTGAGCCTCATCCTCGCCATAAAGAATCGGCCCCATTTTGCTTGACAGTCCCCAGCGGGTAACCATGTTGCGGGCGAGCTGGGTGGCGCGCTCGATATCGTTTGACGCGCCGGTGGTGACGCCGTCGGCGCCCAGAGTCATCTCTTCGGCAATGCGACCGCCAAATAAGGTACAGATTTGACTGAGAATCTGGCGCCGACTGAGACTGTACTTGTCTCCTTCGGGAAGAAACTGAGTGACACCCAAAGCGCGGCCACGGGGAATAATAGTGACCTTGTGAATGGGGTCGTGCTCCGGCATAAGTCGGCCAACAATGGCGTGACCGGCCTCATGGTAGGCGGTATTGGCCTTTTCCTCTTCGGACATCACCAGGGAGCGGCGCTCGGCGCCCATCATGATTTTGTCCCTGGCTTTCTCGAACTCCTCCATGGTCACCAGGCGGCGGTTGCCACGGGCGGCAAAAAGCGCCGCTTCGTTGACCAGATTGGCAAGATCGGCACCGGAAAACCCCGGGGTGCCCCTGGCGAGAATGGCCAGATCCACCTTGTCATCCAGTGGCACTTTGCGAACATGGACTTTAAGAACTTGCTCGCGACCGCGGATATCCGGCAAACCGACAAAAACCTGGCGGTCAAATCGGCCGGGGCGCAGCAGAGCCTTGTCGAGCACGTCGGGACGGTTGGTGGCGGCAATCACGATAACGCCTTCATTGCCTTCAAAGCCGTCCATTTCCACCAGCATCTGGTTCAGGGTCTGTTCACGCTCGTCGTGACCACCGCCCCAGCCGCCGCCGCGGTGACGGCCAACGGCATCAATCTCGTCGATAAAGATGATGCAGGGAGCGGCCTTTTTCGCCTGCTCAAACATATCCCGCACCCGCGAAGCGCCCACACCCACAAACATTTCAACAAAGTCGGAACCGGAAATGGAAAAGAAAGGCACTTTGGCTTCGCCGGCAATCGCTTTCGCCAGCAGGGTTTTCCCCGTGCCTGGAGGGCCAACCATAAGTACGCCCTTGGGAATATGGCCGCCAAGGCGCTGGAACTTGGTGGGATCTTTAAGAAAATCCACCAGTTCCTTGACATCTTCCTTGGCTTCATCGACACCGGCAACGTCGGCAAAGGTGGTGTTGATCTGGTCTTCGCCGAGCAGCCGCGCCTTGCTTTTGCCAAAGGCCATGGGGCCACCACGACCGCCGGCACCGCCCTGCATCTGGCGCATGAAAAACATAAAAATCGCCAGAATCAGCAAAATGGGAAAGGACGCCACCAGCAGTTGTGACCAGATGCTGGGAGTCTCTTTTTCGCGGCCTTCAACAATAACATTGTTGCGCAACAGATCGTTCATGAGCCCGGAATCCACCACATCGGGGCGGATTGTGCGGAAATGGGTGCCATCCGTGCGCTCCCCCTCAATGATTTGCCCCTGAATAGCGACACTGCGGACGCGATCGTTTTGCACTTCTTCAATAAAGTTCGTGTAGTTCAGGGTTGCGGCTTCCCGGGAAGGGGTAAAGTTCTGGAAAACTGACATCAGCACCACGGCAATGATCAGCCAGAGGATTAAGTTTTTCGCCATATCGTTCAAGATGATTTCCTCATGTTCGGGTCAACTATACCAGCTAACGCCGGACTTTACCCAGTACAACTCAGTGCTAAACGCCAACTTTGAGCCCCTTGGCAACCACGTAAACTTCCCGCGATCTGGCTCTGGATGCGTCAGGTTTGCGCACGACAACGGTCTGAAACATCTTTTTGAGTTCTTGCAGCAGGGCATCAGAACCTTCACCCTGAAACAGTTTGGCAACAAAAACGCCTCCGGGTTTCAATACCTGGCGCGCCATGTCCACAGCCAGCTCCATAAGATACATGGCGCGGGGCTGATCTACCGCTTTCATACCACTCATGTTGGGGGCCATATCCGATATTACAAGGTCGGCTCTGTCGTCACCGAGAACGGCGAGAATCTCGTTAAAGACACTGTCTTCAGTGAAATCCCCCTGAATGAAATCGACACCGGCAATGGAGTCCATGGCGAGAATATCAGACGCAATAACCCTGCCGCGATCCCCCACCCGCTGGGCGGCAATCTGAGACCAGCCGCCGGGGGCTGCGCCGAGATCAACCACCACCATCCCCGCCCTGAAGAGGCGGTCTTTGGTGTCCAGCTCCAGCAGTTTGTAACTGGCACGGGAGCGATAGCCCTCTTTGCGGGCGCGCAATACATAGACGTCTTTTTCGTGCTCCTGCAACCAGCGGCCACTGCTTTTGGATCGTGCCATCAATAAAACCCCATTCACCGAATCGAACAAGCTGCGATTCCACAAAAGCCGTTATGGCACCGTTACTTCGAGCCTCAAAAACGTCTCCGCCCGAAAACACCAGACAACGCTAACGTTTTTGCCGATTCGCCGCTACAATGCGCCCATTCTACAGGTAAACAGACAATGACACTGAACAACACGCGCAAAAAATACCTTCGCACCCTCGGCCACAAACTCGACCCCGTGGTCACTGTCGCGGGCAAAGGCTTGACCGAGGCCGTACTCGCAGAAATCGATCGCGCCCTCAACGACCACGAACTGATCAAGGTCAAACTGGCGGTGGGCGACAGGGAAGTGAAAAAGGCGGTCATCGAGGAAATTTGCGCGAAAATGCACGCCGATCAGGTTCAGGTGATCGGCCACATTCTTCTGCTCCATCGGGCGGCGAAAAAACCAGACCCCAAACTGTCGAACTTACTGCGCTAGGATCGAGCTGTTTTCCCCGCAGGAAACCCGAAAAGCACTCAGAGTTATTGTAGAAGCTGGCTCTGCTGGTGAAAGAGCCCTAGCGCCGGGCTGCCCGACTCCTGAGGGCGATCGCCTTTTGCACGCCACTGGCAACTATCCATGGGTCAACCCCCAGCGGTGAAATCGAAAATCGTTTCCTCCCGACAAATCTTTGCCTCCATACGCTCCATATCACAAAACCTGGCGGCATCCGCTGCCAACTCCGCATTGGCCTTTTGCCCTTCGAGGGAGGTAATGCCGGCATTCATATCCTCGATGCTGTCGTACCAGACTTCGGTAATGGAGTCACACCCGGGAGCACCGCCGTGTTCGGAGAGAATAGGGTCGTCCGCATTGGGCAAGAAATGTGACTGAACATATTTTTTTATGCGCAGCACATGGGCATATTTTTTGACCATGGCGCCGTGACCGTTGAGCCACATATCCGCAAACGCCTCGGGAGAAACACCGGCTTTGCGGTAGTTGAACACTATCATTTTCACCATTTGCTTTACTCTTTAGTGTTATCCATGGATGGGTACCGAAAGAGGCAAAATCCCTGTCGTTTTTCCCAAACCAGCAAGGCTCGAAATACTGGCAATGCTTGCAGGGATGGAGAGGCTGCGCCCTTTGCGGCAAAACCAGTATAGATCCGACCATCGCGACCCCCACATACGAATGACTTATAGGTTGCCAATTGTTGCGCCGCACGGCACCAACAGAATTGCGCCCTCAACGCAGGACTCAATAGCCTTTCTGCGCCTAAAAAGGTAACATTCGCAGCCCTAAAGCCATTGAAATGCAGGCTCACAATGACCGCTAAAAAATGCCCTCTGGTGCTGATTGTCCTCGACGGCTGGGGATACAGCGAAGCCACTGAACACAACGCCATCCATACAGCAAAATCACCGGTGTGGGACAGGCTCTGGGCTGAAAATCCAAAAACATTGATTTCCGGCTCCGGCATGGATGTGGGGCTGCCGGAGGGGCAAATGGGCAATTCCGAGGTGGGTCATATGACCCTGGGGGCGGGGCGCATCCTCTACCAGAACTATACCCGCATCAACAAAGCCATTGCCGATGGCGATTTTTATGACAACAGCGCCTACACCAGCGCCGTCGACAAGGCCATGGCCAACGGTGGCACTGTGCACATTTTTGGCCTTCTCTCCCCTGGCGGCGTCCACAGCCACGAAGATCACATCGCCGCCGCCATTCGCCTTGCCGCTCGCCGGGGCTGCAACAATATCTGTCTGCACGCCTTTCTCGACGGCCGCGACACTCCGCCGCGCAGTGCCGCCGCCTCTATTGCGCTGATGGAAAAAACCTTTGCCGAGGTCGGCTGTGGCCGCATCGCATCTCTTTCCGGGCGCTATTACGCCATGGACAGGGACAAACGCTGGGAGCGGGTTCAGCCCGTCTACGACATGCTGACCCAGGGCGTGGCCGACTACCGTGCCGCGAATGCCGCCAGTGCGCTGCAGTCTTCCTACGACCGCAATGAAAATGACGAATTTGTCAAACCCACATTGATTGTCCGCGACGGCGAAGCTCCCGGCATTGTCCGTGACGGCGACAGCATTCTTTTTATGAACTTCCGCCCCGACCGCGCCCGCGAGATTACCCAGGCGTTTGTGGACGACAGCTTCAACGGCTTTGAACGTAGCGTGCGGCCACAGCTGGCGGATTTTGTCATGACCACCGAGTATTCCGCCGATCTCGGCAAAGGCGGCCATACCCATTGCGCCTACCCGCCGGAAACCCTGGTCAACTCCTTTGGCGAGTATGTCGCCAGCCTTGGCAAAACCCAGCTGCGCATTGCCGAAACGGAAAAATACGCCCATGTCACTTTCTTTTTCAGCGGCGGCCGCGAAGAACTGTACCACGGCGAACAGCGGATACTGGTGGATTCGCCGAAAGTGGCCACCTACGATCTGCAGCCGGAGATGAGCGCCCCCGAAGTCACCGACAAACTGGTGGCCGCCATTGAGAGCGGCGCCTACGACTGTATTATCTGCAACTACGCCAATGGCGACATGGTCGGCCATACCGGCATTTTTGATGCCGCCGTAAAAGCGGTTGAAGCCCTGGATCAATGCCTTGGCCGGGTTCTCCAGGCGGTGACCAACGTCGGTGGCGACTGTCTGATTACCGCCGACCACGGCAACGTTGAACAGATGCTCGACGAGGACAACCAGCAACCGCTGACATCCCACACCACATTGCCAGTGCCCCTGGTTTATGCCGGCGGCCGCAAGGTTGCTTTTAATGGCCGGGGAACCCTGGCTGATATCGCGCCCACCATGCTCTACCTGATGGGGCTACCCCAGCCCGCAGAAATGAGTGGACACAATCTGATCAAACTCCCTTGAGCGCGGCGGGCACGGCAAGCCCATGAAGACCATTCGCACCCTGCTGTTCTCAACTGCCCTCGCCATCGCCGCGAATGGCCATGGCGTGGAGTCCGACGGCAAGGAGGCGCGCTCCCAGCTGGAGGCGCTCAAGGAGCGCATAACCGAGCTGGGGGACAAACTCCTGCAGCGCAATTCGGAGGTGGACGATCTCAGCGCCGAGCTGCAAAACAGCGAGCAGACGCTGGCGCAAACCAACAAACGCATTGCCGATCTCGACGGCGAAGTCGACACCCTCGAAGAGGAGCTCAGCCTGCTGGCAGAGCGCAAAACCGAGCTTGAAAACCGCAGTCTGGCGCAGAAAAACCTTATCGCCCGCGAGGTCAGATCCGCCTACAGACAGGGCAGCTCCGAGCCTGTGAGGCTGCTCCTCAACCAGGAGGATCCGCAAAAACTGGCCAGAATTCTCACCTACTACCGCTATTTTGCCGAGGCGCGCCGGGAAAAAATTGACGACTTCACCGCCACCCTCAACGACCTGGCAAGCGTCGAGACAGCGATTAAAACCAAACAACACGACCTGCTCAGCCGCCGAAAAGCTCTGGTCAAGGAAGCCGAAACCCTGGCGGCGGAACAGGAACAGCGCAGCGCCATTCTGGCCAGTCTCAACGCCGCTCTGAGTTCCGACAAGGCGCAACTGGACAAGCTCAACCAGGAGCGCAAAGCCCTTGAACAGGTCATTGCCCGCCTCGAACAGCAGATACAGACCCTTGCCAACAAATCATCCACACCCTTCGCCAAACTTCGCGGCAAACTGCCCTGGCCGGTGATGGGCAAAATTCGCCAGGGCTTTGGCAGCCATAGAGCCCAGAGCCTGAAATGGACGGGCTGGCTGATCGCCGCAGAAGAAGGTACGCCGGTAAACCCTGTGCACAATGGCCGCGTGGTTTTTGCCGATTACCTGCGCGGCCAGGGCATGATGGTGATAGTGGATCACGGCGGCGGCTACCTCAGCCTTTACGCCCACAACCAGGTTTTGCTCAAGGAAACCGGCGATTGGGTACAGGCCGGTGATAAAATAGCGCTCGCGGGCAACAGTGGCGGCCTTTCAGACAGTGCTTTGTATTTCGAAATCCGTCACAATGGCAAGCCGCAGGATCCCAAAGTCTGGCTCAGTGCCCAGCGCTGAGAACCCATGGCACAATCAGGACAGCCTTGAGACACGGCAGTCGGTATTTTTTGGTAGAGATGTATGAAATTGCGCAAGTTGTTAGCTATCGTTTTGTCGGCGAACCTGATCGCTGCCTCCCCCTGGGTTTTCAGTGAGACCGAGGACAGCACAGACACCGACGCCCGCCTGCCTCTGGACGAACTCCAGCTTTTCGTCCAGATTTTTGACCAGATTCGCAGCGCCTATGTGGAAGAAGTGGACGATCAGGTACTTTTTGAACACGCCATCAAAGGCATGCTCGCAGGTCTCGACCCCCACTCCACCTATCTCACCGAAGACTCTTTTGAAGATCTTCAGGAGAGCACCAGCGGCGAATTTGGCGGCCTCGGCATCGAAGTCGGTATGGAGGGCGGTTTTATCAAAGTCATCAGCCCCATCGACGGCACTCCTGCCGCCAACGCCGGCATTCGCACTGGCGACCTGATTATCAAGCTTGACGACCAGGCGGTTCAGGGCATGAGCATCAACGATGCCATCGACCTGATGAGAGGAGAGAAAGGGTCAGCAATCACACTTACCATTCTTCGCGAAGGCATCGACGCCCCTTTTGAAGTGGAAATCATCCGCGACATTATTCAGGTACAGAGTGTCCGCAGTGACATCATTGAAGATGGCTTTGGCTATGTGCGTATTGCCCAGTTCCAAAATGAAACCGGCAGTCAGTTCCGCAAGGAAGTCAAAAAACTGATGGCAGCAACACCGGCACTGAAAGGCCTGGTGCTGGATTTGCGCAACAACCCCGGCGGCCTCCTGCCCGCCTGCGTTGAAGTCGCCGACGCCATCCTCGACAGTGGCCTGATTGTCTATACAGAAGGCCGAGTGGAGAGCGCCAACGGCGAGTTTCGGGCAAGTCCTGGCGATATTCTCAGCAACCTGCCCCTTGTCGTCATCATCAATAACGGCAGCGCCTCGGCATCGGAAATTCTCGCT
>JALOAH010000090.1 GCA_023228865.1 Porticoccaceae bacterium | reverse complement strand
ATGACTATTTGGCCGCCATGCCAGCCGCCAAAAGCCTGCCTGACAGCGCGGCGCCAATTTGCCATCTGCGCCAGACCGCCAGAAAATTCTCCAAAAGTTATCACAAAATAATTACATTAGCTTATTATATTCTTGCTAAAAAATCAGCCATCAGCGATCCTTTGCTAAAAAATAATAAAATTATATTTAAATACAATGTGTTAAATAATTTCTTAAAGGAAAGACTGATGCTGTAACCATTTATAAAGTTAATGCTTATGGTTACGATGCTTATCGACTACAATACCCAGAACCAGAAATAAAGCCGGGCGGCTTGGTTGTCAATGCCGCCGCAGGGGTAATAAGCCCTTGGCATATAATGAATTATATTTATTAAAGTGGAAAAAATTTTTAAATAAGATAGGGGGTCATACAGGTATTGAGGCTTTTGCCTTTATAAAAGTATGATTTATATAAAAAAATAAAAATAGTGTTATTCTTTTGTGGTGCTTGATTTAATAATTTATATTCATTAGTATTGTCGTAGAGGTTTTGCTTGCGGCTGCAATGATGGATTCTCTATTCCGGCATGGCGATAGCCGGCGCAGTAAAACATTGAACAGACTTTTTATTTAAGTAGTACACTTTACGGGTAACACTGAGTTGGAGGTGGCACGATGAAAGACCATATCATGGGTATTGATTTTGGCTCAACAACTGCCAAAACCGTTATTCTCGACCTGGACGGCAATATTGTTGCCAGCAATGTCTCCCAACTGGGAAGTGTCAGTGGCACCGCTGTAATGGCCTCCATAGAAGCCACCCTCAAAGAGGCTGGTTTGACCCAGGACAGAATTGCAAGAACAGTCAGCACCGGTTATGGCCGCAGGCTGATAGATCTGGTGGACAAATCCTACACAGAAATCACCTGCCACGCCCGCGGCGCAATCGCCATGGTGCCAGATGCCCGCATGGTTATCGATATCGGCGGCCAGGATAGCAAGGTGATCGCTGTCGACAAGCACGGCATGGTTGATAATTTCGCCATGAACGACCGCTGCGCTGGCGGCACCGGAAAATTTTTCGAGGTTCTTGCCAGAGCGATGGAAGTGGATCTGGATGAGATGGGTCGCATGGCCCTGGAGGCAGTGGAAGATCTCACTATCTCAAGCATGTGCGCCACCTTTGCCGAAACCGAAGTGATCTCTTTGCTGGCGGAAGGTGTTCCCAAAACCGAGATTCTCGGCGCCGTGCACAGGGCAATCGCAAAACGTACCATGGGGCTCGTGGCCAGAGTTGGCAAAAAGACACCCATCGTTATGACCGGCGGAGTTGCCAATAACGTTGCCGCGTTGAGAGCCATTGAAAAAGAGCTTGGCTGCCCCCTTATCAAGCCTTCCAACCCGCAGATCGCCGGAGCCCTTGGCGCTGCCATGCTGGGTCTTGAAGAATATCAGGGCCTGGTAAAAGCCAATTTTGTCGGCGATGAACCCGATGTTGTCGATCCCGGCAGATCGACAGCGCCAAAGTGCAAGACAAGCCCGGCAGCTGGCCTTGTTTCGACCATTAAAAATTTGGTCAATCACTGACAGTGTCTAGCCCGGCTGGCGGCCACCTCACTGATTGATGTGACAAACGCTAGCCTGAAAACTGCGCCAGCACAGGCTGAAAGCCAGAGCTTGTACCCATAAACAGGTTTAATGCTCGGCAATCGAGAGTCGCCCCTGACGCCTGTCTGTTGTCGCTGAATCTTGCCAGCCCTCGGCTTTTAACCGAAGCACAAGGAGTCCGGCTCTTCATTTTGGTGTCAAACCAGCTACAATCTCCGTCGCAATAAAGGGTGCCCATCCTGGCAGCAGCCATGAGTTATACCGCGGCTGTCAAGCAACGGAACCAATAGGGCTACACAACAATAGGTGAACCAACGTTACATGCGCGCAAAAGCCAAAACCCGCACAAGCTCTCGCCTCCCGCCCCTTCAACGCCGCGCCGATATTACCGCTGCTGCCCGCAGTGTCATCGCTGAAAAAGGCCACGAAAATATTTCCCTTGCCGAAATCGCCCAGCGCGCTGGCGTCGTAGAGGGCACCCTCTACCGTTTCTTTGAAAACAAGCAGGAAATGCTGGTTAGCGTTGTTGCCGACTGGTACAAAGAAATTATTGAAAACGTCGCCAGTGTTGAGGATGTCCAGGGCACTTGGAACAAACTCAGAGCCATGGTGTGGCGGGCATTAAAAATCATCAAAGACAACCCGGAAGTCACCCGATTTATACTGACCAAAATTCGTCCCGAGTCCGTTTATACCAACACCATTTTTTACAAATTAAACCGTCGCTATTCTGCAGATATCAGCCGCCTCTGCGCCCAGGCAATAGAAAGCGGCGAGTTCAGAGAAGACGTGTCGCCTATCTTGCTAAGAGATATGATTTTTGGTTGCATCGAGCACAGTACCTGGGCGTATCTGAGGGGCAGCGGAGATTTTCCCATCGACGAGACTGCCGATGGCATCGCCAACGTGATTTACCGAGGCATGTTGAAAGAGCAACCAGCGGCGCAGGAGACTATGGACGGCGTCGTCGAACGTCTGGAAAAGGTTGCAAGTGATCTGGAAAAATTGGCGAAAAAATAACCCGCCCGTGCTGGCGCCGGTTCTTTAATACACTGAGCCCAATATTCACAGCGCCGCGCCCCTGGTTTTACACGTAGAGGCGGGGGGAATAGTGCGAAAATTGCACCAGCTGTCTGGGCTTTTGTGGAGGCGGTGGCTTTGAGCGCACTTATGCCCGTAAGTACTGCATGATGGCGCCGGAGAGAGTATGCGCGCTCAACGTGGAGCCCAAAAAAGCAAGCTTCGCTGGCGGCAAACGGTTGCCGAGTTGTAATGACCTGCTAGCCCGAATTTGTGCCTGTGCCGGTGCAACTCCCCATGCCAATTACAACCGCCAGGCTTTTGGCAGTGTCATTTGGGCTTGTTAGCGAGCACGTTGGGAATTTTCGAGCGGTGAAAGCCCTCAAACGGCTTGTTGCGGTCGCTCTTCTCCAGGTTCCACGTCTGCCGCGCATTGGGCGCACCACCATCCACGCGAATGCAGCTCCCCGTAATGTACGCCGCCGCCGGGGACAGCAAAAATACCACCGCCGCCGAAATCTCCGCTTCCGTGCCATAGCGCTGCAACGGCACCCGCTCCGGGTATTCGTACAAACGCTTCTGAATCTCCGGGGCATAGGTGTCAAAACCGCTGGAGGCAATGCCGCCGGGTGCCACGCAGTTCACCCGCACATTAGACGCCGACCATTCGCAGGCTGCCGTCTCGGTCAGTGTCAACATGCCGCCCCGCGCCGCCCCCGAGTGGGCAAATTCCGGCCAGCCGTTCCAGATGTCGGCAATGATGTTGACGATGTTGCCGCCATTGGCTTCCATCCAGCGGTTGTAGATTTCCCGCATAAAGATAAAGCCCCCCGTCAGATTGTTGCGCACCACCGCTTCAAAGCCTTTGGTGGAGATGGTTTTCATGTGGGTGCGGTATTGACCCCCCGCATTGTTCACCAGGCCGTCTATTCTGCCGTAGGCCTCGAGGGTGGATTCGATGACATTGATCACCATGGCCTCGTCGCGAATGTCGCACACCTGGCGCAGCACGCGGCCGCCGTCGTCGCGGATTTCCGCTTCCACGGTTTTGAGTTTTTCTTCATCGCGACCGACGATGACAACGTTGGCTCCCAGCGCCGCCAGTTCGTGGGCCGTGCAGCGGCCAATGCCGCTGCCGCCGCCGGTGACGATGATGGTTTGGTCTTTGAAGAGCTCTGGTGCAAAAACGGATTGGTAGCCCATGGCGTTTACCTCGTTGGCTGTGCAAATGGTGTTTTTCGGTGGCTCAGGGCGCCGTTTAGTGGTTGAGTTGCGCCCGCCGCCGGGTCATTTCCATAAAGGTTTCCAGGCGGGTTTTGAGGCCTTCCATGGCAACCCCTTCGTGTTCGGTTTCTATCATGTACAGGGGTATGCCGTGTTTTTCAAAGGTTTCCTTGATATCGGGATAATAGTACATGTGGGGTTCGCAGAATTTCACCAAAAGGACAATCATGCCCTGGGCGCCAGCGGCCTTGACCGCCTCGACGAGGAACTGATCCCAGTTTTCCCCCCGCGCCGAGCGGGTCGGACAGGGCACCTGCTTGTTGCGATTGAGGTACCAGTGGGTCAGGGCATCGAGGGGATCGTCTGCGGGTTCAACATCGGTGGCGATGTAGCGGTAGCCGGTATAAAGGTCGTCGGCGACAATCACGCCGCCGCAGGCTTCGATCATGGCGAGAATTTCCGGTTTCGGCGCGTGGCACATATGGCCAGACAGGTACAGTGGCACGCGATCGCTGGGGATGTTGTCGCGGCTCTCGACACCATCGAGAAAGGCTTCCAGCAGGGCGCTGTGCTCTTCTTTGTCCATCACCATGCTGGCTTTGACAATGTGCTGCATCTCGGTGGCGCTCAGGGTCACCTGCCCTGCACGGCGCATCGCGTAAAGGCGGCGCAGCAGTTGCCGGTTGTGGTTGAAAATGTCGATACTGCGTTTAATCGCTTCAGCACTGATTGCCCGCCCCAGCACCCCTTCCAGCTGTTGCTTGAGGGAACCGATACAGCGGCGGCTTTCTTCAAACGCCCAGGGGGAGTTGATGGTGGACACCAGCTGGTCGTAGAGCAGCGGCACCTCGGGCATCTGGTTGCGGATCACGTCCGCCGTGCCCAGCAACTGGACGCAGTGATCCCCCAGCATAATGGCCTCGAGGAAGTCGAATTCGCTCCTCATCGTTTGATCCACCAGGCTGCGGTTGTAGCCACAGTAAAAATTGAAGATGCGGCTCAGCCCCACAGTGATGGGCTCTTCGTCGGACTGCAGCAGCAGCGGCAGGGCATCGGCGGCGTGGGCCAGCTCCGCCGGAAAGTTCATCGGCAAAATGCCAATCACCGGCTTCTTATGGGTCTCTTTCCATTGCCGCGCATAGGCCAGGGGATGGCTAGCCGCTTCGCGAAACGTCGCCAGAATATCGTTATTGCCTGTCATGCCACCCTCTCCAGAAAACGTTTGCGGGGCGAGCATTCCGCCCAGCGACCCCGAATCAACGGCCAATCGGTGTTATCGAAATATGTCCGCAAGCCAACCGCCCGGCCGTGACAGGCGGCGGCATGCCAACACAATTAATATCGCATGCGTACTTTACGGCACTTCACTTTATCTGTCAATTCGAGTGCCGTCCACCAAAGAGCAGGGTCAGTATTGATTGCCGGCGCGCGCCACAATCGTTTCCCGCGGCCATGGAGTCGTTTCAATAAATCTGCCAACAACCTGGTATTGGGCTATTGACACTTTTAACTTATTGACTATATTGGTAATGGCGCAAAAAAATGCCTCTTGATCACCGGTCTGACGGTCAGGATTTTGCCGGCAAAGAGGCTTTTATCCAAACAGGCGCATGTGCCTGGAGCGGAAGATTATTCGCAACCGAATAGTTATTTTAGAACTCAATCGCCAACACCACTGCAAATAGAAATTATAAGTTAAAACTAATAATACGCTATGACATAATTGTGTGAATTCTGGGATAATGCGCGCAAAGGGTTACACAAAAACCCCTACTTTGCGCGCGCGAATCTTTACTCCGACCCCAACGCAGTATATGCCAAGCCAAACCATGCAATTGAATGGCGACACAACTTTTACTGAAGAGCGAGACAATACAATGACAAAAGACTCTCTGGGCTATGAGTCAGCATTATCTGGCAAGCAGCTGGTTGATGATGAAGACTGGATCATTCACTTCGGCTTCCTCATTCATGATGCCGCCCGCAAAAGAAGGCTTGTCTTGGACGAACTCTTCAAGCCCCTCAATATAACCCGATCCCAGGCCTGGGCGCTGGCCTATTTGTCCACCGCCGACGGCCTCACGCAATCAGAGCTGGCCGACAAGATGGGTTTGGGCAAGGTTGCCCTGGGCGGTCTCATCGACAGGCTTGAAAACGGCGGCATGGTGGAAAGGCGCCCACATCCCACCGACCGCAGAATCAATATGGTGCATCTTACCCTCAGCGGCTATAAAGTGTGCAAGGCCATGCGCAGTGTCGTGCTTCAACACAACAGGGAAATGTTTGAAGGGATCAGCATTGATGAGCTCAAGCAAACAACAAAAGTGTTGGCGCGGCTCAAAGACAATCTTTCAAAAATGCCTAAATCCAGCTGATACTTGCGCATAGCAAAGTCAATGCAGCAAGACAGGATTAGAGGGAATTGCAGCTCGCCAGCCGGTTGCTGTCGACTGAATGGCCGAGTTCAACCCTGAACTCGGCCACGGGGGATGTCAGGCAAAACGACCGTAGGGGTGGGTGCTGCTGATGCCGCCGTCTGCGGCTATCAGCTGACCGTCCACATAGGAGCTGTCATCACTGGCCAGAAAGGCCGCAACAGCAGCAATTTCTTCCACCTGGCCAGGTCTTTTCAGCGTCGTCAACTGCCCAATCTTTGACTCACTGCCTTTTGCCCGTGCCATCTCAAAGGTTGCCTTGGTCAGCTTGGTTTCGCAAAGACCGGGAAGCACGGCATTGACGCGAACGGATGTGCCAGAAAAGGCATTTGCCGCCCCCATGGTCAGGCTGTTGACCGCCGCTTTACAGGCGCTGTAAGCAACGGTGCCGCCATTGGCGCGCAGGGATCCCGTCGATGACATGAGAATGATGGAGCCATAGCCGGTTTCCTTCATATGGCGGCCTGCGTATTTAACCGCCAGAAAAGAACTGATGACATTATCGCGGAACTGCTCCTCCCACGCCGACACCTCCTGCTCCAGCAGGGTCACAAAGCGATCCGTATTGCCGGCATTGGCAAAAAACACCTCCAGGCCGCCATAGGTATCGACGCAAAACTTGACCGTTGCCGCCACTTGATCTTCAACGGTTGCATCTGCCTGAAAGGGGGTCGCTTCACCCCCTGCTTCACGAATAATGCTTACCGTTTCTGCAATATTTTCCAATGTCCGGCCGACGGCGACGACGCGCGCCCCCTCGGCGGCAAAGCGGATCGCAGAAGCGCGACCAATACCACTGCCTGCGCCGGTTACAATCGCCCGCCTTCCTTCTAATCGTTGCACAAACTGACTCCTCTTCGCTGTTTTTCGATATGTCTTGTTGCTGTTATGCGGCCGAGATGCCGCCATTGATACTAATTGCCTGCCCGGTTAGGCGGGACGCCTGGGGGCTGGCCAGAAACAGAATCATGTTGGCGAGATCGTCGGGAACACAGACGCCCAAATTCGCCATCTTGATGGCCTTGCCAAACAGCTTGGAGCCAAAGGGATCATCCATCACGCTCAAGTTGGTCAGTGTGCCCTCAATGATAGACGGAGTCAGGACGTTGACGCGAACGCCATTGCGCTTGGCTTCCATCGCCATTGTCCTTGAAAACATGATAATGCCCGCCATGGCCGCGCCGAGAACGGTTTCTCCAGGGGTCGTCACCTTTCCCGCATCTGAAGCGATATTGGTGATCACGCCGCCACCGTTTTCGCTCATCCAGGGGTAGACAATCCGGCTGGTCAGGAGCTGCGCCATCATTTGCTGGACGATGATGTTTTCCATCTCTTCCACGGCAATATCTTTCAATAATTTGGGGCCGTAGGGGCTAACGGTGGAATTGACGAGCACATCGATGCTGCCCATTTTTTCCCTGGCCTGCTCACAGACACGAATGGCTTGTGCTGCGATATTGCAGTCCCCCGCGACAAAGAACACCTTGCTGCCGGGATATTTGTCAAGAATTGACTGCCGCGCCTTTTCGCCACGCTCTGTATTGCGCCCATTAATAGCGATGCCTTTTGCGCCGGCCTCAGCAAATTGCATGGCTGCAGCCAGACCAACGCCGGAAGTCCCGCCCGTGATCAGCACGCAGCTGTCTTTGATTTCCCGCGCCGGATTTTTTTCTTGATTTTCCATGGAGTTCAATGCCTTTCGTGTTAGTTAGCCAGGCGAAGCCGCAGCTAGATGAAATAGGGGTTGGAAATAAATTTTGGTGCTACCGCTGCCCAGCAGGGCAAATGCCCGTTGCCAGCAGCGGTACCCTTTGATCACTGCAAATACAGTATCAAGCCGCCACACCGCGTTTCTGGGCATCTAGAGCCTCGATCATGGCTTCAAGACGGGTATTTAAGAGTTCGTCCTTATAAAAGGATTCGTCCGCCACATCCCCCTCAAAGAACATGGCCTGGCGGCCATGGCGCTGCGCTGATTCGGTAATCAGAAACTGGTTGTTGGTCATGCCGCGACAGGTTCTGGAGGCGTGGCAAACCACGCCGTCAATATCGAATTTATCGCAGACTTTCTCAATTTCACCAATCATGATGGGCGCACCGTGATTGTTGGGGCAAACCAGGTAGTTCTGCGCCATGCCCCTGACCGGATTTTCCAGATCGACAAGACCTGGCTCCTGCCAAAATGACATATGGGTATAACGGCCGGCAACAACGGTGGCGTCGACGGCGGCAAATTTATCCGCCAGCCAGCCCACTTTGTTCCAGTTCATCATGCCGTCAAAGAAGAAGCGATATTTTTCATTGGGCACAGCCCCTTCGCCGTCGGCGATGCGCTGTTTGATTTCGGCTTTAACAGATTCGAAATAGTCGACAATCGCCTGGGTGCCCGGCAGGAAGTTGACATGGGCGATGCTGACAATCCAGTCGAAAAAGCTGGCGGGCGCTGGTTTTGCGGTACAGAGATCCATGGCTTCCAGGCGCAGTTCTGCCGCCTTTTTAATGAAAGACATGACTTCGCTGAGCTTGTCCCAGTTGTACTTGCGACCGGTGTGGAGCTCAAGGAATTCCGTCAGGCCAACCAGCTGCTTGGCGACATAATCGGAGCGCTCTTCCCATTCCTGCCCATAGAGATAATTCGCGTCCGGCCTTCCGCCCCACAGCAACGGAATGTTGACGTTGTAGATGGGGACGCGCTTGCCGTAAAAGCGATAAATAAGGTCGTCCCATTGCTGGCCTGTGCTGCAATAGGGGTATGCGTTGACAAACATATCCGGCGCGGGCAGGCTCTGAATGGCGTCAGCCCTGGGGTCATTTACCGGGATAATACCCTCTTCAAGATTTTTCTTGTCGATCAAGGCCTGGCCGATATGGGTGCGCGCATAGGAACAGAGCTCGCGGTCATAGCCGCGCTCTTCACCGGCCTGCTGCGCCGCTGTTTCATAATGCTTGGCGGCCAGGTAGGCAGACCAGGCTTCACCGTGAACCCAGGCCAGGTCGTGCGCCTGAAAAAAGGGCGGAATATAGGTGCCGTTGTACCACACGACTTTTTTACCCTCTTCCTTGGCTCTAAACAGGCTTGACCAGTAGTCATTGACAATTTGACCACCCAGCTTGGTTGCTTTGAGGCGATTTGCCCGCTTGTCACTTGCATGAATTCCCGCGTTGCTTTGCATGATTCTCTCCTGCTACTCTGTTGTCACACGAAGTTTAACTTCAACTATTTGCCTATTAATTTAATTGCCGGGCAATAAAGCTTCACTTGCCGACCATCGCTGAGCGCTACTGCCCTGCATTGACAGTTTTCAGCGCCGCTTTCTGTCCAGCTTCAGCCGCATTCCCATTGCCCTTGCACAGTGGCGCGCAGGCGCCACCTGCGCCCATTTGCTCTTCGAAATCCCGGTCGAGCTTGTCCAGTTCGGCCTTGTGCTCCACCTTATAGTCCTCCAGTGCCAAAATAGCAGCACCCAAGGCTCCGGCAATCTGCGGATCCTTGGGTAGGATGAATTTGGCGCCAAAGGTCTTTTCTAAATAGTAGACCGCAGCCTGGTTTTTTGCGACGCCGCCGGTCATTACAATGGGTTCCTTGGTGCCAACCCGACTCGCCAAACCCTTGGTGCGAGTGGCAACAGAGCCGTGGACAGCACCCAAAACATCGGCCTTGGAGTGGCCTTCCGCCAGCAAGGAAATCACCTCGGTTTCGGCAAAGGTGGCGCACATGCTGGATATTTTCAGATCCTGCCTGGCTTCCATGGCGAGAGCGCCCATTTCCTCCAGGGGAATTTCCATGGCGCGCGCCAGCACCTCGAGAAACTTTCCCGTTCCCGCCGCGCAGCGATCATTCATGGCAAACTGGCCGACAACACCTTTTTTGTCGATGGCAATGGCCTTGGTATCCTGGCCGCCAATATCAATCACCAATCTGGCCTCGGGAACCATCGCCAGGGCGCCGCGGGCATGGCAGGTAATCTCGGTAAAATTTTTGTCGGCAATATCGAGCATTCTGCGGCCATACCCGGTAGAAACTGTCCGCCCCATATCCTCCTGGGTGAGTCCGGCCTGCTGCAAAGCTCCGCTAATAGAGGCTTTTACGCCGTGATCGCTCACTGCGCCCATGGAGCTGATGCACGAAGAGACAATATTGCCCTTGAGGTCGAGAATCACTGTTTTTGCAGTGGTTGACCCAAAGTCAATTCCCATCACATAAAGTTTCATAACAAAGGCTCCAGCGGAAGCGGGGTTGTCAAGCTCAAGGCCCGTCGGGCTCAGGTTTTTCCTGTCGTCCTGCGCCAGAATGCACCGAAAAAACCATTTAGTTCGTGAAATTACTTTTCGCTTCATTAATACATGTATCCGATTTTACTGGTATCCCTTACACTTTTCAACCTTAACGACTATAAAGGCGCCCAACCGCTCCGGATTTGCGAGAAAAAATAGATAGATAATTATTCACATGCGAATTTTATGTTTTTAATCGAAGTTATTTTCAGTAGAATCCAAAAACAGGCATTTTTAGCGACAATATGCCCGGCTCAAACCCCATATCAAAAGCTAGCAACAATAAACAGCACAAAAGCAGAGGATTCCCCTGGCCATAAATCCTGCAACCCTTATTATTTGCAGCCTGAGCCTCATAACCGGCACAGCTGTGGCGCAAAGCCCGGAGAGCGGCAACCCTGGCAGCGGTTACTCACCTCACGCCGGCGCACGATTTCCCAGCCAGGTTTTTTGGGGAGACACCCATGTCCACACCAAAAACTCCATGGATGCACGGGGTTTCGGGGTGACTTTGGGGCCAGAGGAGGCCTACCGATTTGCCCGCGGCGAAGAAGTCATATCCAGCCACGGCGTTCGCGTAAAGCTTTCGCGACCACTGGACTGGCTGGTGGTTGCCGACCATTCCGACGGCATGGGCGCCATGGATAAAATCATCAGCGGCGACCCGGAGCTGTTGAAGGATCCCAAAATCAACAACTGGCACCAAAAAATGAATGGCGGAAAAGAAAGCGCCCTGGACGCCAATGTCGACATCTTCAGTCATTATGCTTCGGGAAGGCTGCCCAAAATCCTCATGGACGAACGCTTTACCCAGAGTATTTGGGATGACTATGTGGAAACCGCCGACCGCTTCAACGATCCGGGCAACTTTACCGCCATGATTGGCTATGAATGGACATCCACCGCAGGGGGCAACAACCTCCACAGAAACATACTCTACCGGGACGATGCCGACACCGCCCGCAAAATGCTGCCATTTACGGCCTCAGAAAGCTTCAACCCGGAAGATCTGTGGCAATGGATGGAAAAATATGAAGCCGCAACAGGGGGTAAAATTCTGGCTCTCGCCCACAATGGCAACCTCTCCAACGGCATTATGTTTCCGGTTGAGACCAACCCCGCCACCGGAGAGCCGCTGTCAGCATCCTATGCAGCAACCAGAGCGAAATGGGAACCGCTCTATGAAGTCACCCAGATCAAGGGCGATGGCGAAGCCCATCCGTTTTTATCCCCCAATGACGAATTCGCCGATTACGAAACCTGGGATAAAGCCAATATGGGTCCCGTATTTAAAGAAAACAGCATGCTCCAGTACGAGTATGCCCGCGAAGCGCTCAAAAACGGTTTAAAAATGGCGCAAACCCTGGGAACCAACCCTTACAAGTTTGGCATGCTGGGCTCCACCGACAGCCACACCGGCCTGGCCACCGCAGAAGAAGAAAACTTTTTTGGCAAAAGTTCTGTTGTCGAACCTGAACCTGGACGCTGGAATCACCTCATTGCCCAGCTAGGCCCCGTAAAAATGATTGCCTGGGAAATGACGGCTTCAGGTTATGCCGGTGTCTGGGCGACCGAAAATACCCGCGAAGCGCTTTTTGACGCCATGGCGCGCAAGGAAGTGTATGCCACCACCGGGTCGCGCATCACGGTGCGCTTTTTTGGTGGCTGGCATTACACCGAGAAAGACGCGACATCGCCGCAGCTTGCCCGCATTGGCTATGACAAGGGCGTACCGATGGGGGGCGATCTGCCCCCTGACAGCAGCGGTAAATCCCCCAGTTTCATTGTTGCCGCCGCCAGGGATCCCTTTAGCGGGACTCTGGATCGCATCCAGATTGTCAAAGGCTGGCTGGACGCAGACGGCAACACCCGCGAAAAAGTTTACGATGTCGCCTGGTCTGGAAACAGAAAGCCAAACCGCAAGGGCAAACTGGCTCCCGTTGGTTCCACCGTGGATATTGCCAATGCCACCTGGAGCAACAGCATCGGGGCTGCCGAGCTGGCGACGGTCTGGCAGGATCCCGATTTCGACTCCAATCAAAGCGCGTTTTATTACGCCCGTGTTCTGGAGATTCCCACGCCACGCTGGTCTGCCTATGACGTCAAGCGCTTTGGCGACAACATCCCTGCCGAAGTGCCCATGACCACCCAGGAGCGCGCCTACACATCGCCCATCTGGTACAACGGGGGGCAATAGTAGAAGGTTTGATCACGGGGAGATGACAGACAACGTGGCACTATTCAAGGAACCTCTGCTTCAGTTTGCGCTGATCGGCACTCTGATCTTTGCGCTCTACGCCCTGGTGGCGCCGCCACCGCAGGCGCCTGCCAATGTTATTGCCATAGAGGCCGCACAGATTGAGCAGCTGATCGCCAACTACCAAAAAACCTGGCGACAGGAGCCTGACCAGAAAGCCGTGGCGGCCATGATTGAGGATGCTGTCCGCGAAGAAATCTACTACAGGGAGGCACTGGCGCTGGGGCTGGATCGCAACGACAAAGTCATCAGACTGCGCCTCCGCCAAAAAATGGAATTTCTCAGCGACACCGGCTCGGATCTCCTTGATCCCGAGGAGGCCGAACTCAGCGCCTATTTTGCCGCCAATCAGGAAAACTACCGGCAACCTGCCAAGCTCGCCCTGGAGCAGATTTTTCTCGGCGCAAGCGCGGACGCCGCCGAGATACAAACCATTGTTGAAACCCTGACCTCAAACCCGGCGACAGATCCCTTGCGCTGGCAGCAGGCGAGCCTATTGCCAGCACAGCTGCCGCTTTCTTCCCGCCAGGCTATTGACGGCATTTTCGGCCAGGGTTTCTTTGCCGCCATCGCGGCACTGCCCCCGAACCAATGGTCTGCCCCTGTTCCGTCCAGCTTCGGTGTCCATCTGGTGCGCATTCGCGAGCATCAGCAGGAACAGACGCCGCCCCTTGACGACATCCGCGCCCTGGTCGCGCGCGATTGGAAAGCCCAAAAAACCCTGGAGTTGCGCAACCAGTTATTTGCAAAACTGCGCGAGCAGTACCAGATTCAGCTCCCCGCTCCCTTTTCCCGGCTGCTTTCTCAACATTCATGCCCGCCAGCGTGCTGAAAAAGATTGCCCTGGTGATCTGCCTGCTCACCTGGCTCGGACTGAGCGGCCTTTGCCGCGGCCACGCCCTGGAGCCGGGGTATCTTGAAATTCGCCAGTTTGACAGCGAGCGTTATGCGGTTGTGTGGAAAAAGCCAGCGGTCGCCGGCAGACCGATGGCAATAAGCGTAAAACTGCCCACCCAGTGCCAGCAAAATCCATCAGATGAACCGGTCTGGGACGGCAGAGCCTACCTGTCCCGATGGCTGTCTGCCTGTACTGGCGGCATCGAAGGCGGCGTCATTGAAATAACGGGGCTTGAGCACACCGCAACCGATGTTCTGGTGCGCCTGGATTTAAGTGACGGCAGAGGCCTCACCCACAGGCTAACCCCTGCAGAGGCCACCGTTGTGATTCCGGCCAGAGCCAGTCAGTGGCATGTGGCAAAGACCTATCTCCTCTACGGTATCGAACACATTCTCCTCGGCATCGATCACCTGCTTTTTGTTCTCGCCCTGCTGCTTCTGGTTAGGGGTCTGGGTAGCGTCATAGCGACAATCACTGCATTTACACTGGCTCACAGCCTCACTCTGGCGGCGGCAACCCTGGAGTTGGTGACCGTGCCCATGGCGCCCATTGAAGCCGTGATCGCGTTAAGCA
>JALOAH010000089.1 GCA_023228865.1 Porticoccaceae bacterium | reverse complement strand
AGAACCTCGGGGTCGTAATTTACCGCGAGGCGAACATAGGTTTGCTGAAAAGCGCCGTGCCCCTTGGCGATAATGTCTGTAAACAGCGCCAGCAGACAGGCGAGACTGAAGGCGATGGAAAAAATGCCCAAAAACCGGAACAGGCGCTCGCGGCGGTAGCGCCCCTTGAGTCCGGCTTTGACGTGTTCGCTGATATTTTTGCGACTATTCATACTGCTCCCGGTATTTCTTCACCACCTGCAGGGCGATGACATTGAGAACCAGTGTCACCACAAACAACATCAGACCCAGGGCAAACGCCGCCAGGGTTTTGGGGCTGTCGAATTCCTGATCGCCCACCAACAGGGTGACAATTTGCACCGTGACCGTGGTGACGCTTTCCAGGGGATTGGCGGTGAGGTTGGCGGCGAGGCCTGCGGCCATCACCACAATCATGGTCTCGCCGATGGCGCGGGACACCGCCAGCAACACGCCGCCAACGATACCTGGCAGCGCCGCCGGAAAAATCACGCGGCAGATAGTTTCAGACTGGGTAGCGCCAAGCGCCAGGGAGCCGTCGCGCATGGCTCTGGGCACGGCAGAAATCACATCGTCGGCAAGGGACGACACAAAGGGAATAATCATCACCCCCATGACAAGACCCGCCGCCAGGGCGCTCTCGGAGGAAACCTGCAAACCCATCTGCTCGCCCCAGTCCCGCAACTGCGGCGCCACGGTGAGGGCGGCGAAAAACCCGTACACCACCGTGGGAATGCCCGCCAATACTTCCAGTGCCGGTTTCGCCACGGCGCGCACCCGCGGCTTTGCGTACTCGGCGAGATAAATGGCAGACATCAAACCCACAGGAACCGCCACCAGCATGGCGATGGCCGACACCACCAGGGTGCCGACAAAGAGGGGAACGGCGCCAAAAGCCCCGGACGAACCCACCTGGTCGGCGCGGATCGCCGTCTGCGGGCTCCACTCCAGACCAAAGACAAATTCATGAACAGGAACCTGCTGGAAAAACCGCAGGGATTCAAAAACCACGGAGAAGATAATGCCCGCTGTGGTGAGAATGGCGATGGAGGCACAAAAAATCAGGAAACCGACAAAAAACTTCTCCACCTGCTGACGAGCGCGCAATGTCGGGGAAATTCGTATCCACCCCCAAATGCCGCCGATGACGCCACCGGAACAGACCACCGCCACCATCAGCCACTTGCCGGTTTCGCGAAACAGACGCAAGCGCTCCGCCGCAGCGGCCACCGCCGCAGAGGCGCTGTCTGCAGGTATGGCGCCGGAGGCAATATTCTCCAGCTGGCTGAAAATGAGGTTTTTTTGCGCCAGGCTGGCGGGCTTGAGTTCCTTCGGCAGCTCGGCCATCAGCAAGCTGGTGATGATTTTTTCATCCACAGCCACCCACACCAACAAAAGCATAGCCGAAGGTATAAAGCTCCACAGGGCGGCGCGCATCCCATAGTAGTAGGGCAGGGAGTGAAGATGGCGAATGCCGCCGAGGGGGCGGGCAACGCTGTAGGCTCTGCTGCGGCCAAAAAGATAGGCGGCGCTGCCCATCAACACGACCAGCACTAGCAGATTTCCAGTTTCCATAACGTCGATGCCTTGATCCTGAAGGTAGTGATTGTAGCCAATTAAAAACCTTCGGCTTTACTGTTGTGTGACAAAAAAATCCGGGCTCATCAGTGACGAGCCCGGAACTGACCTCTGCTGCGACCTCAGAGATCCTCGCCCGACATGACCTGCAGCCCTCTGGCCTTGGCGCCGATGTCGGCACGGGCAGCTTCCGCCAGGGGAATCATGCCTTTCTCTGCCAGATAACCGTCATCGCCCCAGGCTTTTTCGCTGGTAAATTCATTGATGTACTCCTGGATACCGGGGACAACGCCAATGTGTGCCTTTTTGGCGTAGAAATACAGGGGCCTGGACACGGAGTAGGATTTATCGGCAATGGATTCAAACGTGGGTTCGTGCCCTTCGATAAGAGAGCCGTGCACCTTGTCGCTGTTCTGATCGAGAAAACTAAAGCCAAAGATGCCAAAAGAGTTGGGGTTCTTTTCCAGTTTCTGGACGATCAGATTGTCGTTTTCGCCGGTTTCAATATAGGCGCCATCTTCGCGTATGGTGTGGCACAGCGCTTTGAACCGGTCTTCATCAGTTTTTTTGAGGGCGGCGAAAAAGGGAAAGCTCTCGCAGCCGCCTTCCATCGCCAGCTCAACAAAGGCGTCGCGGGTGCCGGAGGTTGGCGGCGGGCCGAGAACTTCGATTTTCTTCGCCGGCAACTCAGGATTGATCTCATTCCAGGTTTTATAGGGATTGGCCACCAGGGTTGACGAGCCATCGGGATTGGGAATTTCTTTCGCCAGCGCCAGGAAAATTTCCCTGCGGCTGATATCCATAACATCCTGCTGCTGGGAATTGGCCACCACGATGCCGTCGTAGCCGACCAGCACTTCAATGATTTCAGTGACACCATTGCTCTGGCACTGCTCAAATTCCGACGCCTTCATGCGCCTGGAGGCATTGGTAATATCTGCCGTTGCCGGGCCTACGCCATTGCAAAACAGCTTCATGCCGCCGCCTGTACCCGTCGACTCCACCGTCGGCGTTGAAATACCCGCCGTTTTACCGAGACGCTCGGCAACCACGGTGGAAAAAGGGTAAACCGTCGAAGAACCAACAATACTGATATAATCCCGAGCCATGGCAAGCTGGGTACAGGAAAGTCCTGCGGCAGCGATCAGGGCGGCGGCTGTAGCTTTGAGCGTTGGCATTTTCATCGATGTCATTTTCATAGGTGTCTCCAGGGTAAACCGGGCAAATGGCGCGACCGAAATCATGGGAAGTGGTGATTCGGTTATCTGATCAACTGTGGGCATCCTATGAAGTGAATATGACAAATATATGACAGATTTTTTCTTTATGACGTTTTAATGACAGCAATCAGCCGCCTTTCCACCTTGCCGTCGTCATATAACCGTCACCGGACTGTCAAGTAAACTTCATCAAAATGTCATTGAAATGAAATTTTGTCACACAAATGACATAAAACGCACCAATACTTGTCGCCATCAGAACCCCCGGTGAGTCGCCCTATGAACCAGCAACTACTTTCCTTCGCCATTGGATCACTACTGTCAGCCCTTGCCTGCGCACACACCCAGGCCGCAGAGTTGAACGGCTCCGAAATTATGGTGGATACCAGCAAAGGCTTTGAAGCGAAAACCGCTGATGGCCATTACGCCATCAAAATCGGCGGTCGCGTGCAGGCCGATTACAACGACTACGACGGTGTTATCAGCGCGCCTCCCGGCGATCATGGCGAAGATGCCTTTATTCGCCGCAGCCGTATCGAAGTCAAGGCGCACGCCCACAACTGGGACTATGAATTTATCTACAATATCAACAATGGTGGCTCCGTCGACGTTGTCATCGGCACCTACAGCGGCTGGGGCAAAATGGCCGAACTCACCCTGGGGCAGCAGAAAGAACATTTTGGCATGGACGACACCGGCAGCTCAAAATGGATTACCGCCATCGAGCGCTCCATGGCCGCAGATGCCTTTGATACCGGCCACTCCCTGGGCGCCAGGCTCCACGGCGCCAACGACAGCATCACTTACAGCCTCGGCGCTTTCAAAAACGGCTTTGAATCCGGCAACAATGATGTGGACAGATCCGTAACCGGCAGAATTGTGCTGCGACCGCTGATGGATGACACTAATCTCATTCACTTAGGCCTCGGCGTTACCGACCGCACCGGCGTGCCCGCAGCCTACAGCACCAGGCTCGGCGCCCGCGGCGGCCAGGACGGTGGCGGCGTCAGCAGAATACGGGCGCGCATCTCCGGCACCAGCGGCGATCGCAACGATTACAACTTCGAAGCTGCCGCCCGTTTTGGCGCCCTTCATATGATGGCGGAATACTTTACCGGCGACATCGATGTGGATAACACCCCCTACACCATCGATGCCGACGGCTACTATGCCCAGGTGGGCTATGTACTTAGCGGCGAACACCGCGACTACAAAATCGACAGCGGCACCTTTGAAGCGGTGAAACCCACTCATGCTGGCGGAGCCTGGGAAGTGTTTGCCCGCTACGACCATCTTGATGTCAGCAACCCGTCGCCCATTGCCGTCAGCGGCGAAAAAGCAGACAGCTGCACACTGGGCGTGAACTGGTATGTCAATTCCATGGTCAGGCTATCGGCAGACTATGTTCATGTGAACACCGACGGGGCAATCAACGGCGAAGACGAAGGCGATGCTGTGCTCGCCCGCTTGCAGGTTGCCTTTTAATCCAGATTGCACCAATTGCCGGAATTTTGAGCATTGCCAGCGCCGCGCAGGCGATAGCTTCATGGACTGGGGTTATCGCTTGCAGGGCAAGCTCCACTACAGCAAGAGCCTCCAGAGTAAGCCTGGCTCGGCCTGTTTTGTGGGAGCCTGCCCTGCAGGCGAAAATACGCGGTCTTAACAAGATCTTTCGCCGCGATGCGGTTATGACGCTGAGGTCTATTTATTGGGCTTCGGCGAAGCCGCCCGGCAAACCCTCAAACAGATTTGACGGAGTTACCCAACGCCGTCTTCGCTATTCGCCCCCGCCTTGAAGGTGTCCACATCCGACACCTCGTTATAGACCGCTTCATCGAGCAAGCCCTCGCCCCTGGCGACGATGGTGGACACCATACAATCGCCGGTGACATTGACCGCAGTGCGCACCATATCGAGAAGGCGGTCGACGCCGATGATCAGGGCGATACCCTCCACCGGAAGTCCAACCTGCTGCAGCACCATGGCGAGGGTGATCAAACCGACACCGGGAACGCCGGCAGTGCCCACAGACGCCAGGGTTGCCGTGGCGATCACCGCCAGATAGCCGCCGAGAGAAATATCCACATTGAACGCCTGGGCGATAAACACCGTGGCGACCCCCTGCATAATCGCCGTGCCATCCATATTGATGGTGGCGCCGAGGGGAATCGTAAAGGAGGCGATGGAGTTATCGATACCCAGGCGCTTTTCCGCCACGTTCATGGTCACCGGTATGGTGGCATTGCTGGAGGCGGTGCTAAAGCCAAAGAGAATGGTCGGGCGCACATTTTTAAAAAAGGTAACCGGGTTGAGCCTGGTGAGCAGCTTGAGGATAACACTGTACACACCGAGGCCGTGGAGAAGCAGCACCAGCAGCACGGTAAAAAAATACTTGGCCAGATCCAGCACCGCGCCAATACCCAGCTCGCTGAAAATTTTCGCCAATAGGCAAAATACGCCATAGGGCGCCAGGTGCATCAAAAACCCCACCATGGTCATAATCACTTCGTTAAAGCTCTGGAAAACCTCGAGCGCCTTTTTGCCCGGCTCGCCACTGTGGGTTACCGCCACACCCATGAGCACGGAGAAAACAATAATCTGCAACATATTGCCCTCCACCATGGCCTGCACCGGATTGGTGGGGAAAATATTGATAAGCACTTCCTTCACCGAAGGCGCCGCCGCAGGGGCGTAGTTGGTGTCCGCGCTCATTTCAATGCCCATTCCCGGATTGATGACATTGGCAAGCAACAGCGCCAGGCTGATGGCAATGGCCGTGGTGATCATATAAAGGCCAAGGGTTTTCAACGCCATATGTCCCATGCGGGCATTCATGCCCATGGCGCTGCTGCCGCAAACCAGGGAAACAAAAACCAGGGGCACCACCAACAATTTCAACGATGCGACAAAAATACTGCCCACCACATCAAACACCGAATTGACCAGCCAGGCAGACAGATTGGCGGCAAAGCTGCCGGAGTCGCTCGACAGCTGGTTGAGAACAGCGCCGACGACAACCCCGGCGACCATACCGACAAGAATTTTTGTGGAAAGCTTCATAACCTTTTTTCCTTTTATTGATCAGGCAAGACGTGGTGCCTACTGCAAATAGAGACGTCCGACAGATCTAGCGCATCTCTCCCCGCAACTCCGCCACTTTAACCCTGAGGTCGGCGGCGCTCACCTGTTCAGGGGCAATGGCCGGAGCAACGGCGACATCGACTCGACAGAAAGGCCGCATTTTGCTGCGAAAGACGCCGCCGCTGTGGCTGAAAAAGCTTCCCCACAGGCCGCGCAACGCCATGGGAATCACCGGCACCGGGGTTTGGGCAATGATTTTTTCAATGCCGGGGCGAAATTCGTCAATGTCGCCGTCGCGGGTGAGCTTGCCTTCAGGGAAAATACACACCAGCTCACCCCGCGCCAGGGCGTCGGCAACCGCTTTCATGGCGCTTTCATAAACCGCTTCACTTTCGCGGCGCGAGCACACGGGAATAGCGCCGGCGGTGCGAAAAATAAAATTCAGCAACGGCAAGTCGTAGATGGGCTTGTACATGACAAAGCGCACCGCGCGGCGAACGGCGCCACCAATAATCAGGGCGTCGACAAAACTGACATGGTTGCACACCAACACGGCGGCACCGCGCTCAGGAATGTGCTCAAAGCCCTCATGGCGGACGCGGTAAATACTGTGCCCCAGCAGCCACACCAAAAAGCGCATGGTGAATTCCGGCACCTGGAGATAAATAAACACAGCAACCGCGATATTGGCCAGGGCGATAATGAGGAGAAACTCGGGAATTTCCAGCCCGGCCAGCCCCAGTAACAGGGCGCCGAGAACGCTGGCGACAACCATAAACAGGGCATTGAAAATATTGCCGCAGGCAATCACCCGCGCCCGTTTCGCCACTGGCGTGCGCGCCTGAATCATCGCCGTCATTGGCACCACATAGAGACCGCCAAAAAGCCCCAATAGCAGCAAGTCCACCAGTATTCTGACGCCGCCGGAGCCTGCAAAAAACAGACTCAGGGTGCTGGCGTCGGCAATGGCGTAATTTTGTGCGGCAAAATAGAGATCAATGCCAAAGCCGCTCAACCCGATGGAACCCAGGGGCACCAGACCAATTTCCACCTTGTGGCCACTGAGGCGGTCACAGAGCAGGGAACCGGCGCCTATGCCCACCGTAAAGGTGCACAGCAGCAAAGCGATAAGGCTGACGCCGCCATTGAGCACGGTCACGGCAAAATTGGGGGTTTGCGTGAGGTACGCCGCCCCCAGCAACCAAAACCAGGAGATGCCGAGAATACTCAGCCAGACGGCCTTTTTTTCCCGCGCCAGCGCCACCAGTTCTTTCATTTCAGAAAAGGGATTGAAGTTCAGCTGCAAATCGGCGGCGTGGGGTTCTGCGGGGGGAATTTGGCGGCTCGCCAACCAGCCGAGGACGGCGATACTGATGACGCCAACGGCCATGGCCGGCAGGTAATATTCGAGGCCGCCGATAAGGGTGCCCAGTAAAGTGCCGGTGAGAATGGCTGCAAAGGTGCCCATTTCCACCTGGGCGTTGCCCGCCACCAGTTCGCCGGGGTGCAAATGCTGGGGCAGAATGGAAAATTTCAAGGGGCCAAAAAAAGCCGACTGCACACCCATTAAAAACAGCACCCCCAGCAATCCCGCCCACCACTGAAAATAGAGCACGGCAACGGCGATGGCCATAATGACAATTTCGGCAAACTTGACCCGGCGAATCAGCGCGGATTTTTCATACTTGTCCGCCAATTGCCCGGCGATGGGCGACAGTAAAAAAAACGGCAACACAAAGAGTCCCGCCGCCAGGTTGATCATGATATTGCTGTCAAACTGCCCGGAGGCGCCCGCGCTCACCAGAAGTACGATCAGGGTATTTTTAAAGAGATTGTCGTTAAAGGCGCCGAGAAACTGGGTGACAAAGAGGGGCAAAAACCGTTTACTGGCCAGCAAATGGAACTGGCTTTCGCTATCCGTCATACTCATTGGCAATGCCTTTTGCTATGCTTTGTTTGGTGAAGGAGCACAGGATCTGCGATCAGACCCACACAGCCAACATCACAGGAGATTGCCATCATGCAGGCTGTCCTCAAGTATTTTTCCCCCATTGCCCTAAGTCTCAGCCTGCTGAGTCCCGCGGCAGGCGCCACAGAATCCGGCAGTCAGCTCTCCCTGGATGATGCATGGACGGTCAACCTCTATCTGGAAAATGATCTCTTTGGCGAAACCGATCAAAATTATACCAATGGCATTCGCCTTTCGTGGGTGTCACCCAACCTGACATCCTATGATAACGACCCCAATGTGCCCCAATGGATCAACAAAGTAAACGACCGCCTCGACAAGCTGCTGGGCTTTAAGGAAACTCCGGCGCGCAATATTGTTATCAGCCTCGGCCAGCTAATATACACGCCGGAAACCCTCGAGGCCACCGAGTTACTGGAAGACGAACGTCCCTACGCCGGTTATCTCTACCTCGGTTTTGCCTACCACGGCCGCACCGAAAACCGCCTCGACTCCGTTGAAGTCAACCTCGGCATTGTCGGCCCCTCCGCGCTGGGGGAACAGGCTCAGGACAGCATTCACAACCTGCGCGGGTTCGACAAATTTCAGGGCTGGGACAATCAGCTCAACGACGAACCCACCCTGCAACTGGTCTACGAAAACAAGCTGCGCTTATTTAAACACCACCTGCCCATGGGGCTTGAGCAGGACTTTATCAGCCACGCAGGCGCCGCCCTCGGCGCTGTTGCCATTTACGCCAATATTGGCGGCGAATACCGCTTCGGCTGGGATCTGCCCGAAGACTTTGGTACCTCGGCGGTGCGCCCCGGCGGCGACAACAGCGCTCCGGGCAAGGGGGACATTCGTCTGCGCAGTGTCGATAAATTTATTTACGGCCTGCACGGTTTTATTTCCGTGGATGGCCGCATGGTCGGCCGCGATATTTTTATCGATGGCAACACCTGGGAAAACAGCCACCGCCTCGACAAGGAGTATTTTGTCGCCGATGTTGCCGTTGGCTTCAGCTTTCTGGTGCAGAACTGGAAACTGTCCTACGCCCAGGTCTTTCGCACCAAAGAATTCAAGGGGCAACCCAAACACCATGAATACGGCTCTTTTACCCTGTCCTATACCTGGTGACATTAGCAAACCCCATGCAGCGGGTTTTCTGATATAGAATGCAACTCCGTTGTCGAATCACAGAATTTTCCTTGTCAATGCGCAGCCCCCTTCATTCTGTTCACTGGTATCCCGCTGACCGCTGGCTACAAAACAGCCTTGCCCCCCAGTGGCGGAACTGGCTTGCCGACCAGGGCTCCCTGACCAAACGCCTGGTGGCAGCGAGCAGCGGTTGTTTTTCTGTGCGAATCATTCGCCAGGGCTACGGGCGCCCCAGCCGCAATGAAGCCCGCGCCCTCGGCCTGCCTTTGCGGCAGCAGGCACTGATTCGGGAAACGGTGCTGTCCGGCAACAATGCGCCCTGGGTGTACGCCCGCAGCATTGTGCCATTGGCAACCCTTAGCGGTCGCCTTCGCGCCCTCGCCAATCTCGACAACCGCCCCCTGGGCGCCCTGCTCTTTGCCGATAAAACCCTGCGCCGCGGCGCCATTGATATTGCCCGCATTCCCGGCCGCGCAATTCCCGAACACCTCGCCAAAGACGCCAGCTGGCTATGGGGGCGGCGCTCCCTGTTTTACCTCGACAACAAGCCACTGCTGGTCAGCGAGATTTTTCTTCCCGACTTTAACCAGGAAGTTGCGCCAGTTGCCTGAATTTTCGCGCAAAAATGGCCTCAATCTCACCAGAGCTTCAACAGCGGCCAACGCCCGTGGGAGCTTGCCCTGCAAGCGATGATTTGGTTCTTCAATATCGCCTGCAGGGCAGGCTCCCACAAAAAAGCGCGGCGCTGCGGCATCCCTTTAAAGCGCCTGCTTTGAGTAACAATGGCCTCAGCTTACGAGATCTTGAACAGACTCTAAGTCTGTTATAGCAGGACAAACCCCGGATTTCAGCCTGTACTGGTGCAATTTCCGGGTCAATCCTTACAATGTCGAAACCTGAACAGTGCCAACCGGCTATTGGCCAACAAAACCATGACTGAATCCAGACTTGAGCATTTTATTCACCTGACTCGCCTCCATAAGCCGGTGGGCACCATTCTGCTGCTTTGGCCGGCACTCTGGGCGCTGTGGCTGGCTGCCGGAGGCATGCCCGATGGGGATATCCTCGTCATTTTCATCGTCGGCGGCTTTGTCATGCGCGCCGCTGGCTGCGTCATCAACGATTACGCCGACAGGCACCTGGACGCCCATGTGGAGCGCACCAGCTATCGCCCCATAGCCATCGGCAAAATCAAGCCCTGGGAAGCTCTGCTGCTATTTGTCCTGCTGTCGCTGATCGGCTTTGGTCTGGTGCTGTTGACCAACAGACTCACCGTTTTGCTGGCCTGCATAGGGGTGCTGATTATCGCCATTTACCCTTTCATGAAACGCTATACCCATCTCCCCCAGGCGGTACTGGGACTGGCCTGGGCCTGGAGCATACCCATGGCCTTCGCCGCCCAGACCCAGTCATTGCCAGCGGGTTTATGGCTGCTGGTCACTGCCGTGGTTTGCTGGACCATGGTTTTTGACACCTTTTACGCCATGGTGGATCGGGATGACGACCTTAAAATCGGCATTAAATCCAGCGCCATTCTCTTTGGCGCTCGCGATCTTCACATTATCGCCGCCTTTCAGGTGCTGACGGTGATCGCTTTTGTACTCACCGGCATCAGCTTCTCTTTGGGAATCAGCTATTTTCTCGGCGTCGCGGTAATCGCAGGGCTCTTTGTTCATCAGCTTGTCGCTGCCCGCCAGCGCGACCGCGACGGCTGTTTCAAAGCCTTTATGGACAACCGCCGGGTGGGCTTTACCCTGTTTGTCGCCATTGTTGTCGACTATCTGATTTGATCGCGCGCCCGCGGTGAAACCCAGACAGGGAACCGCTTGCGAACAGAGGCGCAGGCGCAGTTTTCAAACCACAGACCCTGAAAGTCTGTCACAATCCTGTCATAAAGCGGGTTTCTAATAACCCTGCTGCAATTAGACTGATGTTTTATGACAGAGCAAACGATTCTTATCATCGACGATGAAGCCGCCATTAGAGACATGGTGGCCATAGCCCTGGAAGCTGCGGGTTTCCGCTGCCTGCAGGCGGAAAATGCTGTTGCCGGTCATGCCGCCATTATCGACGAGTCGCCGGATCTGGTGCTGCTCGACTGGATGATGCCGCAAACCAGCGGCGTCGAACTGTTGCGTCGCCTGCGCCGCGATGAGCTCACCGAAAAAACTCCCGTCATCATGCTCACTGCCAAAAGCGACGAGGACAATATGGTGCAGGGTCTCGACGCTGGCGCCGACGACTATGTCACCAAACCTTTTTCTCCCCGCGAACTGATCGCCAGAACCAAAGCCGTGTTGCGCCGCAAAGCGCCGCAAATGCCTGAAGACATCATTCGGGTCGACGGCCTGGTGTTCGATCCCATCAGCCACCACGTCACCATCGGTGGCCAGGCTATTGCCATGGGCCCCACGGAATTTCGCCTGCTCGGCTTTTTCCTCAGCCACCAGGATCGGGTTTATTCCCGCGACCAGATTCTCGACCACGTCTGGGGTGGCAATGTCTATATGGATGAACGCACCGTCGATGTCCATATTCGCCGCCTGCGTAAAGCCCTTTCCGTAGACAATCACGAACAGCTGATTCAAACAGTGCGCGGCGCCGGTTACCGTTTTTCCACCAAATTATCCGGCAACTTTTAGCCATTTCCGCTTTACCCGCCATTCGCCCCGTGGCCTTTACCCCCCTCTGTCTTTCCCGCCCCCTGAAAATCGAGGCTCGACATCCATCCCCGGCGCAGCCACAATCAGCGCTTCGATCAACATGAAGTTTCGAGGTTAACTTGCAGGAAGGTTTTCGCAGCGAAATTCAGCGCATTATTCTCCTTGGCATCGCCTTGCTTATCGTCGGCTTTGTCAACGGCCTCATCGTCGAGACACTGCTGTTTGGCACCATCGCCTATGGCTTTTACACCCTCAACAAAATCCGCAAAATCTACGCCTGGCTCTATTCCGACAAAACCGATATGCCGCCGGAAATGTCAGGAATTTGGGGGGATATTTGCGACGAACTCTACCGCCTGCGCCAGCGGGTGGAACAGGCCAAGAAAAACTATTCCGCCCTGGCGCTGCGTATTCGCCAAATCACATCCGCCCTCGACGACGGCATGATCCTACTCAACGCCGACCGCACCCTCGACTGGTGGAACCCAAGCGCCACCAGCCTGTTGAACTTCAGCGACAAGGATCGCGGTGAAAGCATCAGCAACCTGATTCGCAACCCCGCCTTCGTCACCTTTATTCACAGCAAAAAATTTAGCCACCCCCTCGAAATGCGCGCCCCCAACAACCCCAACCGCATTTATCATTTTATGGCGGGCACCTTTGGCCGCGGCGAAATTATTTTAATGGTGCGCGACATTACCCGCCTGCGCCACCTCGAAGAAATGCGCAAAGAGTTTGTCGCCAATATTTCCCACGAACTGCGCACGCCTCTGACGGTGCTCGTTGGCTATATCGAAACCCTGCAGAGCAACAGCGACAATCTGCCAAACCACTGGCACAAAGCCCTGGCGCAAATGGATCAGCAAACCCGCCGTCTCAGTGTCCTCGCCGAGGATTTAGTGATGCTGTCGCGGCTCGAATCCAGCCCCCCGGACACCCACAAGGAAGACGTCAATATCTGCGCCATGCTCACCTCCATGGTGGAAAATGCCAAAGTCATCAGTGAAAAGCACAGGATAACCATGGATTGCCAACCGGGTTTAACCCTGACGGGAACCACCAGAGAACTGCACAGCGCCTTTTCCAATCTTATTTTTAATGCGATCAAACACAACCCCCAGGGCTGCGACATTCATATCAGTGCCAAACGCAAAGACAACCAACTCATCATTGACATCGCCGATACCGGCATCGGCATCGACCAAAAACACCTGCCGCGCCTCACCGAGCGCTTTTACCGCGTCGACGACAGCCGCACTTCATCCTCAGGGGGCACAGGTCTGGGGCTCGCCATCGTCAAACACGTCCTCGCCCGCCACCAGGGCACCCTCCACATCACCAGCACATTGAGCAAAGGCAGCACCTTTAGCTGTGTGTTCAATCTGTAGAACATCGCCGCAAAATATCGAACATGACGGCAAATACACCCAAACACCTCATTCCTGCGAAAGCAGGAATCCAGAGCACGACCCGTGACGGCAGGGAGCACTGGGATGGCGCTTACTCAGGATGGAAACTGGGAAAATTTGTAGCTTGCCTGCAAGCGAAAAAGGGTTTGTGCAAACCTTGGATGGACACACAGTCATAGAATTTTTACTCTGATCCTGATCCTGCTGACCCTGGCAAACCCGGCTACGACATCAAGGCGATTGAGGCACTGGCGCCCGAAGGCTGATGGCACTGTCAGTTATAGATTGCTGAAGGGGCTTTTGACGCCGTGTGCCCCCTGCTTCAAAACATGAGTGTAAATCTCGGTGGTTTTTACATCCGCGTGACCCAGCTGCTGCTGAACCGTGCGGATATCCGCACCTGACTGTAACAAATGGGTAGCGAAGGAATGACGCAGGGTGTGGCTCGATACCTGTTTACCAATATTGGCCTGCTGAGCTGCCACCCTAATGATTTTATTTAAAGCAGATTCGTCAAAATGGTGCCGACGAAGAATAGTAGTGCCAGGCTGAAAACTTAATTTAGATGCGGGGAAAAGGTACTGCCAAACCAGCTCCCTACTGGCGCCGGGGTATTTGCGGGCAAGCGCATCGGGCATCCAAACACCGCCAAAATCACCGCACAGGCAATCTTGTTGAAGCAATGCCGCCACATGCGCCTTCTGAGCCAATAACTCTGGCACCAGCTCCTCAGCAAGGGTTACCATCCGGTGTTTGCCGCCTTTGCCAAACCACACTCTGACCTGAAGATGATCAAAATCCACGTCTTTAACCCGCAATCTCAACAGTTCTATCCTTCTCAGGCCAGACCCATACAACATTGAAGCCATAAGCCTATGACTTCCTTCAATATTTGACAGAATTTGGCGCACTTCCGCCTGTGTCAGCACAACCGGCAGTTTTGGCTGGCGATTGGACTTTCGGAACTGACCGATATCCCCAAGCGGCCTGTCCAGAAATTTGTTGTAAAGAAATGCTATGGCGTTCAATGCCGTGGCCTGTGTTGATGCAGAAACACTACGTTCAGCCACCAAATAGGTCAAAAAACATTCAACTTGATTTGCCCCCAGCTCGTTTGGATGCCGTTTGCCATTAAAAACAATAAAGTACTTGATCCAATACAGATATGATTTTATCGTTCGCAAACTGTAGCGACGAACAAGC
>JALOAH010000088.1 GCA_023228865.1 Porticoccaceae bacterium | reverse complement strand
GCTACCGTTGCTCCCTTCCGGGCCTGGCGGGGTTTACAGCTGATCATTGCGGGGGGACCGACAGGGGCCACCATTGCAAGGGCGGCAATTATGGTGGCTTTGCCGCGGGGTTGCAACCTGCTGTCACCTGCCCCTGGAGCGGGAATACCATACTGCCACTCTGCGTAGGGGCAATTCATGAATTGCCCCTACCACGAACTCAGGGCAATCGCGGACAACGGCCCCAGCTGCAAGCCATAAGTTTTAAGCAGAAGCACTGAAAAAATGAGTTCTACCCGAGTTTGACTTGGAGCTTACAGCTTATAGCCCAAGCTGTTCGTATAGAAATCGTGAAAGCCAGCCACAAGAGGTAAAATGGCACGCACAACACGTTCGCAAAGATCCCAACCATTGTCGAGTGACGTTCGCATGAAGGAACCATCGCACCACAAACCGCTGTCCACCGAGCAGAAGGCGCTCACCATCAATCTGGACGAGCAGCGCTACGGCACCATCGTGGAAATCGGTGCCGGCCAGGAAGTGGCGCGCCAGTTCTTCAGCGCGGGCGCGGCGGCGGGCACCATCGCGAAAACCTCGTCCGCCTACGACATGCAGATCAGTGACGCCATCTACGGCAAGGCCGAACGCTACGTGAGCCGCGAGCGGGTGTGTCAAATGATGGATCACGAATTTCAGCTCCTCCTGGAAAGGCTCGCCCACCGTCGCTCGCGCAACACCACCTATTTCTGTTATGCCGCGACGGTGACGGCAAAGAGCTACAAACAGAGCAGCGAATGCCATGGCTGGGTCGGCATCAAGCTGCAGATGTACCCCGGCGCGCCGCCCAGCGAGATCGTGCTCCACGTGCGCATGATGGACGAAACCAACCGTCTGCAGTCAGAGGCGCTCGGCATTCTCGGCGTCAACCTCATTTACGGCGCCTTTTATTTTCCCATGAAGCCCAAGCAGCTGATCGAGGGGCTGCTCGACAACCTTGAACAAGGGCGTATCGAAATAGACCTGATCAATTTTACAGGCCCTTATTTCGAAGAAGTAGATCAGCGCCTGATGAACCTCCACCTGGTGCGCAGCTGGTGTTGCCGCGCCGTGATGTTCGACGCCGACAACCAGCCGGTGGTGCCCGGAGAAGTATTGCGCAAGAAGAACACCCTGGTGCTGCGTGGCTCCTTCCGCGTGCCTACCAAGGTCCATGCCGACATGATGGAAGGCGCCCTGCGCCAGTTCGTGGAAAACGAACCGATCAGCCGCGACGACATCACCACTCTCGCCGAGATCACCATGGCGGAACTGGCGTCGGACAAGGACGAGGCGGACCGCGGCTTTCTCGACCGGGTGGACCTGCTCACCGCCCTCGGCTACAACGTGCTGGTATCCGACTACCTGCGCTTCTTCCGGCTGCGCTCCTGGATTCGCCGCTACACCAGCAACACCATCGGTATCGTGTTGAGCGTGCTCGACTTCGGGCAATTGTTCGACCTGCGCTATTACGAAGGCCTAGAAGGCGGCATTCTCGAAGCCATGGGCAAACTGTTTTCCGACAACACCCACGTGTACGTCTATCCGGCAATCATCGATGGTCAACTGGTCGATCTCGACAACGTGCAAGTGCCGGAAAACCTCAGCCACCTGCTCAGACATCTGGTGGCGAACCAGGCCATGGTGCCCGCCCATTACTACCGGGAGGAGCACTTGCATATCTCCCCCTCCGAAACCCTGCGTCTGCTCGAGGTCGACGACCCCGTCTGGCAGGAAAACGTGCCCGATGCCGTGGCCGAAGCCATCAAGCAGCGGCGCCGGTAGGGGCAGTTCATGAACTGCCCCTACAGACTCTTGAGCAGTGCTCCATCTGTGAGTTCTGAAATCTCCCTCAAATGATGCGAGAAAAACGCTGTCCTTCATTCGCAGCGCGCAACCAGGCATCGAACATCATGCAGATGCGCCTGATCAACAACCTGCCGGGAGGCGTCACCTCGGCCATGGGTGCGCTTCCAATCACCGATGCCTCCTGGCAGGTCCCGTCAAGATACTCCAGCTCATGGAATCCATGGAACCGCGTTGATGATGCTGCGGTTATCTCGAATGATTTCGGCCCACTGCCTCACAGGCCCGGAAAATGAGACCACAATAGGGCTCAGCGTCAATTAAATGGATCCTGATGCCTATATGTCTGCAGCGGCCCAGGCGCTCGCCAGCATAGAGGTGATCTCGTCAAAAAATTCTTCATCTGAAAATATATTCAGCTTTCTGGCCTTCAGCATGTCATGCTCGCTTGCCGCGCTATAAAAGCAATGCATCAGAATCCCGGTTCGGAATATGAATTTCCTATTGCTCAGCCCAAGCGCCTGACGCATCAGTTTCGACACGGCCTTCATATTCGGGCCTAATGTATTCAGGTCGAACCAGTATTTTTTGTAATCGGCATCTGACAGCAAAGCGCTGACAAACAAACAATATGATCTACCACCATTGGCATTTTTGAGATCGAAGCCCGGCCTGACCGCGATGCGGACCAACTGCTCGAACGGCACCGATTCAGGGTTGCCACTGGCTAAACCCAGGTCACGCCCGACCAATTCATCGACAGCCTGCCAACGGTCGAAAATGATGGAACGCACCAAGTCATCCTTCGTCCCAAAGTGGTAAGTGATAGCGGACATATTCTTCTGTCCTGATTCGCGCAGTATATGCCTCAATGATGTTCCGGCTATACCCTGCCTTCCAAACAGTTCCTCGGCCACATCAATAATAAGGCTTTTGGTGCTTTCCTCTCTCTCTTGCAACATCATAACATCCACTTCTGAACATGGCGGGATTCTGCCCTAACAGGGAATTCGAGACAATGAGCAGCCTTTTCCGGCATGGAAGGAGCCTGCAACGGACTGGAGCCCTCCGCATGGAGCGACCCGGTGTTGTGTAGTCGCTGGCCAGGGCCTGTTGACCCATACCCGAATGCAGGGTTTGCAACAACTCCATGTTCGATGAGGGAAATGCCACCGGTACAGACCCGGTGGCTGCCGATGAAAGTCCATCACTCAGAGTGTTCTACAAGGGTGCACAGGCGTTCAAAAGAACGTGCAAAATCCTCCATGAACTCCTGTACGACAGTGCGCGCAGACTTGATCTCATTGAGCATGCCTACACCTTGACCACAGGCATAGGTCAACAGCGGTCGTCCCTGATCGTTTCCGCCAGCAACGGATTTCTCCACCTGCGCCTGAACCGCTTCTGAAAGCAGGCTTTGGTAGGGTAGTGACAGGATTCCAGGGGACTCCGAACCTTCCCAGGCGTCCGTCCACTCCGTCTTGAGCAAGCGCGCCGTTTTGCCCGTAAATGAACGGGATCTCAGGGTGTCGCGAGAGCTTGCCGCAATATACTTTTCCCGCATGGGCTGGGAAAGCTCCGACTCGATTGTTGGCAACCAGACAGAGCCCGTCCATGCGCCCTCGGCACCCATGGCCAATGCCGCGGCCATTTGCGCACCCGTAACAATGCCACCCGCAGCCAGCACCGGCACATGGCGGCCAGATTCAGAGACGGCCGCTACCACCTCGGGCACCAGCACCAGAGTTGTCACCTCGCCGCAGTGGGCCGCGGCTTCCGTGCCCTGAGCAATCAACAGATCAACACCTGCCTCGATCTGGCGAATGGCATGCCCTTTCGAACCAACCAATGCACCTACCGGCACCCTGTGGGCACGACCGCGCTCCAGCATGGAAGGTGGCGGTTTTCCGAGTGCGTTGACAATCAGCCGTATCGGATGCGCAAAGGCGACGTCCATTACTCGCTCGGCCGTGTCATACATGAAGCCGACTTCGTCGTCATTGCGATAAATGTCTGCCGAGATGGGGCCAACACCGTGTCTGTCGAGCAGGTCATTGGTAAAGGCGTAGTGCTTGTCTGGAATACGGGACATCAGAGAATGAACCGTATGATTGGTTTCACTCTTGATGTCCATGTTTTCCGGCACCGCCAGATCGACACCATAAGGTTTGCCATCGATATGAGCATCGATCCAGTCGAGCTCGATTTTCAACTGCTCCGGCGTGAACAGGCCTGCGCCCAGGACACCAAAGCCGCCAGCCTTGCTCACGGCAACGACAACATCGCGACAGTGGCTAAAGGCGACCAGAGGAAAGTCGACACCGACCATCTTGCAAAAATGTGAATTCATACATCAATACTCCCAATGATTAGAAATTTTTAGCATCAGCTGGCTTTGAACAAGTGAAGAGTAGCTCCACTTTATGTCAGGAATGAAGCTCGCAAAAACATCGGAGGCATGCATCTGATTTCAAAGCAACACCTTCGACAAGAAATTATCTCAACGGGAAAATTGTATGATTGGAAAGGATTGTTTTTGAACCACAAAAAAAGCCATTTGATATACAAAAACTGCCAATATCGGAGGGACTGAATAAAAACAGACCGCATTGGCTATCCGTTGCAGATCAAAATCTATTTTAATGTAAAATCATCTTGCGCATTCCACACAACGAAGATAATTTAACTTTCAATTATTGAGAATCACCAAGCCCTACAGGAAAACATCATGACAACACCTACTCTCATAAAAACCACACAGGAAAACGGCGTGATGGTGATCACCATCAATCGTCCTGAAAAGCGCAATGCTTTGAATGCCGAGATGATTGTGCGTCTGGCAGATGCATGGCAGATATTTCGCGAGTCTCGTGAGCTCAGAGTCGCCGTTCTGACCGGTGCCGGCAACCAGCAGTTTTGTGCCGGCGCCGATCTCAAGTCTCTCGAACCCCTGGTGACAGGCCACAGGCCACCCCAAGATAGCTGGGATGAGCAGATCTTGGCCGATCCGCGCATGATCTACAAGGCCGTGCTCTATGGCGTCGATATGGATAAACCCGTCATTGCCGCACTCAATGGCGACGCCCTGGGCGGAGGTGCAGAGCTGATGCTGACCACCCATCTGCGGGTGGCTGCTGCTGGCAGTCAGATCGGCCTCCCCGCCGCGCGCTGGGCCACGGTGTCTGCTGGCGGCGGAATGGTGCAACTACCACGGCAGGTTTCCTTTGCACATGCCATGGAACTGCTTTTGACGGCTGACCCCATTAGTGCTGAAAAAGCCCAGGCTATTGGGCTTGTCAACCGCGTAGTGCCCGCAGAGCGTGTTCTTGAAGAAGCTCAGGCACTGGCGGTACGTGTCGCAGAAAACGGGCCTGTGGCACTGGCGGCAGCGCTCAATGTTGTACGCAGTACCGCAACACTCAGTGTTGTGGAAGCACAAAAACTGGAAGCCGAGTTGATCAAGCCCGTTTTTGCTTCCAAGGATATTCTCGAAGGCATGAAAGCCTTCGCAGAAAAACGCAAGCCTAATTATCAGGGTAAATGAGCAATTCAGGTTACCATAACAAGCTGCTATAAAAAGTATTCCCGGAGGATAAAAAACTGATAGAGCAGGGCTTGCCGATACGCTGAAAATAGTTGGGATCCCATTTTCGCGGCAGCTTGGCAAGCCAGGTTTTTTTGTATTCTCCGTTGCGTATCAAAATGGCAGTCAGAATGTGACATGCAATTTCATATGGTGCGTGCGATCAGCAAGCGCATGATCTCTGAGGTACCCGCAAAGATACGATGCAGACGTGCCGCAGTATAGAACCTGGATACGTTGTATTCGTCCATATAACCGGCGCCGCCATGCAGCTGCAGGCACTGGTCTATCACCCGACCTTCCATCTCGCAAACCCAGAGTTTTGCCATGGCACAGAGCTGCGAATCCAGCTTGCCATTTTCCTTGTAGTTGCGGATTACGGTGTCGATGAAGGCGCGCCCTACGGCAAGCTCTGTCTTGATATCTGCCAGCTTGAACTGGGTGTTCTGAAAATCGAAAATAGTCTGGCCAAAAGCCTTGCGGTTTTTTACAAACTCCACGGTTTCTTCAAAGACGCGAGTTCCCGCAGCGTGGCCGAGAACGGGAAAGATCAAGCGATCCATATTCACGCCACCCAGCATGATCCTCATACCGTCTCCCTCTTTGCCCAGAATGTTGGAGACCGGGACACGCACATCTTCAAAGAAAACCTCGCCGGTCATGGAGGCATTGCAACCCATCTTTTTGAGGTTGCGACCACAGCGACAGCCGGGAGTATCGCTTTCTACGATGATTACCGAAACACTCTTGGCGCCGTTGCCCGACTCTGTTTTGCAACCCACTATAAAGAAATCAGCGTCTGCGGAGTTGGAAATATAGGTCTTGGAGCCATTGATGATGTACTCGTCGCCATCCCGCACCGCTGTTGCGCGGATGGACGACACATCGCTGCCGCTATCCGGCTCGGTGAGGGCGAAAGCCCCGCGGTATTCGCCTTTTACCATACCGGGCAGCCAGCGCTGGCACTGCTCTTTGCTGCCGCAGCGATGGAGGAGATCACCCACGACGTCGCCGATGATGGCAGGCCCCACCGTGGCGCTGGCGGGGCTATAACCCAATTCCTCGGCAATCACCAGACGGAACAAAAAGTCGCCGCCGGGGCCGCCGTATTCCTCGGGAACATCCACGCCGAGAATGCCGGCAGCACCGGCCTTTTTCCAGAACTCTTTGGGAATTCCGTGATTTTCTGTCCACTCCTCAATATGCGGCTCGACCTCTTCAACAAGAAAGCGGCGAAATGTTTCTCGGAATATTTCATGTTCCGTGCCGTAAATTCCCGGCGTTGTTTGGTATGACATAGGTTGTTTCTCCTGTTAAATATCCGCAACAGCAGATCGTTCAAAATTGAAATGTATCGCTGAAAAAACTTCTATATTGTCGCCTTGTGTTACCAGTTGGCCTGTGGCTGCCAAGTAAAGTCCTGTGACGCTCGTGCTGGTCATTAGTAAAAATGTGCACTGAAGGTCACACCATAGGTACGCGGCGCTGCCGGAGAATATTTTATTCCGGAGATAGAGCTTTGCGTAATATAGTTGTAGTACTTTTTGTCGGTAAGGTTATTGGCCCAGAACACGAGGCCGTAGCGTTCATCCGGCGAATTGAGTTTCAACGAAGCGTTGATAATGTCAGTTTTGGGCTGCTTGACACCGGGGTTGTTATCTGCCTCGAAGTAGTAGTGATCCTTGTGAGTCCAGGAGCCGGAAATATCGACGGGAAAGTCGCCGGCAAAAAAGCGATAACTCAAGCTCAGGTTGGTGGCCAGCGACGGCGTGTTGACGGTGTCGTTACCGGCCAGATCGCAAGAATCCACGGCGATGGGAGTAACGCCATTGGCTGCCGGATAGGGCGGGCTGGCAGCACAGCCGCGGCTGGGAATAGGTACTGGCGCATTGGGTGCCAATGGATAGTTTTGCGGGCCGCCAGGGAACGAGGTGTACTTGCCATCGGCGAGGTTGATGGAGGCGGTGATGGTCAGGTTATCCACTGGTACTGCGGTGATATCGACATCGATACCCTTGATGGTGGCCGCACCCGCATTGGTAATGATCTGTGATCCCACTACGAGGGTGGCTACCTGAATGTCCTTGTAATCATAGTAGTAGGCTTCTGCGTTCAGGCGCAGCCTGCTGTCGAACAATTCACTCTTGAAGCCCACGGCATAGGCGTCGAGCACTTCGGGTTCTGCTGCCGCCGGTGGACTCGAAGCGCCGGGAGACAGGCCGCCAAGGTTGAAAATACCACTTTTGAAGCCCCTGTTGTAGGAAACATAGCCCAGGACATCCTCCGTGAAGCGGTAATCCAGGCTGACACGGCCAGTCATTTCCTTGAAGGTGGCATCATCCGCAACAGAGGGGAAGTTCAAGGTCGGGCTGCGCGTTGAGCCCTTGAATTCACGCTCGTCCTGGGTGTAGCGCAGGCCCAGCGTGAGGCGAGTTTTCGGCATGATTTCCGCCGACATCTCCGCGAATGCGGAGATGGAATCGGTGTCCTGCGCAGCGTTCCCGAAACCCGTACCGCCAATCGCAGTCAGGGCCGACCCTTGGTAGGTGGTAATAAACTGAGATTCATCATGCAGCAGGAAGGCGCCCAGCAGCCAGGAGATATCCTGATCCTCCGGGGATATCAACTGAAATTCCTGAGTATAGGTTTTAGCTTTTTGTGCAGCGAAAGCATAGAAAAAAGGGACTGGTGAAGCATCAGTATCGAACTGAGAATCGGATAGAACATCGGAATAACTGGTGATACTGACGAAGCGGGCTGCGAACCAGTCGTGGGTCAGTTTTACACTCACCTGGGTAAAATCGGCAGTGTATACATCGTCATCCTGCACAGTAGTGTCGTAGAAGCCCACACCCTGGGGACTGTACCCGGCGATGCTGTGGGTACCAGCAAGAACGCGCCCCGCCAGCCCTTGTGAGCCACGGCTTTTGTCATAACTGGCATTGAACAACAGTGACGTGGCATCACTAGGCTCGAACAACACCTTGGCGCGTACGCCATGGGCCCAGCGTTTGTAGGCATCTTTGCCAATAATTATATTTTTACCCCAGCCATCGTTTTGATCCTTACTGTAGGCAGCGATGTTGGCGGCGATGGTGTCCGTGAGTTCGGCGGAGCCATAGAACTGAAAGCCTGCAGTATCGTAGTCGTCGTAGGAAGCACTCACTTTTGCTTCAGGCTCATGACTCGGGTTTTTCGTATGAATATGAATGACGCCGCCAGTGGCGTTGCGACCAAACAGCGTGCCCTGCGGCCCCTTCAGCACCTCGATCTGGTCGATATTGTTGAAATCGAACACCGCCGGGTTGCCATTGTTGACGTAGATATCGTCAATGAAGGTGGCAACAGAGGGTTCATTGCCAATGACTCCACTCGGAGTACCTACACCCCGTAAAAAGGGAGTACCAGATGCAGCGTTGCGGTTATAGGTAAGAGAGGGAATCGCCTCGGCAATGGCCTGGGGCTCACTGAAACCGAGCAGATTGGCCATGTCGCCGGACACCGCAGTGACGGCAATGGGAACATCTTGCAGGCTCGCCTCGCGACGCTGCGCGGTAACGATGATTTCCTCGAGTCCCCCCTGCGCCCGCGGGCTACTAGCGGCACTGTCCTGGGCGCTGGCATTGATAGCGGCGAGAAATGCCGCCGCAAAGGCTATGAGCCAGCGGTGATTGCCAGTTCCTTGGTTCACTCTGTTCTGTCGCATCGTTTTTCCTCTAATCGTTATTCGCATATTGACGGGATTTCGGTCAGGCGCATAAAAGCTATTGCGATGAGCTGACTTTTACATAATAATTCGATTGCATTAATTAATGCAATCGAATTATTATGTGCTGTAACAGCCGTATCACTGGTTCCGCACTTATTGGCGGAAGAGCCATTGTCTTGGCAAAATATTGAGGAATTACATAATGGTACAAAATCAAATTTCAGAAACCGCTACCCCTCCAGGCATTCCTGTATCGGACATAGATATTTACGACCCTGCTAATCTGGTTAACCCTCATCCTGGATACCAGGCCCTTCGAGATCTAGGACCCGTAGTGTGGTTGCCCAAATATGATTGCGGGTTTGTCGGACGTTACGATGAGGTAGCCCAGCTTCAGTCGAACGCAAAGGACTTCGTGTCGTCGAGAGGAGTGGGCTTGTCTGATATCGACAATCCCGGCAACTGGCGGCCACCGAGCCCCCTGGTCGAGATCGATCCACCCGCCCATACCGAAATCAGACTGGTGATGAACAAGATTATGGCTCCGAGCAGGATACAGTCATGGCGTGATCGGTTTCGCGAGACGGCAACCACTATTTGTGAGTCGGTTCTGGAAAAAGGCACGATTGATGCTGCAAAGGACATCGCTGAGAAGTATATCTTCCAGGTGTTTTCAGAGTCTCTGGGAGTCGATCTCGATTTGAGAAAAACCATTACACTTGGCGATTTTATTTTCAACGCCGGCGGCCCTCAAAACGAGCTCTATCACCGTTCCAAACAGGAGATCGATGAAATATCGGAGTGGTTTGATTCTCGACAGAAGCGTGAAGCAATGATTCCCGGGGGACTTGGAGAGCTGATCTACGAGGCCGAGGACAGAGATGAGTTGCCCCCTGGAACAGCACCCCTCATGGTGCGCACTCTGTTGAGAGGAGGAATGGACACCACCATAAGCAGCCTTTCAACAACGTTGAGACTGTTGGCGGAAAATCCGGATGCGTGGCAAAAAGCAAAAGCTGAGCCAGCTTTTGTCATGGATGTCTTCGAGGAAGCTATTCGCCTGGAAAGCCCTTCGCAGATTCATTTTCGTACTACAACCAAAGATGTTGAATTTGCCGGTGTGACCATACCGGCAAACTCCAAGATAGCCGTGGGTATTGGCTCAGCGAACAGAGACCCCCGCTTTTGGGAGGCACCAGACGAGTTTAGACCGAGAACGCGAACAGGAAGGCACCTTGGGTTCGGAATCGGACCTCATGTGTGTCTCGGGCGCCACATGGCAAAACTGGAAATCGAATGTTTCCTGACGGAATTCCTGAGCAGAGTAAACCGTCTGGAAATAGCCGGGCCATACAAGTACCGGGTAATAAATGGCTTGAGAACTCTCGACACCTTGCCACTGACAGTGAGTTAGCTCCCTGTTTCGTTGATCAGCACTAAAAATCTCCCGGTTATACCGGAGTGACAGTAAACATTCGAAATTTCAGGGAGCCCATTGGACAAGCTTCTGGCCGCAAGTCGCGAGGCACACGGCTAGGAGTACGTCCAATGAGCTGATTTGAAATCTAAAAAATCATACTAACACTAACCAGCGGAGAAAAAGGATGAAAGCCTTTAACAAACCTTTGCGTTATATTTCACAGCCTTCTGCATTGGCGTTGGCGATAGCTACGGCGCTGGCCCCGGAGGCCGGCGCAGCGGCACTCGAAGAAATCATCGTGGTGGCGACCAAGCGCGAGCAGAGCATTCAGGACGTGCCCATCACCATGCTTTCCCACTCCGGTGAAGCACTGGCCGACAAGGGCATCGAGAGTGTTACCCAGCTCTCCGAGGTGGTGCCCAGCCTTAACATCAACACCGGCTCCGGCACCACTATCATTATGTTGCGCGGCGTCGGCACCAGCGCGGTAACCGCGGGCAACGAGCCCTCCGTCGCCACCTACATCGACGAAGTCTACAACCCCGCGGCCACCGCCAACATGACCTCCTTCGCCGATGTCGAGCGCGTCGAGGTTCTCAAGGGCCCCCAGGGCACCCTGTTCGGCCGCAATGCCACCGGTGGCCTTCTCCATATCATCACCCGCGACCCCAGCCACGACCCCGAGCTGACGCTGCGCGGCGGTGTCGCCAACTACGGCACCTGGGAAACCGGCCTCTACGCCACCACCGGCATCACCGACAACCTCGCCGTCAATATCTCCGCCAACTACAAGGACGCCGACAAATCCTACGTCGATAACCAGGTGCCGGGCGTCAACTTCCTGCCCGAGAACCGCTACAACGTCCGTGCCAAGCTCCTCTACACCCCCACCGACAACACCGAGGTCAAGCTGGTGCTCAGCGAGGAGCACTACGAAGGAAGTAACAACATGATCCGCACCCCGCTGCCCGGCGTGCATGCCGCCACCGGCGAAGCCACGCCGGACGGTTGGCACAAGGCGGCACAAGATATCGTCTCCTACAACGAATACGACAACACCCACGCCAGCCTCCACCTGCGGCATTCGCTCAATAACGTCGATGTGGTGAGCATCACCGCCTACCGCGAAAACGAATACTTCTCGCCCTACGACAACGACGGCACCAGTGTCTTCAATACCAACTCCTGGACCCAGACCAACACCCGCTTCTTCTCCGAGGAGCTGCGCCTGGCATCCACCGGCGACGGTAGCCTGCACTGGATCGTCGGCCTGTTCTACTCGGATTTCAGTACCTATATTGACCCTATGCGAATCGAACTGCCGGGGGTGACCATCCTCAACCGCGGCGAGCAGCAGAACGAGGGCAAGGCCGTGTTCGGCGAAATCGACTGGGCCTTCACCGAGAAAGCCTCACTGGTGGTGGGCCTGCGCTACAACGAGGACGAGTTGACCCTCGACCAGCGCCCCACCCTTATCAACGGCAACCCGATCTTCCCCTTCACCACCCTGGAGGAGGATTTCGAGAAGCTCACCTACCGGGTGGGGCTGAACTACAGGTTCACCGACGACCTGATGGTATACGCCACCGCGAGCCGCGGTTACAAGGGCGGCATCTTCAACATGGTCAATCTCAGTGGCCCACCCGCGCCGGCAGTACAGCCGGAGGAATTGGACGCGATCGAGGTGGGCTTCAAGTCGAGCGGCTGGTTCGATGGCCGCGCCACCATCAACGGTGCAATCTTCGACTACGACTACCAGAACCTGCAGCTGGTCACCGTCGGCAGCGGTACCACCACCACGGTCAACGCGGCGGCGGCGAGCATTCGCGGTGCGGAACTGGAAGTGGATGCCCAGGTGACCGACAAGCTGCGCCTCAGCGCTGGCGTCTCGTATCTGGATAGCGAATACGACGAGTACTTCGGCATCACCAACAGACCCAGCCCCAACGGCATGGGCAACTTACCCACTACCGACAATTTTGCCGGCAACGAGCTGATGCGGGCGCCGGAAATCACCTTCAATGCGGCGCTTAACTACGCCTTGCCGGCGGGTTTCGACGTGGTGGTGAACTATTACTACAACGACGGCTTCTACTGGGACGAGGACAACCGCATCAAGGAACCGTCCTACGAAGTGGTGAACTTCTCCCTGAACTGGGCGGATCCTGCGGAGAAAGTAAGGCTCAGCCTGTGGGGCAAGAACATGACGGACGAAAAGTACTCGGTGTACAGCACCAACGCGCCGCCGGCGGGTGACAACTATACCGCCGCGCCGCCGAGAACTTACGGCATCAGCGGAGAGTACAGGTTCTGATGTGCCGGTCGTCTACGGTTCGTGTGGGAACGAGTACTCCCACACCAGCGATCCGGACATTCTCACCACTGGCGATAGCACCAGTCACTATCCCCCCCTGTACAACCGCCGCCTGCACCTGGAATCGGTGCCGGCGGCAAGGTGGTGGCCAACACGTTGTGTGGCACATTAGAACCCTGCAACGCGCTAAGCGTGTAGTCTGCAACTCAGACAACGTCGCGCCGGATCGCAAATGCGCGTTCAGAAAATCCTAACGAAAACAAATGAGGTAAGAGATGTCGGTAGCTAGTTCGCCGCTGGCGGGTGTGAATGTGGTAAACCAGGGTGCGGGCCTTGCGCCCGCGCTGATCAGCAAGTTTCTGGGGGAACTGGGTGCGCGCGTCGTGCGGCTCGCGCCATTGCAGAGCGATCCCTTCATCAGCATCTATCCCGCCTACGAGGCCCTGCGCGGCCACGAGCAGAACGAGCTGCAAAGCCTGGCGTCCGCTGCCGCCGCGGTCGACGTGTGCATTCTCGGCGGCGAGGATCATCCCGAGCTCGCGCCGCGCACCGCCGCGGAAACCCTGCTGGCTGCCAATCCGCGCCTGATCGTGCTGGACATCCAGGGCTACCCCGAGGGTGTCGGCGGCATGGGTCGCCACGCCGTGGATATTCTCGTGCAGGCGAGAAGCGGCATCTGCTACGAGCACTACAGCGACCGCCCCAACTTCGTCACCTACCAGCCCACCCAGTACGGTGCGGCCATGCAGGGGCTGATCGGTATTCTCACGGCCCTTTACGAGCGCGAGTTCTCCGGTCGGGGCCAGGGTGTGGCCACCTCACTCTACGAGGGTGCGCTGTGCTGGCTGACCACCTGGTCGCGGGCCGAAAACGCCACGCCGATGTTCAAGTTTTCCATGCCGCTCGACCCGCGCCCCATCCTGTTGCAATGCAAGGATGGCCTGTATGTGCACGTGTGCCTCGGTTCCGCCGGCGCCAAGGCCACCCTGTACCGGATTCTCGGTATCGACGCCCCCGGCATGGACCCCAACGATGCGGGCCTGCCCAATCCGGCGGATCCGCCCCACAAGTTCTTCGGCGATATCGAACTGCTGGCCTCCTACGCGGCCAACTGGCATAGCGCCGAACTGCTCGACGCCTTCACCAAGGCGGGCCTGCCGGGGGAAATCGCCCTGCCGCCGGGCGCCTGCTGGGATCACCCGCAGGTTCAGCACAACGGCCTCATCCGCAGCAACGGCGCCGGCGTACGGCACGTGGGCAATCCGCTCACCATCCGCGCCGTGAGCAGCGACGACAAACCTCAGCCGCCCGTGGACCAGCGCCCCCTCAGCGGCCTCACGGTGCTGGATTTCGGCGCCTTCGTCGCCGGCCCGGTGTCTTCCGTCATGCTCTCCGATCTGGGCGCGGAAGTGATCAAGGTCGAGCCCCTTAGTGGTGATCCCATGCGCAGTGTGGTGCGGCCATTCAACTCCGCGAGCCGCGGCAAGAAATCCCTTGCCGTGGACATGAAATCAGCCGAAGGCGCCGAGATCGTGCGCCGCCTGTGCGA
>JALOAH010000087.1 GCA_023228865.1 Porticoccaceae bacterium | reverse complement strand
GCCGATATGATCGGCTCCCGTGCCTGAGCTTCTGCCTTCCATCCTCGGGTGAGAAACCAGAGTGCGTGCCAAGGCAAGTAGTGCGCAAGAAGTCGTTTCCCATCATATTTTTTGACAAACAAGGGGGCACATATGTCTAGCATTGATCTCAGCGGATTGTTTTCCGTTGCGGGCAAAACCGTACTGGTGACTGGTGGGGCCAAGGGTATAGGTGCGATGATTACCCGCTGTCTGGTGGCTGCAGGCTGCAGGCTGCAGGCTGCAGGGTGTTGGTTGTCGGACGTGATCATGTCGCAGCGAACAGCCTGAACCATGAACTGGCGGAGTACGGCGGGTTTGAATTCATCTCCTGTGACCTCTCCTGTAATGATCAACTGGCGGATTTGCTTCACGTCGTGCAAAACAGCTGTTCCCAGCTGGATGCGCTGATCAACAACTCTGGTATATTTCATGCGCCGCCGCTGGGCTCTGTCACCGAGCAGGATTGGTCCGCGGTAATGAACCTCAACCTGCAATCACCATTTCTTCTTATCCAGGGACTATGTCCTCTGCTGGAGAAGGCCGGCACAGCTGACGATCCGGCACGCATAATCAATATCGGCTCGGTGGGGGGTATTCTCGGGAAAAGTTTCGGCGGTGCCTATGCCTATGGCTGCAGCAAGGCTGCCATTCATCAACTCACTCGCACGCTGGCGTCGGATCTATGTGCGCGCAATATCAATGTCAACGCGATCGCACCGGGTTTTTTCCCCAGTGATCTGACGGCAGGGGTTGTCGCTGATGCCGAAGTCGAACGGGCGGTGCTGGATAGTATTCCTGCCCATCGTTTTGGCAGGACGACGGATGTCGGCGGTACCGCGATCTATTTGATATCACGTGCTAGTGCCTATCTTACCGGCTCGGTAGTCGCCCTTGATGGTGGTCTGATGATCGCCCCCTGAGTCTGAAGATCATCCGCTGAATTTCTGTTTGAAAACAACGCGTCGAACACTATGTCCACCATCTTTTTTTGAAGCGCTGGATAGTCTTCTTGGTCTGTCTTTTCACTCGATGTGAAACAGGCTGTCCCCAAGGTGCCTATCCATAGCAACTGGACCGCTTCATGGGCGGGATAATTCAGGGCGCCTGCGTCATATAGCAGCGACAGGTCCTTCTCGACTGTACGCAGTGTTTCCGCGACGCTGACGGGTGGGGCGCCGGCAAGGATTTGCTGGATGACTATCCGACACATGAGTGGCTCCTGACGGGCAAAGTGATCGAAGGCGCCCCAGCCGTTTCTCAGACCTTGTTGCGGACCTCCCTCTTTTGTACCTTGGAGGTAAGCCTCTGCGACTTGTTCATAGGTTTCATCGATGGCGGCGCGGTGCAAACCCGCCAGGTCACCAAAGTAATGATAAATCGTTGGTGCGCCGACACCGGCCATGGCGCATATGGCCCTTGAATTCGCGCCCTCGCGCCCGGTAGTGCTGAGCAGGTGCCGAGCCACTTCCAGTAATCGCTTCTTTACTTGGGTTGCCTCGCCGCTGCGACCTTTCATACTGCGAGAAATCACTGGTTTCATATGAACAACCTATGTATGGAATCAAACGGCTTTCATGCGCGGGTTCAGCTTAACGAAGTTTGCATTAAAAATCATGGTAAATAAATCAACATCTAGGTTGATTTGACAGTATAACGTCGTTATATTGGCTCTGTGGCCTAGTCTGCAATCAGCAGGCAGTGCCTCCTTGCCTACTACCCATTTAGAGGAGATAACAATCATGGCAATGGAAACCGGTTTGATTTTTCATCCCTACATGCGCCCGGGGCGTACAGCCAAACAGACGTTTGACTGGGGTATCCAGAGTGCCGTTCAAGCGGACAGTGTGGGAATTGATTCAATGATGATCTCTGAGCATGCCTCGCAGGTATGGGAAAATATTCCCAACCCGGAGTTGATCATCGCAGCGGCAGCCTTGCAGACTAAAAATATTAAATTCGCCCCAATGGCGCATATCCTGCCTCACCAGCATCCGGCCAAGTTGGCCACGATGATTGGCTGGCTTTCTCAGATACTGGAAGGGCGTTACTTTCTCGGTATCGGTGCTGGGGCCTATCCCCAGGCGTCTTACATTCACGGTATCCGCAACGCGGGTCAGTCAAATACGGCAACGGGTGGCAACGAGACCAAGAGCCTGAATGATATGGTCCGCGAGTCGCTCTCCATCATGGAAAAAATCTGGAAGCGAGAGCCTTTCTTCTATGAGGGTAAATACTGGGACGCTGGGTATCCAGAAGAGCTTGAAGGTGACGATGGTGACGAGCAGCACAAGCTGGCTGATTTCAGCCCGTGGGGAGGGAAAGCTCCTGAAATTGCGGTGACGGGATTCAGCTACAATTCGCCATCCATCCGTTTGGCAGGAGAGAGAAATTTCAAGCCCGTTTCAATTTTCTCTGGTCTGGATGCGCTGAAGAAACACTGGGAAGTCTACTCAGAAGCAGCGATAGCTGCTGGCCATACCCCAGACCGTGCACGCCATGCCGTTTCCCAAACAGTGTTCTGCGCTGAGACTGATAAGGAAGCCAAGCGACTTGTCATGGAAGGTCCTATTGGTTACTGCTTCCAACGTTACCTTATTCCGATCTGGCATCGTTTTGGCATGATGGATGGTTTTGCAAAAGATGCAGGTATCGATCCGGCAGATGCTGATCTGGAGTTTCTCGTTGATAACGTGTTTGTTGTCGGCTCACCTGAAACGGTTACTGAAAAGATCAACGCCTTGTTTGCTGCTACAGGTGGCTGGGGAACGCTGCAGGTGGAGGTTCATGATTATTACGACGACCCTGCGCCCTGGTTTCAGTCGCTGGAGATGATCTCCAAGGAAGTCGCTCCCAAGATCGCGCTGCCGTAAATCGGTTGGATCAGACAAGGGGCGCGATGCTTCGCGACCCTTGTCTGAGCTGCCATCGTTGGGTTCTGTGCAGGCTAGAAAGCATTCTCATGGGCTGCTTGTCGCGTGCATGGGCTAGAGGCCGAGCGGGCCCTGTCATGGCCTCACCGCTAGCCTATTGGAAACAGGTTGCCATGGAGTGATGCAAGCCACATGCCTCAAGAATGTCTGCAAACCAGGGGACGATGGCAATCTCATCCAGTTTTTCAGGATTAAGCCAAGCGCAATCATCATTCTCCCAGTTAAGGGTCAGTGCCCGAGTTTGACTGGCAAAGTGAAATGTATGTACGCGCCATATGCGGCCATCCAGACCTTCCAGATGCAGTACTTTGCTGCTGAGGAGCCGGAGATCAGATCTGGAGATGCCGGCTTCTTCCTGGACTTCTTCCAGTGCCTGTGCCAAGGGATCGTTGCACGCATCGAGAAATCCGGTCACACAGTTCCAGCGCCCCACATCGCCCGTCACCAATGGACTGCGCCGCAACAATGCAAGCTCCCCCTGGTGGGAAAGTACGGCAGCTACGATGTCGTGACAGACCACTGGTGTAACTTGCTCCGCTGTCATTTGGCTTCTCATGGTGGCCTCCGTGAACGGATTCAAGCATTTTCGTGTGACTTTGAACCTATAGTGGTTCAAGATATACTCCAAGTCAACCTTGGCGTTGATTTTGTGGGATTCTCGATTGGGAGATGAAGCAGTATGGGAGCACTCCGAACGCAATTTTTCTTCAATGGCGGACAGAAACTGGTGGCCAGCGTTGGTGGGCCGAAGGATGGCCCTGGCGTGCTCTTTCTGCATGGCGGCGGGCAGACTCGATACTCGTGGAACAGCTGTGCTGTAGATCTGGCTGATGAAGGTTTCCGCATTATCAGTCTTGATTTGCGAGGTCATGGGGATAGCGCGTGGGCTGCAGATGGATACGCTATCGAGTTGCAAATGCAAGATGTCTTGAAGATCATTCCGCAGTTTTCCCGGCCCCCGGTATTGGTGGGTGCTTCGCTGGGCGGGTTGATCGCGCTTAATACCCTGGGTGCACATGCCTCCAGCGGCAGAGCTCTGGTGTTGGTGGATATCACGCCGCGTATCAACATGCAGGGCGCGGCACAGGTGCGTGATTTCATGACCGCGAACCCGGAAGGCTTTGAAAGTCTTGAACAGGCTGCCGAGAGCATTTCGCGCTATCTTCCCCATCGTCGGCGCCCTGAAAACCTGTCTGGTCTGCAGAAGAATCTCAGGATGCGCAATGGGCGTTGGCATTGGCATTGGGATCCCAGCCTGTTTGCCTCACTGGATGCCTCCAAAGAGGCAGCAGAGGCGCGTCATGAGCAAGCCGGCAGGAATGTCAGAGTGCCTACGTTATTGATCCGAGGTAGCCGGAGCGAGCTGGTGGGTGATGATCAGGTTAAGCGGTTCCGGGAATTGATTCCGCACGCTGACTTTATTGATATCCCAGGCGCTGGGCATATGGTTGCGGGGGATAGCAACGATGTGTTCACTCAAGCCTTACGGGAATTTGTCACCAGTTTGCCTGACTAGATACGCCCCCCTTTGAAAGGGGGCGTCAGCGTGTCAGCGTACCGATATCAGGCCACCATCCACAGGCAACATCTGCCCGGTAATGAAACGTGAGCCGTCGCTGGCAAGAAATACCATGACCGGCGCCAGGTCTCTATCGGCATCACCAAACTTGCCCCCCAACGGAATATCCACTTGAGTTGCCGCATCATGTGCTGCCAGCTCAGCGGGGGATAGCGCCTCACGGAAGGCGGCGTACATGGGGGTGACCATATAGGGTAATACTGCGTTGACACGCACACCATCCGGCCCCCATTGACGCGCTACGTTGCGTGTCCATGTATGAACTGCAGCTTTGCTCGCTGCGTAGAGCCCATTATTCAGCTCGCCGACCAGCCCTGACTCGGAGCCGAAGTTGATGATGTTGCCAGCTCCCTTGGGTTTCATCAGTCGATAAGCTTCGGCGTTGGTGTTCATCGTACCCAGCACGTTGATACTGAACAGGTGATTGAATAGATCTTCCGGGATAGCGTCGGGAGGCGAGTGGCGCTGTACGCCAGCGATATTGGCGAGAACATCCAGCCCGCCCATATTATCTGTCGCCCTTCTGAAGGATTTCTCTACGTCGTTGCGATCACTGATGTTGCAATGGTAGTAGCGTGCATCGCTGCCTGGGAATGCCTCCAGGAGTTCAGTGACGACCTGATGGCCCAATGCATCATTGACGTCCATGGAGGCAACAGCCGCTCCCGCTGCGACGTATGCTCGGACTACGGCTGCTCCAATGCCTTGGGCTCCCCCGGTAACGATGATTCTTTTTCCTGTCAGTTGCTGCATTCTGCACCTCTTTATATTTTCCCGGTCACGAAATTCAGTAGATGCATTGTTAGATCAGGTTGTTGTGTTTGGTCAACTTTTGTGTTGATTTTGTGTGTTGCCTATGCAAAAGTTAGCGGCACTTAAGAATAAGAAGGGAGCTTTCCGCAATGTCAAGGTTGCTCAATAAGGTTGCTGTCATTACTGGCGGGGGGCGGGGAATAGGCAAGGCCATAGTCGAAGCTTTCGTAGCGGAAGGTGCGCGTGTTGTGATAGGGGATATTGATCCACAGGCCGCAGGACTTGAGTCACGGTTTGGTGCCGAGCGGGTAGTATTCAAGCGTGCCGACGTGACTGTTGAAAGTGATATTGAGGCGCTGGTCACCTGTGCGGTAGAGCGTTTTGGCCGATTGGACATCATGGTTAACAATGCAGGTGCGCTGGGGGATCAGGCTGCTGTGGTCGATCTGGATTCGCACAGCTTTGCTAGAACCATCGCTCTCTTGCTGGGATCTGTAGCCTTGGGACATAAATATGCTGCCCAGCAGATGATTGCGCAGGGGGGCGGCGGCAGTATCGTGTCGCTTTCGAGTATCGCTGGTATCCAGGCCGGTTGGTCGTCCGCATCCTATGATGCGGCAAAGGCCGGGGTGTTGCACTTCGCTCGTTCGGCTTCCTATGAGCTCGCAACTGAACAGATTCGCTCCAATGTGGTTGCCCCCGGTTTGATTCTGACTCCCATCATAGGTACTGCGTGTAATGTCGCTCCAGAACACTATGAAGCATTCACTGAAAGCTTGCGGGAGCCATATGGTGACTTGATCCCCTTGGGGCGCGCAGGGAAACCGGAAGATATTGCTCAGGCGGTGCTGTTCTTTGCTTCGGAGGAGTCCTCCCATATCACAGGTCAGGCGCTTGCCGTGGATGGTGGGCTGACATCGATGACAGGTTTTGATATCGGCGGTGTCGTTGCGAAGGCAGTAGAGAGCTTCAACGCGCAACTAGATAGACCCGATGAGGGGAAGATCGGCTGGCTGCCAAACAGGAACAGTTAGGCTTTGTATCTTGGCTGCTTGGCAGGCTGAGACAAAACGTATGCTCCGTTTAGGCTGCAGATAGACACTGCCTGCAGCCTTTTTTTATAGGGGGTGTCGATAGCTTCGCCTACGACGCCATTGGAAATATGAGAAGGGGGAAACATGGCGCAGCGACAGGTATTTGTAGTCAGTGCAGTGCGAACTGCTATTGGTAGTTTTGGCGGTGCCTTGAAAGATCAGCCGCTTTCCAGGTTGGCTACGGTCGCTGTCTCTGGAGTACTTGAACGTGCTGGAGTCCCGGCGGATCGAGTTGGCCATGTGGTGATGGGCAACGTTATTCCCACAGAGCCGAGGGATGCTTATCTGAGTCGGGTGGCAGCGATGGATTCCGGTATTCCGCAAGAGGTACCGGCGTTTAACGTCAATCGACTCTGCGGTTCTGGATTACAGGCGATTATTTCTGCTACGCAATCGATCCTGCTGGGTGATACCGATATTGCCATCGGCGCTGGGGCCGAAAGCATGAGCCGAGGACCATTCCTCCTGCCCCATCTTCGCTGGGGTGCGCGCCTGGGCAATACTGAAGCGGTGGACTATATGAATGGAATTCTCCACGACCCATGGAAGCTCAAACACATGGGAGTCACTGCTGAAAATGTGGCAGCCCGTTATGGAATTGAGCGTGTTGCCCAGGATGAACTGGCGGTTGAAAGTCAGCATCGCGCCGCACGGGCCATTTCCAAAGGCTATTTTGACGAGCAGATTGTTCCTGTGGAAATCAAGGGGCGTAAGGGTGTCAGCCTGTTCAATCGTGATGAGAACGTGCGCCCGGATGTCACGGTAGAGCAGTTGTCGGTGATGAAGCCGATTTTCGTTCGTGAGAATGGCACTGTCACCGCCGGTAATGCCTCCAGCTTGAATGACGGAGCGGCGGCGTTGCTGTTGATGGAAGGTCAAACGGCAGAGAAGCTGGGCATTGATCCGCTGGCGCGCCTGGTTGGTTATGCTCATGCAGGAGTTGACCCGGACTATATGGGTATTGGCCCGATCCCAGCGGTAAGGCAAGTGCTGCAGAAAACCGGCATCAAGCTGGAACAGATCAATGTGATTGAGGCCAACGAGGCATTCGCTGCGCAGGCATGTGCTGTCATTAGAGAGCTGGGTCTGAATCCGGAGATCGTCAATCCCAATGGATCAGGGATTTCTCTTGGCCATCCCGTCGGCGCTACGGGAGCCATCATCTCCACCAAAGCCATTCATGAATTGCATCGCACTGGCGGGCGCTACGCTCTGGTCACCATGTGCATCGGTGGTGGCCAGGGTATTGCTGCTATCTATGAGCGACCGTAACGCTAGTTTTGCCACTGGAGAATAACGATGTCAGGAAGTATCAATAAAGTGGGTGTGGTTGGCGCAGGCACTATGGGCAATGGTATCGCCCAGGTATGTGCAGCAGCAGGGTTGACAGTGGTGATGCTGGATATTGATCAGGTATCGCTGGAGCGAGGCATGACTGTCGTGGCGAGTAGTCTGGATCGGCTGGTGCTGAAAGGAAAGCTCACCCCCGCTGACCGTGAGTCGGCGTTGGAACGTATCTGCACTACCATGGATTATGCTGACTTGGCTGAGGTGGATCTGGTTATTGAGGCGGCCTCTGAGGCAGAGGGTGTGAAGCTGGCAATCATTCACAGGCTGGATCAGGTCGTTGGCAAGGGTGCCATCATTGCCAGTAACACTTCGTCAATCTCGATTACCAAGCTCGCCGCTGCGAGTAAGACGCCAAATCGTGTCATCGGCATGCACTTCTTCAATCCTGTGCCGGTCATGCTGCTGGTTGAAGTGATTCGGGGTTTGCAGACCGACGATACTACCTATGAAGCGGTGAGCCACTTTGTTGAAGTAATCAAAAAAACCGCTATTTCAGTAAAAAACAGTGCCGGTTTTGCTGTCAACCGGATTCTGGTGCCGATGATCAACGAAGCAGTATTCGTTCTCCAGGAAGGTATTGCGTCTGCGCAGGATATAGATGATGGCATGCGGCTGGGGTGTAACCATGTGATCGGGCCATTGGCGCTTGCAGATCTTATCGGCCTGGATACTCTGCTGGCTGTCATGGAAGTATTCTACGCCAGTTTCAATGACTCCAAATACCGTCCAGCTCCTCTGCTAAGGGAGATGGTGGAGGCGGGATATCTGGGACGTAAAAATGGCCAAGGCTTCTATCATTACTAGGATCGCTGCTGGCCGCGAGGATCTCAGCTGATGTAAGCTGGCGCGTTGAGATATGGTCATTCGCTCCTTCTCTTGATGGGAGCGCCGGTACTAGCTAGCATGGCGCGTTAAAGCGAACATGCTGGTATGGTTTTTGCTCTTTTAATAGGAAAGTGTGGTAAATGGCAAAGTCACCCAAAAATAGCAATATTTCCCAGCGGCGCAAAACAGCCCTGAATGATGGTGGGGCGAAATACAAAGCAAAGAGGGACGAATTGATTCGTGTCGCGGCGGACCTTTTCAAGGAAAAAGGCTATCAGACGACAACACTCAATGATATTGCCAGCCATGCCGGGATGGATCGTGCCAGTGTCTACTATTATGTAGGAAACAAGGAAGAGTTCTTCCGCGATGCGGTAAAAGGCGGCGTAGAGCAGAACGCAGAGAAAGTAGGACTGGTGCTGGCCCGCAAGGATATTAGCACGCAGGATAAGCTGGAGCAGTTGGTCAAGCTGCTAATGAAGTCCTACAGCGACAGTTATCCTTATATGTACCTGTATATACAGGAAGAAATGCACAAGATCGCGGATGCCAAAACCCCTTGGGCACAAGAGATGCTGGACAAAACCAAGGGCTTTGAACGAGCAGTATTGGCGCTGATCAAGGAAGGCATCGAGGAGGGTAGTTTTCGCAACGATATCGCCGCGACGCTAGCAGCCAACACTATCTTCGGTATGCTCAACTGGACGTACCGTTGGTATACACCCAACAGTAAATACAGCGCTGAAGAAGTGGCAGAGGCCTTCTGCAAGATTTTCTTTACCGGTCTCCAAAAAGGGTAGTGGCTTCCTGTTGGGAGGTTTGAGTATCGAGTTGTCCCAGAGTATCGGTAAGCGCCTGAGCGGCGAAGAATAACTCATGATCAGCTTTGGTCAGGATGCCGATAGGTCGTTCTAGCACCGGGCTTGTCAATGGAATGCAGCGGGCACCTAGTTTAGGCATCTGCTGAATGCATAGGGCGGGCACCACGCTCACGCCCAGGCCGCTAGCTACCATGCGGCCTGCGGTCGCCAACTGGTGGGTCTCCATTGGTACGTCCAGTTTCTTCCCTCCGATGCTCAAGCTGTCCTCCAGCACGACGCGAACGCTGGACGGCTTTGCAAAGTGATAAAAGGGTAGGGTAGTAAATTTTCCCAGCAAACCTTCGCATTCCGCCAGAGGGGATGTTTCCGGTCGGAACACTGATCGACATGATCTCGACTGGCCCGGACCGTAACGAAACGTCAGATTTTCTGATCTTCATCTGAACCACCGGGACAGGCATTGAAATCTGTCCCGGCGGCTCAAGACTGCAGTGTGCTATCCGCGAGCAATCAAAACCGCGCCGCGCGCTTTTCCTTGAAGGCTGCGATTCCTTCAGCAGCTTCCGCGCCACCCAGCGCAATCGCCATCAATTGCTTCTCACGTTCCAGCTGCCGCTCGAACGCCTCACGATCCGGCCCATCCAGCAACTCCAGAATTGCTGCCTGCGACTCCCTCGGTCCCTCGGCCAACTGCTGCCCCATCTCCAGTGCCATCTGCAACGCCGTGCCCGGCGCCACCACCCGATTGACCACCCCGGCCGCGGCAAAGCGCTCCACCGGCAACCGCCCACCGAACAGCGCCACTTCCGCTGCCAACTGGTGCGGCAACGACTGCGCCAGGAACGCCGAACCACCACCATCCGGCACCAGCCCGGCTTTGACATAGGCCATCGACACATAGCTACCCTGCGCCGCCACAATCAGATCAGCGGCAAAAGCCAACGAAGCCCCCGCCCCAGCGGCACCGCCCTCAATGGCGGCAATCACTGGCTTGGGGCAGAACTTCAGCTTGCGCACCAGGCTGTGCAGACGCTCGATCAGGTTCGCCCGCTCCTCGACCGGCAACGCCGCACGGGTCGCCAGCGACTCCAGATCACCGCCAGAACAGAAGAAATTGCCCGCGCCGGTCAGCACGATATTGGCGATCGCCGGATCGGCCAGCGCTTCGTCCAAATACCGTTCCATCAGCACATACATTGCGGTTTCCAACGCATTGCGCTTGTCCGGGCGGTTGAGGACCAGCACACGGGTGGCGCCATGGGTTTCGGCCAGAACGATGTCGGCGCTGGTTTTCAGGGTCATGGGACTTCCTTGATGCTTGAACCTTTTGGGGGAGGGCACTGGCCCGCAGGTTTGTGACTGAATGCAGATAGTGTGTTGCGGGAAGCTGGCTCTGTCCATTGGGTAGAGCCTGTCAGAAGGGACGTGAATGATGGGTCAATTCCAGTTCGAGGAGGCTGGTCATGACTGGCAGAAATCGGCCAAAAGCAGTCGTCTGAATTGTCAGCGTATCTTCCTCGACTGAGTTTCAGCTACGTGCTGCTCAAGTTATGCCATTTGCTTATGGACGGGTATTCAAAAGGGCCGTTTGGCTCGACCATGCCTGGCCGTTCCGCTGCTACGCCGTAATATCAAGCGTCGCGGTGACTCTTATAAGCCTGAGTCCTGGCATTCGCTCGCGGCTGCATATTACTCGCGACAAAACTTAACAATTCTGCGCGCCACCGTACCCCCACTATGCCGATATAGTGGCAAGGTTCGTCTAGTCGGATAGGGGCTTTCAACTGTTCTTAAGGCCAGGCAGACACCGTCAGGAGTGGGTAATAGCAGCGTGCGATTACAGCCCGCATCGACTTATAACAACAAACCTAGAAGGCGTATTGTCCATGAGACCCATCACTGCCAGAGAGGGGGGAGCCCAAGGCCACTTGGCCGGCTACGGCTCCAAGGCGTACCGCAATTATGTGCTCTTCGCGCTGACATTTATTTACATCTTGAATTTCGTCGATCGCGCCCTGCTAGCGGTCGTCGGCCCCGACCTGGTACCGGACCTCGGGATTACAGACACCCAGTTCGGGCTTCTCACCGGCTTCGGTTTCGCCTTGCTCTACACCGCCGTGGGCATCCCGCTAGCGCGCTTTGCCGATGTCGCCAATCGCGTGTGGATCATGACCGTCTGCGTGGCCTTGTGGTCGCTGATGACAGCGCTTTGCGGCCTGGCGACCGAAGTCACCATCGGCTCGGTCACCATAGGCGCGTTCTGGATTCTGCTGATGTGTCGCGTCGGTGTGGGTATTGGTGAAGCCGGCTGTACGCCGCCGGCCAACTCCCTGATCGCGGACTATTTCATCCCGCGTGAACGGTCCCAGGCACTGGGCTTCTACGCCATGGGCGTAACGCTCGGCACCATGTTCGCCAACCTCGTCGGCGGCTGGGTCACCGACGTGTTCGACTGGCGCACCGCCTTCTTCGTCGTCGGTTTGCCGGGCTTGCTGGTCGCCCTTGTTTTCAAACTCACGGTCAAAGAGCCGCCGCGAGGCTACACCGATCCGCCGGAAACCGCGAAAAAGGAGCGAGCCAGCCTGGGCGAGGCTATCCACGAGCTGATGGGTAAGCCTGCTTTCTGGATGATGACCGCCGGCGCCACCATTGCCGCGTTCTGCGGTTACGGTATCTCCTCGTTCCAGTCGCTCTTTCTGGTCCGCACCTACGAAATTACCGCCGGTCAGGCTGCGATCTGGATCAACACACCGGTCGCCCTGTCCGCCGCCGTTGGCACCTTCGCCACCGGTTGGCTAGCGACCAGGATTTACAAGAAGCACCCGGGCGCCATCGCCTGGGTACCGGCGGTAGGCCTGACACTGTCGATTCCCTTTTATATCTTCGCCTTCACCACCGACAATCTGCTCTACGCTGCAATCGGCCTGATCATCGGCGGCTTTGTGAAGTACGGCTACCTAGCCGCTCAGTACACGATCGGCCAGGGCGTGGTAAGCATGCGTGTGCGCGCAATGGCCACGGCGGTGATGCTGCTTCTCGTCAACCTGATTGGCTACGGCTTCGGCCCGCTGTTCATTGGCGCAATCTCCGACATCTTCTTCAAGTCCGGTATCGCCGATCTCGGCGTAGCGGCTGGTGAACTGGCACGAAACCAGTGCCACCCCGCCGTGATCGGTCAACTGAACCAGAGTCTGCAGGACGTCTGTGGACAGGTCTACGCGCAAAGCCTGCAATCCTCCATGGTCATAATGGCCTGCCTGTACGCTGCCAGCGCTCTGTGCTTCCTGCTGACCTGGACCCGATTGGGCAAGGATATGGTGGACAGAGAGGTGCAAAAAACGGTCACGCCATAAATGACTAGAGGGCGCATTGCGCCCTCTCTTTTGCGCCTAAAGGAGCGTCATGGAGTGATTGGGGTCCGATGGACCTTAACGTTTCTGGTCCTCTCTTCGTTCAACCCATTTCCCTGGCTTGATCGATCGCCGGTTCGGTAGAAACTATCGTCTGACGTCGATGTCGTGCGATGTCATTCAGGTAGTTGGGGCCTGCGGATCAGTCCGATTGCGGCCGTCTAACCTCGCGCATACCCTCCAAAAACACCAAGGCCCTGCATCGCAGGGCCTTGGTTCACAAGCGAAACCTCAAACTCAATGACTAATCATCCACGGCCTAGCCGAAGGAAACATCTTCTCCCCGTTGGCCGTCCAGAACAACTTGGACTTACCCAGTTTCTGATGCGCGCAACCGCAGCCCTTGCCGTGTTTGTGCTCATGCCGGGCCTGTTCTTCGGCGCGGTAGTCGGGCGTGGACAGGATCGGGCTGTGCATGGCCTGTTCGTTGCGGTCGCGGGCCTTGCGTTCGCTGTCGTCTACCTTGAACAGGTGGCTTGGCAGCAGGATCACCTTGGCTGACATCACGCCGCACTGCGGGCAGGGCTGCGGTTTGTCGAACTCGTCCATGGTCGCCAGGGCGTGGAACAGGCCATGATCCTGGCATTTGTAGTCGTACAAGGGCATGTGCGGTTACTCCTTGTCTTTCGACAGCGGTACGTCCATTCCCCCGGTCACCTTCTTCTCGGGTCCGTTGGCGTTGGGGTTGATGTCGAAGTCGAAGATGTCGGTCGGCAGCCACAGGGTGGCGCAGGCGTTGGGCACGTCGACCACGCCGCTGATATGGCCTTCCACCGGCGCGCAGCCGAGCAGGGCGTAGCCCTGGGCCGGGGTGTAGCCGAACTTGGTCAGGTATTCAATGGCGTTGAGGCAGGCCTGGCGGTAGGCGATGTGTACGTCCAGGTAGTGCTGCTTGCCTTGCTCGTCGACCGAGATGCCTTCGAAGATCACGTAGTCGTCGTAGCGCGGTTTGATCGGGCTGGGCTTGAAGATCGGGTTCTTGATGCCGTACTTGGCCATGCCGTCCTTGATCAGGTTGACCCGCAGGTGAATCCAGCCGGCCATTTCGATGGCGCCGCAGAAGGTGATTTCACCGTCGCCCTGGCTGAAGTGCAGGTCGCCGACCGACAGGCCGCCGCCTTTGACGTAAACCGGGAAGTAGACCTTGGAACCGCGCGACAGGTCCTTGATGTCGCAGTTGCCGCCATGCTCGCGCGGTGGCACGGTGCGGGCGCCTTCGGCGGCGGCCTTGGCCTTTTCTTCGCCGGTCAGGCGGCCCATGTGCGCGGTTTCGGCGTAGGGCAGGTTGGCCAGGCCGGGTATACGCTCGGGATCGGTTTCGAATAGTTCCTTTTCCCGTTTGTTCCACTCTTCGAGCATTTCCCGGGAGGGCAGGCAGCCGATCAGGCCGGGGTGGATCAGGCCGGGGAATTCGACGTTGGGCACATGGCGTGATTTGGTGAACATGCCGTTGAAGTCCCAGATGGATTTTTGCGCATCCGGGAAGTGCTCGGTCAGGAAGCCGCCGCCATTGGTCTTGGCGAAGAAGCCATTGAAGCCCCACTGGCTTTCGGCGAAGGTGCCGATGTCGAGGATGTCCACTTCCAGCAGGTCGCCGGGCTCACAGCCTTCGACGCCGATCGGGCCGGAGAGGAAATGCACCTGGGTCAGGTCGACGTCGCGCACGTCGTCGGCGCTGTCGTTGTTGGCGATCTGGCCGCCGGTCCAGTCATAGCATTCGAGAATGAAGTCGTCGCCGGGCTTGACCGTGGCCACCAGCGGGA
>JALOAH010000086.1 GCA_023228865.1 Porticoccaceae bacterium | reverse complement strand
GGATGTGGTCACAGCGGCGGTTATTCTCGATCCCAACAATCCTGTTGCCGGTCTTGGCGATTCCAAGGCGCTGACGGAAAAACGCCGGGAAAAACTCTTTGACGACATTATTGCCAATTGCCTCTGCTTTCATATTGCCCGCGCCTCCGTTGAAGAAATAGACCGCCTCAATATTCTTCAGGCGACAATGCTGGCGATGACCAGGGCGGTGGACGGTCTTGCAATCAAGCCCGACCATGTCCTGGTGGATGGCAACCGCTTGCCAAAGTGGCGGTATTGCGCCACTGCTGTGGTCAAGGGGGATGCCAGGGTAGCCGCGATTGGCGCCGCCTCGATTCTGGCCAAGGTCACCAGAGACAGGGAGATGGCGGATTTCGATAGCCTTTACCCCGGCTATGGTTTTGCAGGCCACAAGGGTTACGGCACCAGGGTTCACCTCGAGGCGCTCAAGCGCCTGGGCGCCACGGCCATCCACCGCCGGTCATTTAAACCCGTCAGGGATGTTTTTCTGCCATTAGGTTTGCAAACTCAAAAATAGCTCAATAAGCTGCCCCTGATATGCCTCACAAAAACTTGTAACTCGGCGCTCGGCGCTTGCAGCTGATTACCCCTGGCAATCAATTACCCTATTCAAAACCACCTTTGCTAGAATCTGTGGCTTTCCAACGGCAACCCTCGGACAACAGTGCAATGGCTTCTGATCCACGCTTTATACATCTGCGAGTTCACACAGAATACTCCCTGGTGGATGGCATTGTTCGCATCAAACCCCTGATCAAAGCCCTGACGGCGGCGGCCATGCCTGCGGTCGCCATCACCGATGCCTGCAACCTGTTTGCCCTGGTCAAATTCTACAAAGCGGCGCTGGGCGCCGGAATAAAGCCGATTTGCGGCAGTGATTTGAAAATGGTTGATCCCGGCACAGACGAGTTGCCATTCGATGTCACCCTGCTGGTGCAAAACAATACCGGCTACCACAATTTGACCTGTCTGATTTCTCAGGGCTACCAGGAAGGCCAGGTGCAGGGAAGACCCACGATTCACAGAGGTTGGCTTGAGGCGCGCAACGAAGGCCTGATTATGCTGTCCGGCGGTGTTCATGGCGATATTGGCCGCGCCCTCCTTGCCGGTAAAGCTGCCCTGGCCGGAGATCTGGTGGATCACTGGATGGGTGTATTTCCCCAGCGCTTTTATCTGGAGCTAAACCGCACCGGTCGCAGTGGTGAGGAAGACTATATTCATGCTGTCATGGCCTTGGCTGCGGAAAAAAACTGCCCGGTCGTAGCGACCAACGAAGTCTGTTTTCTCAGCGAAGATCAATTTGACGCCCACGAAGCCAGGGTCTGTATTCACGATGGCCGCACCCTCGACGACCCTCGCCGGGAGCATCGCTACAGCCCCCAACAGTACCTGCGCAGCGAGGAGGAAATGGCGGCATTGTTTGCCGATATTCCCGAAGCATTGGCCAACACTCTGGAAATTGCCAAGCGCTGCAATCTGGAGCTGGAATTTGGCAAATACTATCTGCCGGAATACCCTATTCCCGAGGGCATGACCACCGACAGTTATTTTGACAAGCTTGCCTATGAGGGCTTGGAAAAGCGCTTTGAAGTGATTCTGCCCCTGGATACTCCGGACAGGGCGCAGAAAGTGGAGGTTTATAACAATCGCCTCCGTTTTGAGCTCGATATTATTGAGCAGATGGGCTTTCCCGGTTATTTCCTGATCGTTATGGATTTCATTCGCTGGGCCAAGCAAAACCGCATTCCGGTGGGGCCGGGGCGCGGCTCCGGCGCCGGTTCCCTGGTGGCTTACGCCCTGGAAATTACCGATCTCGATCCCCTGGCCTACGACCTGCTGTTTGAACGCTTTCTCAATCCCGAACGGGTCTCCATGCCCGACTTTGATATCGATTTTTGCATGGACAACCGGGATCGCGTCATCGCCTATGTGGCGGATACCTACGGCCGCGACGCTGTCTCTCAAATTATCACTTTCGGTACTATGGCCGCCAAAGCCGTAGTGCGGGATGTGGCGCGAGTGCAGGGGAAATCCTACGGCCTCGCCGACAAGCTGTCGAAAATGATTCCCATGGATATCGGCATGACCCTGACCAAGGCTGAGGAGCAGGAGGAAGTCCTGAGGGAGTTTCTCGCCAATGATGAGGAAGCGGCTGAAATTTGGGAAATGGCGCTGCAGCTCGAAGGTGTCGCCCGCAATGTTGGCAAGCACGCCGGTGGCGTCGTTATTGCTCCCACCAAACTCACGGATTTTGCGCCGCTGTACTGCGATGAAACCGGCGGCAGCCTGGTGACCCAGTTCGACAAGGACGACGTCGAGCAGGTCGGCCTGGTGAAATTTGACTTTCTCGGCCTGCGAACATTGACCATTATTGACTGGGCGGTGGCCATGGTGAATGTCAAGCGCGAGAAAAACGGCGAAGCGCCGGTGGATATCAACCTGATTCCCCTTGAGGATATAGACGTCTACCGGCTGATGCAGCGTGCCGAAACCACGGCGGTGTTCCAGCTTGAATCCAGGGGCATGAAAGAGCTGATGAAAAAGCTGCGCCCCGACTGCTTTGAAGATATCGTCGCTCTGGTGGCGCTGTTCAGGCCGGGACCGCTGGAATCCGGCATGGTGGACGATTTTATCAACCGCAAGCACGGTAGGGCAGAGGTGGCCTATCCCCATCCCCAGTACCAGCACCAATCCTTGAAACCTGTGCTCGAGCCCACCTACGGCATTATTCTCTATCAGGAACAGGTGATGCAGATTGCCCAGGTACTCGGTGGCTACTCCCTGGGCGGAGCGGATCTGCTGCGCCGCGCCATGGGTAAAAAGAAACCGGAGGAAATGGCCAAGCAGCGCACCCTGTTTATGGCGGGCGCCAAAGACAACGGTATCGACGCCGACCTGGCGAGCAATATTTTTGATTTGATGGAAAAGTTTGCCGGTTACGGTTTCAACAAGTCACACTCGGCGGCCTACGCCCTGCTGGCCTACCAGACCGCCTGGCTCAAACACCATTACCCGGCGGAATTTATGGCTGCGGTACTGTCGGCGGATATGCAGAACACCGACAAGGTGGTCACTCTGGTGGATGAGTGCCGCAGCATGAATCTCACCATCACGCCCCCAGATGTCAATCTCGGCCAGTACGGCTTCACGGTCTCCGCTGCCGGCCATGTGGTTTACGGATTGGGTGCCATCAAAGGCCTGGGGGAGGGGCCGGTGGAGAGTATTATCGCGGCGAGAAACGGCAAGCCGTTCAAGGATCTCTTTGATTTCTGCGCCCGTGTCGATTTGCGCAGGGTCAACAAGCGGGCACTGGACGCCCTCATTCGCTCCGGCGCCCTGGACTCCATCGGTCCGCCGGGAGATCCCGGCTTTGGCCGCGCCGTGATGTTGGCGGCCATGGAGGAGGCCATCAAAATGGCGGATCAGCAGAGCCGCAATGCCGCCAGCGGTATGGGCGACCTGTTTGGCGCATCGGTATCGGAAAGCGCTCCGGAAATTGGCTATCAGGGTTACAGTCGCGTGCGCCGCTTCAGTATCAAGCAGCGTCTCAACGGTGAAAAAGATACCCTTGGGCTCTATCTGACCGGGCATCCCCTCGACGAATATGTGGAAGAACTCAGCCACGTGGTCAAGGATCGCATCAACTACATTAAACCGGCAAAGGAAAACCAGCTGGTTGCCGGTTTGGTGGTGAGTATGCGCGCCATGAAAACCAAAAAAGGCGACAGTATGATGTTTATGGTGCTCGATGACCGCTCCGGGCGCCTCGAAGTGGCGGTGTTTGCCGACGCCTATCGCGAATATCGCGACAAAATCACCAAGGATGCCGTGCTTATTGTTGAGGGAGTCATCAGTGAAGACGACTACTCCGGCGGTCTGAAGATGCGCGCCAGCAGTATCAAAACCCTGATGGAAGCGCGCCAGCATTATGTGCGCAGTATTCGCATCTCTGTGAACCCGGAAAAGCTTCGCTACGAACCATTGGCCAATTTGGTCAATATTCTGCAACCCTACAGGGAAGGGAGCTGCCCCGTGGTGGTTCATTACCAGCTTGATGACGCCGAAGGGGATGTGGCGCTGCCGCAGCAATGGCGTGTCGCCCCTGAAGATGAATTGATCACCAGGCTCAGGGACAGTTACGGTATTTCCGCCGTTCAGCTTCAATACCATTAAAACCTGTGGCAAGGGGAGGCTTAAAACACCGGCTGTCACAAAAGGTAACAAAATATCTGGCAAACTTATTGCTATGCCTGAAATGGGATCAGAAAACTGTCAGTAGTTCCTGTTGTAGTGGCGTTTTCTGGTGTTTGCTCTGGTGTCTTATCCAGATACCTGCGGAGGTTGTCAGAGGAATTGGTTATGAAAAGGCTATGGGTTTTGTTGGTGATTTCAAACCTGGTTGCCGCCGCTGCCACCGCGGCTTCCTTTAGTGAGGATCAAATCCTTGGCGCCGCTTTCGTCGCTTTTCAGCAGCCCGGTGTGTTCACCGTCGCCGAAATCAAGGCCAGTCGAGAACTGCTTGTCGTCGCCGCCCGGCAGGGCGATACCCTGGCGCGCACTGTCATTGCCCGGCAGTACCAGTCGGAAAAATTTGCCCTTGCTGGTGAAGGGAAGCAGGCCGTAGTGGCCGCCGACAAGGACTGATCCCGGTGGCGCGGGGGTGCGCTAACCGGAAATAAAGGCGTTGCGTTCTTCTTTAAGTTTCGGCGTAATGACCAATTTGTCTCCCCAGCGGTCTCAGGGCTATGGGTGGGGGGATAAGTTGCGTATAATAATTGGCAACCTTTGCTGCCCCCTTTGCTTGAGACAGGATTCCCCAAAAGAATGAACTTGAACTATCTCGACTTTGAGCAACCCATTGCCGAACTTGAAGCTAAAATTGAAGAATTACAGCTGGTTGGCAACGACAATGAACTCAATATTTCCGATGAGATCGCCAAGCTCAAGGATAAATCCCGGCGCCTGACGGAAACCATCTATGCCAATCTCAGTGCCTGGGATATTGTCAAAGTGGCGCGTCATCCCCAGCGCCCCTATGCCATGGACTATATCAATCGGGTCTTTGAAGATTTTGACGAGCTTCACGGCGACCGCCATTTTGGCGACGACAAAGCCATTGTCGGCGGTATTGCCAGGCTCGATGGTCGCCCGGTGGTGGTTATCGGCGAAGAAAAAGGCCGTGGCGTCAACGAGAAAGTCTATCGCAATTTCGGTATGCCCAAGCCCGAGGGTTATCGCAAGGCTCTGCGCCTCATGGAAATGGCCGAGCGTTTTAAATTGCCGGTTTTAACCCTTATCGACACGCCGGGAGCCTATCCCGGTATCGATTCCGAAGAGCGCGGCATCAGCGAGTCCATCGCCCAGAACCTGGCGGTCATGTCGCGCTTGCGCACCCCGATTATCTGCACGGTGATCGGTGAAGGCAGCTCCGGCGGCGCCATTGCCATCGGTGTTGGCGACAAACTCAATATGCTCCAGTACGCCACCTATTTTGTAATCTCTCCCGAGGGTTGCGCCAATATCATCTGGAAAACCGTGGAAAAAGCGCCGCTGGCCGCAGAAGCCATGGGTGTCACCTCAAAAATTCTTGAAGAACTGGGCATCGTCGACGAAACCATTCCCGAACCCCCGGGCGGCGCCCATCGGGATCTGGAAACCATGGCCAATACCCTCAAGTCGAGGCTGGTCACCCAGGTGGATCAGCTCAAATCTGTACCTTTGGATCAATTGCTGAAAAAACGGTTTGACAGGCTGATGTCCTACGGCAACTAGCGCCAAGTGCCGGTCAGTTCGCAATGGCCTCCCTCGCCAGACCCCTGCTGACCCCATACCTCTCTGAACTGAGTGGGGCGCCGCAGATTTATATCGCCTACAGCGGCGGTCTCGACTCCTCTGTTTTGCTCGACGCCGCCAGTGCCGAACTGCCCCGGGAAAAACTGCGGGCGGTGCATATCAATCAACATCTGTCCCCAAACAGCGACTACTGGCAGGAGCATTGCCGCCAGGTTTGCGCGCTGTTGGCGATTCCGTTTATTCACCATCAGCTTCGTATTGAGGCAACCGGCGAGGGGCTGGAACAGGCGGCGCGGCGCGGGCGTTACGACTATTTTCAGGCATTGCTGCAACCTGGGGATTTCCTGCTCATGGCCCATCACCAGGATGACCAGGTTGAAACCCTCATATACCGAATGTTGCGGGGTTCAGGCCCCAAGGGGCTGGCGGGAATACCAGCAGCGCGACCCCTGGGGGAAGGACAATTGTTGCGCCCCTTGCTGGGTTACAGTCGCCAGCACCTGGAAACCTATGCCGCAGACAAAAATCTTCGCTGGATTCACGACGAGTCCAATGATGGGACAACCTTTGACCGCAACTATCTGCGCCATGAAGTGATTCCCGCCATTGCTAAACGCTGGCCGGATTACCGCCAGCGCCTGGTGCGCAGTGCTGGCCAATGCGCTAAAGCCAATCGCCTGCTGGTGGAGCGGGCTGAGCAAGATCTTGTCGCCGCCGATAGACGCTCAGAACGCCTCGGCGCCAGCATTGATCTCGCCGCTTTTATGGGGTTGAGTGAACCCCGTCAGCACAATTTACTGCGCGAGTGGGTGGCCTTTGAGGGGCTGGCGCCTTTTGGTGTCCATACTCTGAGCGCGGTGATGACGGACTTGGTTCGCGCCAGGGAAGATGCCGCCCCCAGGGTTTCGTGGCGGGGGGGGCAGTTTCGCCGTTTTCGCAACCGGCTTTTTCTGCTGCCGCCGCAGCCGTGGGGGCTGGCGGCACCGGAATCCGGCAATTGTCGCGTTGATGTCCTCCCTGTTGCCGGGCTTGCCAACCCCTTGCCTCTTGGCGATGGCTTTGAATTGCAGTTTGCCCCAGGTCAAGGTGGCAATGCCCTGCGAGTTCAGCCAACAGATAAAATTGAAATTCGCTTTCGCCAGGGTGGCGAGCGCTGTCGACCCCTGGGCAGATCGGGGTCGGCGCCGCTGAAAAAACTGTTCCAGGAATACGGCCTTGAACCCTGGCTGCGCAACCTGGCGCCACTGGTCTATATCAACGGTGGGTTGGCAGCGGTGGCGGATCTGTTTGTCTGTGCCGGCTGTGGTTGTGACCCCGGCGAGGTCGGAGTTCGGGTGCACTGGACTGGCCAAACGCGACAGTTACAGCGGGAGTTGCGCGGCGCGCCCGTGGCGCCGCCAACTTGACAGGGCCGCCAAGGGTTTGCGATTAGTGGTTGTTTGAGCATCTTTTTAATTGAGCAAAATAGCCCTTTCTGGTAGTCTGGCTTCCCATCTTGAGGAAGGTGGCGGCAAGAATTTTTTCTCCCTCCGCTAGCCGCGTTTTCCCGACAGTTTTCATTATCCAACATCTAGCAAGGGCCAGGATGACACGTTTTATTTTTGTAACCGGTGGTGTGGTTTCCTCTTTGGGGAAAGGCATTGCCTCCGCGTCTTTGGGCGCTGTACTTGAGTCCCGAGGGTTGAAAGTGACCATCCTCAAACTCGACCCCTATCTCAATGTCGACCCTGGCACCATGAGCCCCTTTCAGCATGGGGAAGTGTTCGTTACCGAAGACGGCGCCGAAACCGATCTCGATCTCGGCCACTACGAGCGTTTCTTGCGCTCGAAAATGACCAGAAACAACAACTTCACCAGCGGCCAGGTGTACGAAACCATTCTTCGCCGCGAGCGTCGCGGCGACTATCTGGGCGGCACCGTGCAGGTAATTCCCCATGTCACCGATGAAATCAAGCGCCGTATCCTCGTCGGCGGCGAAGGTGCGGATATCGCCCTGGTGGAAGTGGGTGGCACCGTGGGCGACATCGAGTCGCAACCTTTTCTCGAAGCCATTCGCCAGCTCAAGCTTGAGCTGGGCAGCCACCGCTCGCTGCTGATTCATCTCACCCTGGTGCCCTATATCGCCACCGCCGGCGAAACCAAGACCAAACCCACCCAGCACTCGGTCAAAGAGCTGCGCTCCATTGGCTTGCAGCCCGATGTGCTGCTGTGCCGCTCGGAAGTGGAAATCGACGACAGTCAGCGCAAAAAAATTGCCCTCTTTACCAATGTCGAAGAGCGCGCCGTGGTGCCGCTGGTGGATGCGGATACCATCTACCGTATACCCATGTTTCTTCATAAATGGGGGCTGGATCAATTTGTGGTTGAACGCTTCAATCTCACCTGCGGCGACAGCGAGCTGGCCGAGTGGGAGCGGGTTGCCTATAACCAGCTCAACCCGGAGAAGGAAGTCACCATCGCCATGGTGGGCAAGTACATGGAGTTGCTGGATGCTTATAAATCTCTCAACGAATCCCTCGGCCACGCCGGTATCCAGACCAAAACCCGGGTCAAGGTGCGCTATCTGGATTCCGAAGACCTGATGGACAACATGAGCCTTCTCGACGGCTGCCACGGAATTCTTGTCCCCGGTGGTTTTGGCGGTCGTGGTATCGAGGGCAAAATCAAGGCGGTGCGCTTTGCTCGCGAAAACAATATTCCCTATCTGGGTATCTGCCTGGGTATGCAGCTGGCGGTGATCGAATTCGCCCGCAATGTGGTGGGGCTGGCCAAAGCCAACAGTACCGAATTTGACAAGGATACCCCTTATCCAGTGGTGGGTTTGATTACCGAGTGGATCGACAAGGATGGCCGCGTTGAAACCCGCAATGAAGGCTCCGATCTCGGTGGCACCATGCGCCTGGGTTCACAGGCGGCGACCCTGGAGCCGGGGTCAAAAGCCCGTGAAATTTATGGCAGTGACACCATCACCGAAAGGCATCGCCACCGCTACGAAGTCAACGAGCATTTTATTCCCCAGCTTCAGGAGGCGGGTCTGAAAATTGGCGGCTGGTCCGTGGAGAACCACCTGGTGGAAACCATAGAGCTGCCCAATCACCCCTGGTTTTTTGCCTGTCAGTTTCACCCGGAGTTTACCTCCACGCCGCGGGATGGCCACCCTCTTTTTACCGGCTTTGTCAACGCGACGCTTACCTATGCAGAGAAAAATCCCCAGGGAGCACAGTAAATGACGGTTTTGTCCAAGACCCTGAAACTCAATGACATCGCTATTGCCAACAATGCCCCCTTTGTATTGCTTGGCGGCATGAATGTACTGGAGTCCCGGGATCTGGCCATGCAGATTGCCGAACACTATGTGCGCGCCACGGAAGAGTTGGCCATTCCCTATATTTTCAAGGCGTCCTACGACAAGGCCAACCGCACCTCCATCCATTCCTTTCGTGGCCCTGGCATGGAAGAGGGGTTGCGCATTTTTGAAGAAATTAAAGCCACATTTCAGGTGCCGGTGATTACCGATGTCCATGAAATTTGTCAGGCCAGGCCAGTGGCTGAAGTCTGCGACATTATTCAACTGCCGGCTTTTCTCGCCCGCCAGACCGATCTGGTGGCGGCCATGGCTGCCACCGGCGCCCTCATCAATATCAAAAAGCCCCAGTTTATGAGTCCGTCCCAGGTGGGCAATCTGGTGGAGAAATTCCGTGAGTGTGGCAACGATCAGCTGATGCTCTGTGAACGCGGTTCCTGCTTTGGTTACGACAATCTGGTGGTGGACATGCTCGGTTTCAATGTGATGAAACAGGCCAGCGGCGGTGTGCCCTTGATTTTTGACGTCACCCACGCCCTGCAATTTCGCGATCCGGCGGGCGCGGCCTCCGGTGGCCGTCGCCATCAGGTGGCGGAACTTGCCCGCGCTGGTATGGCGATTGGCCTCGCCGGACTTTTTCTTGAAGCCCATCCAGACCCCGACAAGGCGCTTTGCGACGGCCCCAGTGCCCTGCCGCTGGATAAATTGAAGCCTTTTCTGGAGCAGGTCAAAGCCATTGATGATGTCGTCAAGTCACTGCCCGAGATCGATATAACATAGGCCTTGCCAAAAATAGATTAGAGGGTGACCGCTGTTGAGTGCCAAGCCAAATTCCTTTGCAAATGGAGAAAACTGTAATGACCAAAATCGCTGATATTCGCGCCTACGAAGTCCTTGATTCCCGGGGCAACCCCACAGTCAATGCCGATGTCATACTGGAAACCGGCGAGGTTGGCAGTGCCTGTGCGCCCTCGGGTGCGTCCACAGGTTCCCGGGAAGCGCTGGAACTGCGCGATGGCGACAAGTCCCGCTATCTGGGCAAAGGTGTGCTCAAGGCCGTCGGCAATATCAATACCAGCATTCGCGAACTGCTGTTGGGCAAGGACGTCACCGATCAGCGCGAACTGGATCGTCTGATGATCGAAGCGGATGGCACGGAAAACAAATCCAAACTTGGCGCCAACGCCATTCTCGCTGTCTCCCTGGCGGCGGCCAAGGCGGCGGCCAAGGCGAAAAAAATACCACTCTATGCCCATATTGCCGATATCAATGGCACCAGCGGCCAATACAGCATGCCGGTGCCGATGATGAACATCATCAACGGTGGTGAGCACGCCGACAACAATGTGGATATTCAGGAGTTTATGGTGCAGCCAGTGGCGGCAACTTCCTTTGCCGAAGCGCTGCGCATTGGCGCGGAAATTTTCCACTCCCTGAAAAAAGTGCTGAGCAGCAAGGGCTTGAATACCGCTGTCGGCGACGAGGGTGGCTTTGCCCCCAATCTGTCTTCCAACGCGGAAGCGTTGGCGGTTATCAAGGAAGCCACAGAAGCCGCAGGCTACATCCTCGGCAAAGACGTGACCCTGGCGCTGGATTGCGCGGCATCAGAATTTTACAAAGACGGCCAATACAACCTGGCCGGTGAAGGAAAAATCTATTCCTCCGAAGGCTTTAGCGATTTTCTTGCCGAACTCTGCGACCGCTACCCGATTATTTCCATCGAGGACGGCCAGGACGAATCCGACTGGGCGGGCTGGAAATACCAGACTGAAAAACTCGGCAACCGCGTTCAGCTGGTGGGCGACGATCTCTTTGTCACCAACACAAAAATCCTCAAGGAGGGCATCGACAAAGGTATCGCCAATTCCATTCTTATCAAATTCAATCAAATCGGCTCCCTCTCGGAAACCCTGGACGCCATCAAAATGGCCAAGGACGCCGGTTATACGGCGGTGATTTCCCACCGCTCCGGCGAAACCGAAGATACCACCATCGCTGATCTGGCGGTGGCCACGGCGGCGGGTCAGATTAAAACCGGCTCATTGTGCCGCTCCGATCGCGTCGCCAAATATAACCGCCTGCTGCGCATTGAGGCAGAGCTGGACGGCACCGCGCCCTATCGCGGACTTGCCGAGTTTAACCGTTAGGTTCGCTGAGGCGACGGAATTGACAGGGTGGTCTTAAAGGCTGCCCTTTCTTTTTTGCGAATATTTTTGTGAATACTTAGGACGGTTGTATACACTTGATTGGTTTTCCGTATAAGAAAATATTCCGCAACCCTATGCGCTGGCTTTTCATTGGCCTGGTCTTTTTGCTGCTGGTTTTTCAATACCGCCTGTGGTTTGGCGAGGGCAGTTTTGCCCAGCAGGTTCAACTGTCCCGTCAGGTGGAGCAGCAAAAATCCCGCAATGCCCTGCTGGCAGAGCGCAATCGTATTCTCGCCGAAGAGGTGGAAGGGCTGCGGGAAGATCCGGGTGCCATTGAGGAGCGGGCGCGTACCGACCTCGGCATGATAAAAGAGGATGAAAGCTTTTTTCTCGTTCTGGAAAAACGGCGTGAAGTGAAGCAGCCAAAGGAATTGCCGCCGCCACCGCCCGTCGAAGAAGATGAACCCAGGGATGCAATGCCCGTGGAGATATTCAGCGAATGAGCTTTTGGTTTGTAGTGCCAGCTGCTGGCGTCGGCAGCCGTTTTGGCGGAGACATTGCCAAGCAGTATGCCCTGCTCGCCGGTAAAACCGTTATCGAGCATACCCTTGAGCGTCTGCTGGCGGTAAAAGCGGCGGGAATCGTGGTTGCCATTCACCCCGAAGACGTGCACTGGAAAACCCTGGAAATTAGTCGCCACCCCCTCATTAGATCAGTAACCGGTGGCAGTGAGCGCGTCCATTCTGTGAGCCATGCCCTCGCCGCCCTGGCGGAACAAGCGGCAGATGACGACTGGGTGCTGGTTCATGATGTCGCCCGTCCCTGCGTGAGAGTTGACGATATTCAGCGCCTGCTGGAAACCCTCAAGGACTCTCCGGTTGGCGGCATTCTCGCGGCTCCCGTCAGCGATACCATTAAAGTTGTCGCCGATGGCAGTAAAATTACCAACACTCAAAACCGCTCAACCCTGTGGTCGGCAATGACGCCGCAGATGTTTCGTTATGGTCTCTTGGTGGAGTCCCTGAGCCAGGCGCTGCTGCAGCAAATCATTCCCACCGATGAGTCCATGGCGGTGGAACTGGCGGGATTCTCCCCGGAAGCGGTTCCCGGCTGCCGGGACAATATCAAAATCACCCGTGAGGAAGACATCGCTATCGCCGCAGCTATTCTCTCCTGGCAGGCGGAGCAGTTGGGACAGTGAAAGCAGGGGTTATAAAAAAGATAGGCTATGAGGCAGGAAATGCTGAGGAAAAAAATACTTGATTTGCCCAAAATCAGGGCAAAGGCTGTTAAAAAACAGGCAAGTATTTCTCAATAGTCGCAAATGGCTTTGTCAGTATTGCCTATATTAAAGGTAATTTTTCCACTTCTCCTTTTTGTTAAGTCCGCTGCCAGCCTCAGCTTTCCACCAGGCTGGAAATTGCCGCTATGGCTTCTGGATCCTGCGCTTTGATTTTGTTGGCAATGTGGTGCTGAAAGAAATAGCGGAACGCCTCATTGCTGTTGGCAGGAAACAGGCAGTTGTCGCCGGGCAGTACCGGGGTGTCAACGATCTTGTCGTCGTCCACCAGCATGCCGGATACATTGCCGTTTGCCTGCAAGCGCCAGCTGATAACCTCTTTCAGGAGGATTGAGCGGAAGCCGTCACTGGACAGCACCGCATGGGTGCCGATGGTGTCGGGAATTTCCTGAACGATATCCTCATCGCTTTCCCAATCCATTTCGTAATACTCCGCCGCAGACTCCAGTTCGACAATTTTGTGGATTGGCGGATCGAAAAAGACTTCGTCGATACCGGGATCGTAATAGCCTTCCCACTTGCCGTTCAGGGGATCCTGAATATCACAGCAGGGGGTCAGCTTATTCAGCCAGGGCACAAGCCCCACCACTTCGTCATTTGCCCGCAGCGCCCAGCACAGTATCTTGATACTGAAGAACTTGTCTGGATGCGCCTGATTGGAATAGATCATTTCCAGGCCGTCCAGTTCGGGGGCGAGACGAATAATGCGGTGACTGTGACGCTGGGAATAGGGTTTCCCGGAGAAGAGATCAACCACATTGTTGAAGTTGTGGTCGTCGGTTGAGGTAGTCATAATACGCCTCCTCGAGATGGTGTCGGTGAAAAACCGAAATGGCTCTGGAAGAATGCAGCCATCCCTTGCTAAGGTACCCGTGATTAACGCCGAGCACAATAGCCTGTGCCAACTTTTTTTGGATGCTCCATGCCCTATTATTTTGCCTACGGATCCAATATGAATCCCGCGCGCATGGCGCAGCGGGGGCTTGCCGTGGTTGACGCCATGCCCGGAAAGCTGCAGAACATGGCGCTGCGTTTCAACAAGCGTTCCAGGCACAATGCCCAGTGGGCCTGCGCCAATGTGGGCTGGTCGCCGGGGCAGGTTGTTGAAGGGGTTCTCTACCGCCTTGCCGATGAGCAGCAGATCGAACTGATGGATCCCTTTGAAGGGACACCCAGGTATTACAGCAGGGAGCGTTTCCCCGTTCATACTGACCAGGGGGTGATTCCCGGCTGGGTCTATGTCGCCAACCCAGCCAACATTGGCGAGGATGTTCTGCCGTTGCGCTGGTATCTCAATCAATTGCTTGAAGGCAAACCCTTTTTATCCGGGGAGTATTTTCGCTGGCTCTGCCAGGTTCAATGTCACGAAGCCGATGCCGAGGGCTGGGGATGAAAGGGAGCCAGCCACAGGCTGTTCAGCTGGAATTCCTGTTCAGGGAAACTTTTTTTGATGCCTACAACACCTTGCTGGTGGGCGGTGCGGATGAACCCCTTTATCAGCCTGCGAACGAGGACTGCCCCAACCACCACATTTTTTATCGGGAGGATTATTTCTCCAGCGCCCTTCACGAAATCGCCCATTGGTGTATTGCCGGGGAAGCGCGCCGCCGGCGGGTGGATTTCGGCTACTGGTACAACCCGGATGGGCGCACATTAAACCAGCAGCGCGCCTTTGAGCAGGTAGAGGTGAAACCCCAGGCGCTGGAATGGCTGTTTTCCATTGCTGCGGGCATTAAATTCAGGGTCAGCGCCGATAATCTTTCCGCCGGAGACGTCGGCGCCACGGAGCCTTCCGTAGATTTTCTTGATGCCCTGCGGCGCCAGGCAGTGGCCTACTGCAATGGTGAATTGCCTCCGCGTCCGGCACAATTTATCGGCGCCCTGGCGCACTTTTACGGTACAGTGGACGCACTCAACCCCGACAGCTATCAACAGCTGGAACTGTAAAACCCAGGGCTGCCAACTCAATGGTCAAAATCGTTGCTGACGAAAATATGCCGGGAGTGGAACAGCTGTTTTCCCCTTTTGGCGATGTGCGCTTGCTTCCCGGTCGCAATCTCGACCCTAGAGATGTGG
>JALOAH010000009.1 GCA_023228865.1 Porticoccaceae bacterium | reverse complement strand
GCGTAGTTTTCCAGAGACATCAGGTCGCTGCGGGTTAACTTCACGGAACTCACTCCTAAATAGCGTAGGCTTTGCGCAACAGACTCATGGGGTGCTCTGGAAGCACATTGACCGTGGCGACATCGGCTATCTGTTGGGCGGCCATGGGACAGTCGCTGGCGAAATGCCGGGGTTTTTGCTCATCCACTTTGCGGGCAACCGGGCGCGCGATTTTGACGGAAGCCTCGTGGGATTCGATGCGCACCGCATAGGTGCCATCGTGGCCGGAACAGCGCTCAATGGCATTGACCCGAGTTTGCGGCACCAGGTTGAGCACATCCCGGGTTTTGAGGCCGATATTCTGCACCCGCAAGTGACAGGCAACCTGGTAACTGACATCCCCCAGGGGCTGTTTAAAATCCGTGTTCAGCAAGCCGGCCTTGTGGCGCAGCATCAGATATTCAAAAGGATCGAACATGGCCTGTTGAACTTTTTTAACATCGGGGTCATTCGGTAGCATCAAGGGCAATTCCTGCTTGAACATGAGCACGCAGGAGGGCACCGGCGCGACGATGTCATAGCCCTGATCAACCAGCGCTGCCAGTACAGGAATATTGACTTTAGCCGCGCGAATCACTGCGTCTATATCCCCCAATTCCAGTTTTGGCATGCCGCAACAGGCTTCGGTTTTTGGCAGCACCACGTCCACAGCATTATGCTGAAAGGCGCGAATCAGGTCTTCGCAGACATCCGGCTTGTTGTAATTGCCATAGCAGGTGGTGAAGAGCGCTACCCTGCCAGTGGTGGTTTCCGTGGCTTTTATCTCGGCGGAGGGGCTGATCAATTTGCCTGCACGGCGCCTGGCGGTTTTGTGATTAAATTCCGGCAGGGTCGCCTCAGGGTGCAAACCCAGGGTTTTCGCCAGCACCTTGCGGCCGAGGGAATTTCTGTTCACCGCATTGACGGTGACATCCACCAGGGGAATGGTGGTGGCCATTTTTCCCAGGGCGTCGGTGCTGGAAAGGAACTTATCCCTGAAGGTGCTTTTTCCCTGGCGAAATTTAACGGCCTTTGCCCTCAGCATTAAATGGGGAAAATCCACATTCCACGAATGGGGCGGCACATAGGGGCACTTGGTCATATAGCAGAGGTCGCAGAGGTAACACTCATCAACTACCTTGATGTAGTCTTCCTTGGCAACGCCATCCACTTCCATGGTTGCCGATGCGTCGACCAAATCAAACAGGGTGGGAAAGGCGTTGCAAAGACTGACGCAACGGCGACAGCCGTGGCAAATGTCGTAAACCCGCTCAAGCTCCTGGTTGAGAGCGCCTTCATCGTAAAATTCATCGTCCTGCCAGTTGATGGCATGGCGGGTGGGGGCTTCCAGGCTGCCTTCTTTCATTGGCTTTACCTCGGCATTTTCTAATCATCAGGCACAACGCAGCGCACAACCCGGGTTGCGGCTTGTGCGCCACTTACCAGTGGAAGTTGGCTCGCGGTTTAAGCGTCCAGGGAATCCAGCGCCTTCTGGAAGCGGTTGGCGTGACTGCGCTCGGCCTTGCCCAGGGTTTCAAACCAGTCGGCGATTTCGTCAAAACCTTCATCGCGAGCGGTTTTTGCCATACCGGGATACATGTCGGTGTATTCGTGGGTTTCACCGGCGATAGCAGCCTTGAGATTGTTCGCCGTAGCGCCGATGGGCAACCCCGTGGCGGGATCGCCAACTTCTTCGAGGTATTCCAGGTGGCCGTGGGCGTGACCGGTTTCACCTTCAGCGGTTGAGCGGAAAACCGCAGCAACATCGTTGTAGCCTTCAACGTCCGCTTTTGAAGCAAAGTAGAGATAGCGGCGGTTGGCCTGGGATTCGCCGGCAAAGGCGTCTTTGAGATTTTGTTCGGTTTTGGAGCCTTTAAGCGCCATGGTGATACTCCTTCAACTTATTGTTAGATCGGAATCTCAGCATAGTCTTACTACGGGAAAATTGGAAAATTAAAAAAGGCTATTTCACTCATAGCCCCTATCTATATGAGGAATAAAAGATTGTCCATAAAAAAGCCTGCCGCAATGGCAGGCTTTTAAATGACGGTGCTCCGGGCAACCTATTTTGCCTTGAAGGTAAACGCCGTAATATCGCCGTCGTTATCAAACACATAGACGACGCGACCATCGGACAGGATAGGGGCGCTGACGCCGCTGCCATCAACTTTTTTACGGCCTACCATGCGGCCATCATTTGCCGAGAGCACATGGAGATAACCTTCCGCATCGCCAACCGCCACATAACCGGCGGCATAACCGGGGGCGCTGAGCTGGCGGTAGGTCATTTGCACATTTGACCACAGCACCTGGCCACTCGTGGCGCGCAGTGCCTTGACCTCATCGTTGTCCTGGGTGACATAGACTTGATCCATGCCATAGCCCGGCTGCTGAACGCTCGACAAATCCTGATACCAAATGCTGCGTCCCGTGCCCCTGGTGATGGCGGCGGCACGACCGTGGTAGCTGGTTACATAGACCATGTCGCCCTCAAGAATAGGGGAACCGGCAATATCCACCATGCGCTCCAGTTCGGAACGGCCTTTGGGCAGGGCAACACGGTTTTCCCACAGAAGCGCGCCGCTGGCGGTATTGAGGGCCACCAGCTTGCCGTTGGCAAAGCCGGCAATCACGGTATTGCCGGTAATCACCGGGGATGTTGGCGCCCTCAACGTCAGTGACGGAATGTCGGCGCGGTAGCGCCAGAGTTCGCCGCCATTATGGCCATTGAGTCCCACCAGGAAGCCGTCGAGGGTTTGAACCACCACTTCGTCGCCATTACTGGCGGGAGCCGACAGCACTTCCCTGTTAATGCTGGTTTTCCAACGCAGATCGCCACTGTTGCGGTCGAGGGCAAAAATGCGGCCTTCGATATCGGCAACCAGGACAAGATCGCCGCCAACCCCGACACCGCCACTGATATCCTGATCCACATCTTCTTTCCACAGCACCTTGCCGTTGCTGGCGTTGATAGCCACCACTTTGCCGCCATCGTTGGCGGCGTAGATCACATTGTCCGCCAGGGCTGGGCGCAAGCTGGAGTAGAGTTCATCCTGACCGCCGACACCCCGCGACCAGAGTTTTTCGACACGGACTTCTTCTTTAAAATCGACGAGTTCGGCGGGCGCCAGCTCGTCGACTTCATCGTCTTCCCAAAATTTGAGGGTACTACAGCCAGACAGCAGCAGTGTGGCGGCGAGTAAGGGGATCAGTATTCTCATCAGGCTTCGTCCTCCCCGACGGCTGTTGTCTCCGCGTCAGGCATTACTTCATTAAGTTTAAGCTCCAGCAGCGCCTGGGCGCGGGTATCCGTGTCCTTGAGCTTTTCCAGCGCCACTTTGTAGGCATTTCCAGCATCTTCACGCTTTCCCTGCGCAACGAGAATATCCCCTTTGAGTTCTTCATAGAGGGCAACAAAGGACTCCGGCGGCGTCTGATTCAGCAGTGTCAATGCCTGGTCGCTATTGTCACGGGCAAATTCCACATTGGCAAGCCGCAGGCGAATAAGCGCCTGAATGCTGGCATCGTCGCTATCCTCCAGCGCCCACTGCAATTCCGCCGCCGCATTGGCGTAATCGCCATCCGCCGCCGCCAGTTTCGCCAGAGTCATAGCGCCATAAATAGCGTAGAGACTGTTCTTGCCGAGTTTTTTCAGGGTTTCAGCATGGGCGACGGCAGCGGTTGCATTTTCTTCACTGGCGTCTTGCTCCCACAGAGTGATGGCATCGAGCATGGCCATATAGACGTAGGACGACTCCTCCGCATTCCCCTGCCGTCTGTCCTGCCAATACTGCCAGCCATACCAGCCCCCCAGGGTCAAAACCACGGCAAGCACCAAGCCCATGCCATTGCGTTGCCACCATTTTTTTATCGCTTCGAGTCGTTCTTCATCGTTGAGATGGTCTGCCACAATTCACTCCAGTCAAATTTTTATTTCGCCAACCCGCAACCCTTAACCCGGCAATCAAACCGGTATTCACCGGGATTGCCCGCTGTGTCAATGGGGGCGGCTAAAACGGGTTTTGATCAAGTCCACAGCCGCGGCCATGGCCAGAGTTTGCTGGGGAATATCCTCCCGCAGAAACTTCAGGGTCACCTGCCCTTGCGCCGCTTCATCCTCGCCCACCACCAGGGCGACAAGGGCGCCGCTGCGGTCAGCTTTTTTGAACTGACTTTTAAAGCTGCCACCACCGCAGTGGCTGAGCACCCGCAGCTGGGGGCAAAAGCTGCGGACTGTTTCCGCCGCCACCAGCATCTGGGCACTGACATCACCGACACCAACCACATAGACATCGGCTCCCTGGCCGATGGTCTCGGGTACCGCATTCGCGGCTTCCAGCAGCAACACCAGGCGCTCAACCCCCATGGCAAAACCCACCGCAGGGGTAGACTTACCGCCCAGCTGCTCGACAAGGCCGTCATAACGACCGCCGGCACAGACGGTTCCCTGGGCACCCAGGGAACTGGTGACCCATTCAAAAACCGTTTTGCCGTAATAATCCAGGCCGCGAACCAGTTTTTCGTTGACGGCGTATGTCACCCCGGCGGCGTCGAGAATAGCGCAAAGTCCGGCAAAATGCTTGGCGGCTTCATCGCCGAGATACTGGCTGAGCCGCGGCGCATCCACCAACAGCGCCTGGGTTTCAGGGTTTTTACTGTCGAGAATGCGCAGGGGATTCGTGGCCAGACGCCGCTGACTGTCCTCATCAAGATGCTGTTGGCGCACCTCAAGCCAGGCCACCAGGGCGTCTCTGTAGTTGGCGCGATCCTGTGCAGTGCCCAGGGAGTTGATTTCCAGGCGCACATGATCGCTTAAGCCCAGTTCCTGCCACAATCTGTTGGTCAAAATCAGCAGCTCGGCATCGATATCCGGCCCGTCGAGGCCGAAAATTTCCGCGCCGATCTGATGGAACTGACGCAGGCGGCCTTTTTGCGGCCGTTCATAGCGAAACATGGGGCCGCGATACCAGAGCCTTGGCGACTGGTTAAACAGCCCCGCCTCCTCGCAGGCGCGCACACAGCCCGCTGTGCCCTCGGGTCGCAGTGTCAGGCTTTCATTGTTGCGGTCGAGAAAGGTGTACATTTCTTTCTCAACAATATCGGTGACTTCACCAATGGAGCGCTTAAACAGCTCTGTCTGCTCAAGAATGGGAAAGCGGATTTCCCTGAGCCCATAACGCTCAAACAGCTGGCGAACGCTGTCTTCGAGGTATTGCCATACAGGGGATTCATCGGGGAGGAGATCGTTCATTCCCCGAATAGACTGAATTTTTTTCATTGGTTAATCGACACTTCCTTTGGAGGAGGCAATGATAGCATCGGCCTCGGCTGCCCGTACCCGGGCTTTTTCGCGAATCAGGCGTTCGAGATTGTCGACAAGGCCATCCTGCTGCAGCTTGCCACTAATCCTGCCATCCACATAAAGCAGGTTGTTGGGGGTGCCGCCGGTCAGCCCCAGATCTGAAACCTTGGCTTCTCCGGGGCCGTTGACAACGCAGCCGATAATGGACACATCCATGGCGACGGTAATATCTTCAAGCCGTTGTTCAAGGGCATTGACCGTGGCAATGACATCAAAATTCTGTCGCGAACAGCTGGGGCAGGCGATGATATTGATCCCCTTTGAGCGCAATTTCAGGCTTTTGAGAATATCCCAACCCACCTTCACTTCTTCAACGGGATCAGCCGCCAGCGAAATTCTCAGGGTATCGCCTATGCCGTCCATCAGTAGCATGCCGAGGCCGACGGCGGATTTGACGGTTCCCGAGCGCAGGCCACCGGCTTCGGTGATGCCGAGGTGCAGGGGATTGTCAATCTGGCTGGCAATCAGGCGGTAGGCCTCTACCGCCATAAAGACGTCGGAGGCCTTGAGGCTGAGTTTGTACTCGTGAAAATCGAGGCGTTCGAGAATATCGATATGGCGCATGGCGGATTCCACCAGGGACTCGGCGGTGGGCTCACCGTATTTGCGCTGCAGGTCTTTTTCCAGGGAACCGGCGTTAACACCGATGCGGATGGGGATATTGTGGTCGCGGGATTTTTCGACAACAGCGCGCACCCTGTCTTCCCGGCCGATATTGCCAGGATTGATACGCAGGCAGTCCACACCTTCGTCAATCACTTTAAGGGCGATTTTGTAGTCAAAATGGATGTCTGCCACCAGGGGAACATGGGTCTGGCGGCGAATTTCGCCAAAAGCGACTGCGGCCTCCATTGAGGGTACCGAAACGCGAACAATATCGGCACCGGCATTTTCCAGACGCAGAATCTGGGCGACGGTGGCGGCAACATCGGTGGTTTCCGTATTGGTCATACTCTGTACACTGATGGGGGCATCGCCACCCACGGGAACGGAGCCGACCATGATTTGGCGGGATTTACGCCGCTTTATCGGGCAGTGTGGCGTGCTCATTGACCCAGAGTCATCTCAACGGCAAAAGTTTCAGGATCAGGTTGCAGGGGCACCGGCTCATCGAGATAGGTCAATGTGACGCCGGGACCGTAACCCAGGGTAATTTTAAAAGGCGGTACGCCTTCCAGTTGCAGGCTGTCGCCAGCCCGCTGCAGGGAAACTGCAAGAATGTGGTCTCTGGCATCCACTACCTCGACCCAGCTGTCGGTGGCAAAGCTGAGGTGAAAGGTATTTTCAGTCTTTACCGCGTCGCCGCTGGCCTGGGGATAAGCGCCGGGCATTTTGTTGTCGTCCCTGCTGTCAATCTCTTCAGTCCCGGAGAACTGTGAATTAATCTCTGCGCCGTCGTCAACCAGGATGGCCCCAAATACCAGGGAAGTTGCCAATAGCAGCGCAATTGCCGAACCGGCCATGGCAATCAGCGGCCTGTCGACTGGCGGCGCCGGGGGTGCAGCCGCGAGACCTTCGCGCTCGAGAAAGCGCTGGTAACTGGCAAGCACAGGAGCCGGGCGCACGGCCATCAACTCCGCATAACGGCGCAAATAGCCTTTGACAAAAACCGGGGACGGCAAGCGGCGATGATCATCAGTTTCCAGCGCATGAAAGGTACTCTCTCCCAGGCCAAGCTGGCGCTGCACATAATCGTCAGGGATGCCTTTGGCCATGCGAATATTACGCAGTGCCTGCCCCGGATTCTCCAGGGCATGGCTGTCCGGGGGGGCAATGCCCTGTTTGGCTTTGTTAGTGTCGTGCTTCATTTTTTAACCAAGCCTGATATTCACGGTTTTCCCGGGAGTTGGTAAAGAGTTTCTCAAGGGCAAGCCCCTTGCTGGCGACGGCATTCTTGTCGCCATAATGATCGGCAATTCGCACCGCCAGCCACAGGCTTCGTGCCTGGGGTCTGGTCAAATCATCAAAGGTTTTCAGGTAACCCCGCGCCCTGGCGTAGTCTTTGCGGTCGTAATAATACTCCGCCAGCTCCAGATAGGGCTGAGGGTAGCGGGGCGACAGGGCGATGGCTTTTGTCCAGGCCCCCTCCGCTTTCTCGGCCTTGCCCAATTGTTTTGCGCAGACGCCAATACTGAGAAATACCTGGGGGCGCAGTTTGTAGGCGGTATCTTCACCGGCGGCGACAAACTGTTCATAGGCATCTTTGTAACGGCCTTCCTGGTAGAGGAAAACACCGTAGTTATTGCGGGCTCGCGTGAATTTTTTGTCGTAGGAAATGGCTTTTCTGAAGTGCTCATCAGCCAGTTCCTTTTCCAGTTCAAGCTGAAACAGCAGCGCCATGCCGTTGTGGGCAGGAGCTGATTTACTGTCTATTTCAAGAGCCTTCAGAAGGTGGACTCGCGCCATTTGGCGATTGCCTTCGCCGATGTAGTTGAGGCCGAGCTGGATATGGTCATGAAGGGCTTTGCTCCTGTCCGACTCGGGTTTGTAACCGCCGGAGGACGCACAGCCGGTTATGACAGCCGTGGTCATCACCAACACCAGAACAAAGGCTTTGCTCAGCACCGCAAGTCGCAATCTACTCCCCCACATTAACCAGTTTAATGGTCGCTTCCTGTTCACCCTGCTGATAGCGCTGCTGATAACGCTCTTTGCGCCGGGTTTTGTCGTTAAAGTCACCTGCCAGCTGGCCACAGGCCGCGGCAATATCATCGCCGCGGGTTGTGCGCACGGTGACAGTGTAACCCGCTTTGATAAGAATATCCCGGAACCTGCTCAAGGAATTACCGGAAACCCGCTGATAGCCAGAGTTGGGAAACGGATTGAAGGGAATCAGATTGATTTTGCAGGGTAAATCCTTCAGCAGTTCAGCCAGTTCATGGGCGTGCTCCTGGCGATCATTGACATGGTCGATCAATGTGTACTCCACGGTCACCTTGCGATGAGTATCCGGCAGCTTGCCGAGATAATTGCGCGCCGAGGCGATCAGGGTTTCCAGCGGGTATTTGCGATTGATGGGCACCAGTTCATTGCGCAGCTCATTATTGGGCGCGTGCAGGGAAATAGCCAGAGAGACATCGGTGACATCCCCCAGCTTATCCAGCGCCGGCACCACCCCTGCGGTGCTCAGCGTCACTCGACGTTTCGACAGCCCATAGGCGCAGTCGTGCATCATCAGGTTCATGGCGTCGACGACATTGTCAAAATTCATCAACGGCTCGCCCATGCCCATCATCACCACATTGGTGACAGGACGATTTTCATGCATGCCGTATTTGCCGAAAGAACCCAGAGCCACCCACAGCTGACCGACAATTTCCGCTGCGGTCAGGTCGCGGCTGAAACCCTGCTTGCCGGTGGCGCAGAAACTGCAGTCCAGGGAGCAACCAATCTGGGAAGAAACGCAGAGGGTTCCCCGGCCATCTTCGGGTATCCACACCGCCTCGACGCAGTCGCCGCTCTCTGTGCGCACCAGCCATTTGCGGGTGCCATCGGCGGAATCGTGCTGGGAAACCAGTTCTGGCGGGCGCACTTCGGCGATCTCTGCCAGTTTTTCCCGCAGGGTTTTGGAAAGATCGGTCATCTCGGCAAAATCCACCACGCCGCGCTGATGTATCCACTTGAGCACCTGGGGCACGCGAAAACGTTTTTCGCCAAGGTCGGCAAAAAACTGCTCCAGCTTTTCAGCAGAAAGCCCCAGAAGGTTAATTTTGCCTTCACGGGGCTTGTGGAGTTGCACTGTCTCTGTTGCTATCGCAGTCATTGGGTCAAACCTGTCTGGCCAAACAGAGGTTTTCTGTAACGGTTAACGGTCACAAAGTTCTTTATCGTCAAAAAAATACTTTACTTCGCGACCGGCGGCCGCAGCCGAGTCCGAGCCATGGACAGCGTTGGCGTCAATGGTTTCGGCGAAGTCGGCGCGAATGGTACCGGGAGCCGCTTCCTGGGGATTGGTGGCGCCCATTAGTTCGCGGTTGCGGGCAATGGCATTTTCGCCTTCCAGAACCTGAACGACAACGGGACCGGATGTCATAAAGCCCACCAAATCCTTAAAAAATGGCCGCTCTTTGTGCTCGGCGTAAAAACCCTCCGCCTGCTCGCGGGAGAGCTGCATCATTTTTGCGGCAACCACCTTGAGGCCATTTTTTTCGAAGCGACTGATAATTTCGCCAATCACATTTTTGGCGACAGCATCGGGTTTAATAATTGAAAGGGTTCTCTCTGTAGCCATGAGCCATCTCCACTTTATGGGTTTTAGGGCATCTCCCGGCGAGCCTGGGATGCAAATTAGGGCTGAGGATTTTAACGTTGAAAACAGACACTTACAAGGAAAAGCACGGCAAGGTCAGAGATTTATCAACCGCTGGCCTTTTGCCCCGCCATCAACACCCAGACCAACAGGGGCGAGGGGCGCAGGGAATGCTATGGCCGCAACTGAAATACCGCCGTCACTTCGCCGATGAGCCCGCCTCGCCAGCGCCGACCTCGGCGGTGTGGATCTGCCCTAGCGATGACTGGGCGCGCAGCTTTTTCACCGCGTCCTGAATGAGATGAATGGCGAAGTCGATTTCCTCAGCGCTGGTGAAGCGGCCAATGGAGAAGCGAATGGAGCTGTGGGCGAGCTCATCCGCAAGCCCCAGGGCGCGAAGTACATAAGAGGGTTCCAGGCTCGCAGAGGTACAGGCAGAGCCGGAAGATACCGCCAGATCCTTGAGCGCCATCAACAGAGACTCCCCCTCGACATAGGCAAAACTGATATTGAGATTGCCGGCAATACGCTGGCTCAGAGAACCGTTAAGACGTATTTCGCCAACGGCCTGCAACCCTTCCCAGAGGCGGTTGCGCAGAGCCAGAATACGGGCATTTTCAGCGACCATTTCCTCTTTGGCGATACGAAACGCTGCCCCCATGGCGACAATTTGATGCACGGCCAGCGTGCCGGAGCGCATGCCGCGTTCGTGGCCGCCCCCGTGGATCTGGGCTTCAATCTGAATACGGGGTTTGCGGCGCACATAGAGAGCGCCTATGCCTTTGGGGCCGTAGACCTTGTGGGCGCTGAACGACATCAGATCCACGTTCATCGCGGTCACATCGATAGCGACCTTGCCGGGGCTCTGGGCACCATCGACATGAAAATAAACACCTTTTTCACGGCACACTGCACCGATGGCGGCAATATCATTGATCACGCCAATTTCATTGTTGACGTGCATCACCGACACTAAAACGGTGTCGTCGCGAATAGCCTCCGCCACCGCCTCGGGAGTTGTAAGGCCATCGGCATTCGGCGCCAGATAGGTGACGGCGAAGCCCTCCCGCTCCAGCTGTCGACAGGTATCCAGAACCGCCTTGTGTTCAATGGCGGAGGTGACAATATGGTTGCCCTTGTCGCGATTGGCGTGGGCGCAACCTTTGATGGCGAGATTGTCAGATTCTGTGGCGCCGGAGGTCCAGACTATTTCCCTGGCATCCGCATTGATGAGACTTGCCACATCCCGACGCGCCTCCTCAACGGCAGATTCTGCGCGCCAGCCATAGCTGTGGGAGCGCGACGCCGGATTGCCGAAAATCCCGTCCATGGTGAGACAAGCCATCATTTTTTCGACAACCCGGGGGTCTACGGGGGTGGTGGCGGCATAGTCCAGGTAAATCGGCAATTTCATGGCAAAGGATTCACTGGGTCATGGAAGTTTTTATCAGGCTCGGATCACTGCCGGCGCCAAAACTGACTTTAAGATTCTGGCGGTCACAAATTTCCTGAACATGGTGGTTAGCCGTGAGCTGTCCCAGGGTGATTTCACTGAGAAAGTCGTGAATTTTATCGCTCAGTCCCTCCCAGAGATGGTGAGTCAGGCAAACCTCACCGGATTGGCAGTTGCCTTTGCCGCTGCAACTGGTGGCATCGACACTTTCATTGACCGCATCGATAATTTCAGCGACGTTAATTTGATCTCCAGGGCGGTTGAGCAAATAACCGCCACCGGGACCGCGGACACTGGCCACCAGTTTATGCTGGCGCAATCTGGCAAAGAGTTGCTCCAGGTAGGACAGGGAAATTTCCTGGCGCTGGGAAATATCGGCAAGGCTTATGGGTTTTGACGCTCCGTGAAGCGCCAGATCGAGCATAGCTGTCACCGCGTAGCGGCCTCTTGTGGTCAATCTCATAGCCATATCCTGAGTGGGTTTTCAACAGTCAAAAGTATGTAATAACCTACTTTTTTAGTCAAGTATAAACCCGGATAAGTACTGCGGGCTTTGACCCTGAGAACCAAGGCCAACCACTCTATGGCTTTTCGGCAATGGCCTTGCGCAACTTGTGAGCCTGGTTCTGCATGGCGGTAAGAACGCCGCGCAAAATCGACAGCTCCATTTCATCAAGCCGAATGCGGCCATAGAGGCGGCGCAGACGGGTCATGGTCTGGCGAGGATTGTCCCTGTCGTGAAACCCTATATCCACCAGCGCCTCTTCGAGGTGCTGAAAATACATCTCGATATCCTCTATTTTGGCGGGCGGTATATCCCACTCATTGAGATCGGGCAATTTGCCAGCGGCATTTTCCAGCGCCGCCATGCGCACTTCGTAGCAGAGCACCTGCACCGCCGCGGCGAGATTCAAGGAACTGTACTCAGGGTTTGCCGGAATATGTACATGGTAGGTGCATTTCTGCAATTCCTCATTGGTGAGACCGCGATCTTCGCGGCCAAATATCATGGCAACCTGATGTTCACGAGCCTCGCTGACGACCTTGCGGCCACATTCGCGGGGATTCAGCAGCGGCCAGGGAATACTGCGATTTCTGGCACTGGTGCCCACCACCATGCCACAGCCGGCAATCGCCTCGTCAAGGGTTGCCACCACCACCGCATTGTCGAGAATGTCGGTGGCGTTGGCTGCCCGCCACAGGGCGCGGTCTGCGGGAAATTCTTTGGGGGATACCAGCCACAGCTGAGACAGCCCCATATTCTTGATGGCACGAGCCGCCCCGCCAATATTTCCGGGGTGGGTTGTATCGACAAGCACCACTCTGACTTGATTGAGAATAGTTGTTTCCATGGGATTCCCGTGCAGCAACGCCGTCAAAAAGCGGCGATTTTATCAGGAACTGGCTCCCTTTGTCCGCCGACTGTCACTTATGAAACGTCTGCACGGCGGCGAGCTTTGCGCTGGCGAAATCTCGGCCCTTGAAAAAACCACCACTTACCAGGGCTTTGCTTCTTCCTGACTTTTTCAAAAGCCTGCTAACCCGAAGTCACTATCTCTGATAGAATAAGCGCCCTTATTCAACGCTCTTTATATTCTGTTATGGAACCGATGGTTAATATTGCCCTGCGGGCTGCCCGCAGTGCGGGTGAAAAAATTGTGCGCGCCACCGAGCGCATGGACAAAATCAAGATCGACGAAAAAGGCAGAAATGACTTTGTCACCGATATTGACCGGGCTTCCGAGCAGGAAATCATCAACCAGCTCCTCAAGGCCTATCCAGATCACCGCATTCTCGGCGAAGAGAGCGGCTACCTCGGCAACCCCAACAGTGACTACCTGTGGATTATCGATCCCCTCGACGGCACCACCAATTTTATTTCCGGAATTCCCCATTACGCGGTGTCCATTGGCTGCATGTACAAAGGCCGTCACGAGCACGCGGTGGTCTACGATCCGATCAAACAGGAAGAGTTCACCGCCAGTCGCGGTCGCGGCGCCTATCTCAACGGTCACCGCATGCGAGTGACCGGCAGAACCCATATGAACGGCGCCATTTTTGCCACCGGCATTCCCTTCAGCAAGCCGTCGTCAGATCACATGGACGCCTATCTCCAATGCTTGCGCACCCTTGCCGAACAGTCGTCGGGCATTCGCCGCCTGGGCGTGGCCTCCCTGGATCTGGCCTACCTGGCCGCCGGTCGCTTTGACGCCTTTTGGGAAATGTACTTAAAACCCTGGGATATTGCCGCCGGCGTTCTCCTCATCAAGGAAGCCGGAGGCATTCTCAGCGATTTCCAGGGTGGCGACACTTACATGGAATCCGGCCATATCGTCGGCTCGACGCCAAAGCTGTTTAAACCCACCCTTCAGGTGGTGCAAAAATACCTGGGACATCTGGATGTGAGATCTTAAGGGGCAAGCTGTAAGCGCCGAGGTAAATTCAATCGCGACGGGTCAAAAGATCAGCTGCCTGACCGCACCCTGAATGGCCTCGGGTGCCACCGGTTTAACAAGCTCGATATCGCTTACCATACCGCCGCCGGAATGGTCTACCATCAGGATGATGGGAATATGTGCCGTATTGCGGCTCTGCTTGAGAATTTTGCAGATTTTGCGGCCAGCGCCCCCGGACAGGGCTTGTTCAATAACGATGAGATCGGGAATGATATACCGGGCAATTTCAAGACACTCCTTGCTGTTCTCCGCAGTAATGATATTGCCCAGCTCCGCCAGCATGGCAATCAGGGCTTTCTGATCAGCGCACACATCCACGGCAATTAAAATCGTGCGATGGCTATCCAGCTCTTCGAGATTAACCTGATTGCGGCCATTGTTTTTGGCACGATAGAGCAGTTTGTCGGCGGCGCCGATCAGCTGCTGAAGGGAATGATTTTCCGGGCTAAGGGTCAAGGAAACCCCGACGCTGACGGTGACGAAATGGCTCACCGGAGAGCGGGCGTGGGGAATGCCCAAAGCTTCGACGGCCACCAGAATGTCCCCGGACAGAGCGAGCACGCCATTGCGGTCAATATTGTTGAGAAAAACAATGAATTCCTCACCGCCGTAACGCGCCAGAATATGGCAATCAGGATCAACCACTTGCAACAGACAGGCGGCGACAGCCTGCAGACAACTATCCCCGGCGAGATGGCCATAGGCGTCGTTGAACTCTTTGAAGTGGTCTATATCCAGCATCAGTAGAGCGCAGGGGTGCTGGTGGCGCCTGGCGTCAAGCCAAAGCTGCTCCACCTGTTCGTTGAACGCGCGACGGTTAAAAAGCTGGGTGAGGCTGTCCTTCTTGCTGGTGATTTCCAACTCTCTATAGAGCCGGCTCATTTCGTGCTGCATCTCGGCAATGCGCTCCATGGCCTTGATTTTCGCCTGAAGAATGACGCGGTTGACGGGCTTTGCCAGATAGTCATCGCCATCGGCGTCAATACCCCGCTTGACGCTTGCTTCATCGGTGTCGCCAGAGACAAAAATAATGGGAATCCACTCATCCGGCATTGCCTCGCGAAGAAGGCTGGTGGTTTCAAAACCATCCAATCCCGGCAGCTCCACATCCATGATAACCAAGCTGTAGCGTTGATCGGAGGGCTGGTTTTCGATCATATGCAGGCACTGCTCCCCCGATTCAGCCATATGCACTCTATGCCCCATAGCCAGGAGAACAGCTTTCATACTGGCGCGCAGGGTGGCACTGTCTTCTACGATGAGAATATCCATAAATCAATAAACATTGTCCTTGTCGATTGTGGATCATGGAATCTGGGTGAGATATGGCGAGCCCGCACCAGTCACTCCAAGCGGGCATTTAAGGGACACCCTTGGCCGCCGCGCAGCAGATCGCAAACAGACTCCTGGTGATGATTAAGCTGCCTCCTCCGTTATACGCAACTATATGGAAATATTTTCGGCGCCAAAAGAGCGAGGGAAATATTCGTCACCCAAAGGCGGATTGCATGGACGAACGTAGCACAGCGCCCCTGTCCAGGCGCAGATTAACCGCCCATCCCCATCCCTGACGGCAATCCCCGGCTTTCGTCGAATAACCCGGTGCGGATTTTATCACTGGCAGCCGCCGTCATATAACTGTCAATTAAGCCGTCTAGGCTGGCATCCAGCAAAGGTGAGGAGGATACTCATGCTCAATGTTGAAGCTTTTCTCCAGGATCGCTACCCGGACTTTTGGCAAAAACGCCCCCTGCTCGCCCGCCCTCTGGCGCGGATCCTCAAGCTTCTTTTTCACGAAAAAGAGTTTCAGCAGTTTGCCAACACCTATCCCCACCTCAAAGGCTTTGATTTTGTCGAACAGGTGTTGGACTACTTTCAATTCAGCTATGCGGTGAGGGATAAAGAAAGGGAACGCATTCCGGTGCGTGGCCGGATTGTCATTGTTGCCAACCATCCCATAGGCTCCCTCGACGGCCTCGCCCTGCTCAAGCTGGTGCGGGAAATCAGACCGGATGTCAAAGTGATGGCCAACGACATTCTCGCCACCCTGCACCCGCTCCACAACCTGCTGTTGCCCGTCGACAATATGGGCGGCAATACGCCGCGCAAAAATCTCGAGGCCATTCAGCAACACCTTAAAAATGAGGCCGCGCTGATTATTTTTCCCGCCGGGGAAGTGTCGCGCCTGGGCACAAAAGGTGTCCGCGACGGCAAGTGGCGCACCGGTTTTTTGCGTATCGCCTCCTCGTGCAACGCACCGGTTTTACCGATTTTTGTCGACGGCCGCAATTCCGCCTTCTTCTATGCCCTCTCTTTCCTGGCTCGGCCTATTTCAACCCTGTGGCTGGTGCGGGAAATGTTCAAACAGGCGAAAAACTGCGTCGATATCCGCATTGGTGAACCCGTAAGCCCGGAGAGCTACCAGCGCAACGGTGTTTCCATCAGCGAGAAAGCGGAACTTTTTCGCCGCCATGTCTACCGTATCAGCAAAGACAGGGATGGCATTTTTATTACCGAATCCGCCATCGCCCACCCGGAAAATCGCGCCCTGCTGCGGGAGGAAATTCTCCGTTGCGAACACCTGGGCACCACTGAAGACAAAAAGCATATTTTCCTCTACCACTGCCAACCGGATTCCATTGTCATGCGGGAAATCGGCAGGCTGAGGGAGCTATCCTTTCGCGCTGTCGGTGAAGGCACGGGGCGCCGTCGGGATACCGATGCCTATGACCAGCACTACTTCCACCTGATTTTATGGGATGAAGACGCTCTCGAAATCGCCGGAGCCTACCGGCTCTGCGCTGCCAAACAGGCTGTCAACCCGGAAAATGGCCAGCTGACGGAAAATTATCTTTATTCAGCAACCCTGTTCCGTTTCAGCGAAGCCATGAATGGCTATCTGGCACAGGGTCTGGAGCTGGGGCGCAGCTTTGTTCAACCCAAATACTGGGGCAAGCGCAGCCTGGACTATCTGTGGTACGGTATAGGCGCCTTTCTGCGCAAAAATCCCCAATACCGCTACCTGTTTGGCCCGGTCAGCATCAGCAACAACTATCCTTCTCAGGCCATGGAAATGCTGGTGTATTTTTATAGCGCCCACTTCCCCGCTGCTGAAAATCTGGCAAGCGCCAACCTGCCCTACATCATTCCACCCCAACGCCGTGATGAGCTGGCGGCAATTTTTCCCGGAGAAAACTACAAGGAAGAGTTCACTCGCCTCAAGGGCAGCCTCTCCCATATGAACCTCAGCGTGCCGACACTCTACAAACAATATCCGGATATTTGCCAGGAGGGTGGCGTCCAATTTGCCGCGTTTAACGTTGATCCCGGTTTTGGCGACTGTGTCGACGGCCTGATCATCGTCGATCTCGACAAACTCAAACAAAAAAAACGCAAACGCTATATTGGCGAATAATTTGCCTTAGCCAGCCTTCATATTTGGTAGCGGGGGCAGGATTTGAACCTACGACCTTCAAGCGGCTGCGCCCAACAAGAGTTGAGCCCGACGCTCCAGGTTTTCAAGCACCAAACCAACTGCTGAAAACTCAATAAAAAAGCCGACTAACTTTCATTAGTCGGCTTTCATATTTGGTAGCGGGGGCAGGATTTGAACCTACGACCTTCGGGTTATGAGCCCGACGAGCTACCAGGCTGCTCCACCCCGCATCAAAATCGCGTGTTCTGAAAAAGGACTTGCCATTATGGCCGACCTAAACAGATACCTGGTTTTCCCTTTCAGCAATCTTGTCGCTTCAAGGGAGGCGCATTATAGGTAGGGAAAATTATTAGGTCAAGCCGTTTCCAGATATTTTCTGCCAGGCCAGCGAAAATAGCTGTAGCCTGGAAATCTCTGCCGCCATAAAGCCCTTTGGCGGCAGAGAGTCTTTTTGCTGGCAGATAATTTTATCTGCTGTTGACAAGGCCAACTTCACTGCCATTACTCTGCAGACTTGGCCTTGGCATCCATGCGCTGCTGCCATTTTTCCATGCGCTCCTCCCTGTGAGCCTTACGGCTGGCCTTCATTTCGTCAAGGCGGGCATTTTGCTCATCAGTGAGTACTGCCCTTACTTTCCCTTCAACTCCCTGCCCAAACAACATCAAATCGACACGGCTGTCTGCGGTTTTGCGAGCCAGCTTTTTCAGCTCCCGTTCACTTGCACCGGAGTCTGCAGCACTGCGCTCGGCTTTCATGTTATCGCGCATGCTTTCCCTAAGCGCCCGGGATTCAGTTTTTGCCGAGTCCAGAATAGTCTGCACCTGGGTACGCTGATCGTCATTGAGTTCAAGCTTGCCCGTCATCATTTCCAGCCAGCGCTCGGAACCAAAATGGTGGCCGTGCATGCCATGATGTTCCATAAACTTATCCCGGTGATCGCAGCCTTCTTCACCTTTGCCTGAGCCGGCAACGGCCAAGGTGCTCAACACAGCTCCTGCCAGGATCATTCCGGTCATTACGAGTTTTGCAAATCTGGTCATTTCTGACTCCTTTGTTTTGTTGCTGATGGTGAGTGTTATTCTAGACACAATCTGATTGCAGGGGTGTAAAGCCACAGTAAGGGTGTGTAAAACTCTGTAAACCCTATTTTTAGCCGCAGTGACTGAGAGAAAATAGCAACTACTGGTTAATAGGACTATTCCGCGATGGCCGAAATACTGATTATTGATGACGATGAAGAACTCAGCGAAATGCTCTGCGAATATCTGCGCCCGGAAGGGTTCAGCATTTCCACAGCGCAAAGGGGCGATGAGGGCGTCGACAAAGCCCTGAAACAGACCTGGGATGCCATTGTCCTCGATATTATGCTTCCGGGCATGAACGGCATTGAGGTGCTGCGCACTATTCGCCGCCATTCACTGGTGCCCATTATCATGCTCACAGCCAAGGGCGGTGACGTAGACCGCATTCTGGGCCTGGAAATGGGCGCAGATGACTACCTGCCCAAGCCGTTTAATCCCAGAGAACTGGTGGCCAGGCTCAGGGCGATTTTGCGCCGCCAGGGCAATAACAGTGGCAATACTGCAGCGATTTACTGCCAATCTCTCATTATGATGCCCGCTGCACGCAAGGCCAGTGTCGGCGCCTATGAACTGAATCTCACCAGTACCGAATACAGTGTGCTTGAAGTGCTGGCGCGCCATGCAGGCCAACTGGTGAGCAAGGAACAACTCTATGAAGCCGCCCTGGGACGAGCCATTGGCCCCTACGACCGCAGCCTGGATATGCATATCAGTCACCTGCGCAAAAAACTGGGTGATGCCGATGAAAATCTGATCATTCATACCATTCGCGGTTCAGGTTACCAACTGGAGAAATAATGGGCAGGTTGTTCTGGAAAATATTTCTCTGGTTCTGGCTGGCACTGGCGCTATTGAATATCGCTGTCGGCTGGGGAGTAAAAATTTATTTTGAGCAAAGCCTGGGGTTTGACGGCAAGTCCCTGCAAACCCAGGTGGCCACCATTGCTCTCGCTTTTGAACAGGGCAATAGCGAAAAAGCCACCCAACTGCTCGATGACATGACCAAAGGAAACAAGCTCCCCCTGTTCGTCGTTGATGAGCAGGGGCGAGACGTTCTCAAGCGGCCACTACCCCGCATGCTTAGGCACTCTATTCGATCTGGCAACCTCGACACTACCCGCCTTTATACGGCACAGGCGCGACTCCCCAGCGGGGAGATCTACCATGTCGTTGCGCCGAAAAAGCCATTTTTCCGCAAATACCGTGCCCACAGCCCCATATGGCTGGGATTTTCAATTACTCTGGTGATTAGCACTCTGGTGTGCTACTGGCTGGCTCGTTATCTGTCCAGCCCCATTCGCCTGCTGTCCCATGCCACGGGGCAGCTCGCCGAGGGCAACCTGGACGTTCGCGTGGGCAAAATCCGCCGCCGTGACGAAATTGCCGATCTAGCCAGGGATTTCGATGTTATGGCGGCAAAGATTCAGCACCTGCTCGGCGCCCAGAAACAACTGTTGCAGGATATTTCCCACGAGTTGCGTTCACCCCTGGCGCGACTCCAGGTTGCCCTCGCGCTGGCCAGACGCAACAATAGTGAACACCAGGGGGACTACGATCGCCTCGGCAAGGATCTCGATCGTCTCGAACAACTCATTGGCGAAGTTCTGACCCTCTCCAGCCTTGAAACCATCACCTACTCGACGGAACCTGTTGACCTGAGCTCCCTGGTAGCGGCCATTGTCGACGACTGTGACCTTGAAGCTAAACAGAAATCCTGCACTATCAATGCCAGCATTGAACCCGGAATCAGCCTGACCGGGAGTCGCGAACTGTTGCACAGAGCTGTAGAAAATATTCTGCGAAACGCCATCAAATTCAGCTTCCCAAACAGCAGGATCGAAATTTCCCTGCAAAAAAGTCGAGCCGGCATTGAAATCTCTGTTGGCGATCGGGGTTGCGGCGTTCCCGAAGAAAGCCTGACCACCATGTTTGAACCTTTTATCAGAATCGATCAGGCTCGCCAGCATAAACCAGGAGGCTATGGTCTTGGACTTGCCATAGCCAGCAAGGCGGTCGCCCTTCACAAGGGTGATATCTTTGCTGAAAACAGGAATGAAGGCGGCCTGCGGGTAACCATCCGCCTACCACAGGAAAGGACTGGGGCAGTTTAAGACAACCTCATATGGAGACGAGTTTGTCAGGCAAGGCTATTTGATTATCTTGAGGCTGGGCTTTTTGCCGCCCTTGGGTCTGGGGGGCGGGCTGGGCTCTTCATCTTCGATGGGGTCAGCATCGCCCATTTCTTCAGAAGCAAACATCAGTCCCTGACCGTTTTCTCGAGCATATACCCCCAACACTGCCATGATGGGAATATAGATCTCTGTGGGCACTCCACCAAAACGGGTGGAAAAACCAATGCTGTTCAGATCCATGGAAAAATTGCTGACGGCTCTTGGTGCCACATTGAGAATAATCTGACCGTCACTGACGTATTGCTGCGGCACACTGACGCCTCGGCAGTGGGCATCCACCACAACGTGAGGGGTACAGTGGTTATCAACGATCCAATCGTAAATGGCGCGCACAAGATAGGGGCGGTTTGAGGTCATTTTAGCCATGATCTTGCTCTTTCACTTACAATTTCTACAGATAGACAGCCCTGCACCAGCGCCAAAATCAGCGCATATCCCGTTCCAGGTCGGACAGGCTGATTCGAAACGCAGGTCGCTCAAACAGCGATTGCATATAGGAAAGAATGGGTTTTGTCTGACGATTGTTGGGCAATTTAACACCCAGAATTTCCAGCCGCCACAAAATCGGGGCGAGACAGCAATCCACCAGGGTGAATTCTTCATTCATAAAGAACGGCATTTCGGCAAAGATGGGAGCGACAGCCATAAGATTTTCGCGGAGACTTTTCCGGGATTTTTCCGCTTCCTTTGACTCGATGTCGGCGAGAATGAGATCGACGTCTTCACACCAGTCCTTTTCGATACGAAACATAAACTGGCGGCTCAACGCCCTGGCAACGGGATAAACCGGCAGAAGGGGTGGATGGGGAAAGCGCTCGTCCAGATATTCCATCATCACCTTGGATTCGTAGAGCGCCAGATCCCGATCCACCAGTGTCGGCAGGGTGCCATAGGGATTGAACTCAAGAACTTCTGCGGGAATTGCTTTAGGATCCACATCCTCGATATCCACAGTGATGCCTTTTTCAGCAAGCACAATTCTTACTCTGTGGCTGTAATGGCACGCCGGATTCGAAAACAACGTCATTGAAGAACGCCTCGCTACAACCCCCATAACCTACCCCTGGTACTTACCTAAAAAATGAACGGGAAAGATGCGCCTAGTGCACATCTTTCCAGTATTCGCGATTGAGCAGCCACACCCAAACAAACAGGAAAGCAAGGAACAAAAGTACATAGATGCCGATGGTTTTACGCTTGTCGCCGACGGGATCGGCCATGTAACCCATGAAGTTAACAAGGTCATAAACCGCCTTGTCAAATTCTTCAGGGTTCAACTTACCCTCGGTGACCAGATCGTAACTACCGCAGGGATTTGCAAGAATCGGCTCGCCGGTCAAAGGATCTTCCTTGATACCGCCATTGTGGGCTTTCACAGGACCGGGGGCGCAGGTTTGCAGACCCTGAAGATCAAGCAGTGCGTGGGGCATAGCAACATCAGGAAAGACTTTGTTGTTAACGCCAACCGCACGCTTTGGATCCACATAGAAGTTGCGCAAATAGGTGTACAACCACTCTGGGGAGCGCACTCGAGTAACTAGGGTCAAGTCGGGGGGTGCAGCGCCAAACCACTGTTTGCCATTGCCCACGGACATGGAGGTTTTCATCAGGTCGCCGATTTTTTGGTCGCCAAATACCAGATTGTCCATTACCAGATGCTCTGGAATATTCAGGTCTGCGGCAACGCGACCCCAGCGGGAATACTGGGCGCCGTGGCAACCCATGCAGTAATTGACGAAGAGTTTGGCGCCGTTCTGCAGGGAAGCCTTGTCGGCGTAATCCTGTTCAAATTCATCACAGGGAATGGAGCCACACTCGTATTCACCACCGGCGCCAACAGCTTTAAGGGGCAGGAAAATCATCAGGGCAAAAACAATCAAAACACTGATGAATTTGAGCTTGCCCATGCCGCCGTCTGCAGTGACGCGGGCGGGTTCGGGCTTGGTGGTTTCCATCTTCGTCCAGAAGAACATGCCGATGAAATAAGCGAAATAGATGAAGGTGCATACCTGCGCCAGAGCGGTTCGCGCTGGAGTAGGCGCCTTGACGCCGAGAACACCGAGAATGACAAAGGACGCGGCAAAAACAACAACCATCACCCGGCTGACAATCCCTTTGTAGCGCATGGATTTGACTTTACTGCGATCCAGCCAGGGCAGTACGAACAGAATTGCAATGGCAGCGGCCATCACCAAAAAGCCGATAAATTTATCCGGCACAGCTCTGAGCATGGAATAGAAAGGCGTAAAGTACCACACAGGCGCAATGTGCGCAGGTGTTTTCAGCGGGTTGGCAATTTCGAAATTGGCTTTCTCGAGGAAATAGCCGCCCATCTCCGGCACAAAGAAAACGATAAAGGAAAACACCATCAAAAAGACGACGATGGGCACCAGATCGTGAACCGTGTAATAGGGGTGGAAGGGAATACCGTCGCGGGGAATGCCATTCTCGTCCTTGTTTTTCTTGATATCAACGCCATCGGGGTTGTTGGAGCCAACCTCGTGAAGGGCGAGAATATGCAGCACCACCAGCGCCAACAGGACGATGGGCAGGGCAACAACGTGGAGGGACATAAAGCGATTGAGGGTAATACCGGAGATCAGATAGTCACCGCGAACCCACTGGACGATGTCTTCACCAACGTAGGGAATAGCGCCGAACAGGGAGATAATGACTTGGGCGCCCCAATAGGACATCTGTCCCCAGGGCAGAACATAGCCCAGAAAGGCTTCGGCCATCAGCGCCAGATAAATGGCCATACCAAATATCCACACCAGTTCCCGAGGCGCCTTGTAGGAGCCGTAGATCAGTCCCCTGAACATATGGAGATAAACCACGACAAAGAAGGCCGATGCGCCGGTAGAGTGGATATAGCGAATCATCCAGCCGTAATCCACATCCCTCATGATGTATTCGACGGAAGCAAAGGCGCCGGTGGAAGTACCTTCAAAGCTCATCAACAGCCAAATACCGGAAACCAGCTGAATAACCAGCACCACCATGGAGAGAACCCCAAAGAAGTACCAGAAGTTAAAGTTTTTCGGCGCGTAGTATTTACCCATATGGGTATCCCAGGCGCGCTGAACGGGGAGACGTTTGTCAACCCAGCCCCAAACTCCAGATAGCCAGTTCATTATGCTGCTCCCTCGTCGATACCAATAACAATGACTGCGTCGCTTTCATAGGCGTAAGGCGGCACTTCCAGATTGGTCGGCGCAGGAACACCCTGGTAGACGCGCCCCGCCAGATCAAACTTGGAACCGTGGCAGGGGCAGAAGAAGCCGCCGACCCATTCTTTGTTTGTATCACCGGTAGCGGGATCCACACCTACCTCCGGGCGAAACATGGGCGCGCAGCCCAAGTGGGTACAAAGACCGACCAGAACGAGGTATTCCGGTTTGATGGCGCGGTTGGCGGGATCTACATAGCTGGGCTGATTGGATTCAGCAGAATTCGGATCGCGGATCTTGTCCGTTGTCTGATCCAGGGAGGCGAGAGCCTCTTCGGTGCGCCGCAGAATATAAACCGGCTTGCCGCGCCATTCGACGGTGATCATCTGACCTGGTTCGATTTTGCTGATATTAGCCTTCACCGGGGCACCGGCGGCTTTCGCCTTGGCACTCGGGTTCCAGGATCCGACAAAGGGTACTGCTGCTCCGACTACACCAACTGCACCTACAACACAGGTTGCACCGGTAAGGAAGCGTCGACGCCCTTGATTGACACCATCATTGCTCATGAGTCTCTCCGTTAAGCAAAGAATCTCGACTGGAAGGGTTAAAATGGCGTGCAATGTTAAAGAAAAGTACCGTCATTGACAAGCAAAGATGCCAAAACGCACCGCAACCCCATGAAAAAACAAACAAAAATGCCCGACAAAAAGCCGGGCATTTGAGTACAGAAACAACAGTTCCGATTAACGCTTGGAGAACTGTGGCTTTTTACGCGCCTTGTGCAGACCCACTTTTTTACGCTCAACTTCGCGGGCATCGCGAGTGAGCAGACCGGCCTGACGAAGGGGCGAGCGGAGGTTCTCGTCATACTGGAGCAGCGCACGGGAAATACCGTGACGGATTGCACCGGCCTGACCGAAGCTGCCGCCGCCGACAACCGTGATGTGGGCATCGAATTTGTCACCGGTCTGGGTAAGCTCCAGGGGCTGACGCACGACCATGCGCGCCACTTCGCGGCCAAAGTAGCTTTCGATGGTGCGGTTATTGATAGTGATCACGCCTGAACCACTCTTCAGAAATACCCGAGCTGAAGAGGTTTTGCGACGACCGGTTCCGTAGTATTGGTTATCTGCCATTGTCTACAATCCGTCTCAGATAGTCAGTTCTTGTGGTTGCTGGGCGCTATGGGGATGCTGGTCACCCGCATAGACTTTCAGCTTCTTGAGCATGGCGCGACCAAGGGGACCCCTGGGCAACATACCTTTAACAGCGGTCTCAATGGCGCGTTCTGGCGCCTTGTCAATCAGCTTTTCAAAACTGATTTCCTTGATGCCGCCGATATAACCTGTGTGGTGATAGTACTTTTTGTCTTTGGCTTTATTGCCAGTAACACGTACTTTTTCTGCATTGATCACAACAATATAGTCGCCAGTATCAACATGGGGAGTATATTCGGGCTTATGCTTACCGCGCAGCCTGGTGGCGATATCCGCAGCAATACGACCCAGAACCTTGTCTGAGGCATCGACCACGAACCAGTCGTGGGTTACGGTCTCGGCTTTTGCACTGAATGTTTTCATCTTTTCCTGCCTGATGTCAGGGGGGTTCAAAAAAGAGGGCGAATTCTACCCACGGGAGCGGCGCATTTCAAGTAGGCTTTTGCTTTTTATTTTGCCAGCACCCCCGCCACCAGCACCACTGGCAACATTTCGAGGATTGCCCACCCCGATTAATGCCGTTTTTCAACAAATACGCCAACCCGCAAGTTGCAGCAGCGGCCTGAATTCTCCCACTGAGTTCGCGGGAAATCCAGTGAAAAATCGGCAAACGGTTGCCGATCTGCAATTTCCCGCCAGACTTCCTAGGGTTTATGAGGCATAGCTAGGGTTTATGTGGCCTGGCAAGATATTCATGGGATTGCATTTCAAGAAGGCGGCTGCGGGTACGCTCAAACTCAAACACCAGGCGCGAACCTGCATAAATGTCTTCAAGATTCACAGCGGCAGAGACAATCAACTTGACGCCGCGATCGTAAAATTCATCCACCATATTGATAAAACGGCGCGCCTGATCCTCCATCGACCCCTGCAACTGGGGCACATTGCTGACCAGAACGGCGTGAAACTCCCGGGCAATTTCAATGTAGTCATTCTGGCTGCGAGGGCCGTCGCAGAGCGCCTTGAAATCGAACCAGACCACGTCTTCGCCGACAAACCTTGAGGGTATCTTGCGACCCTCAACCTGAATATCGGCATCTGTACAAATTTCCTCCATCGCTGGCACCAGGCTTTTGAAGGCTGCGGTCAAGGCCTCATCCGCCTCGCAACCCAGGGGGCTGTGGTAAATTTCCGCCTTTTTCAGCGCCCGCAAACGGTAGTCGACACCGCCGTCCACATTGATGACCTTACAGTGCTCCTTGAGCAAGGCGATGGCGGGGAGAAAGCGCTGGCGCTGCAGGCCATCCTTGTAAAGGCCGTCGGGGACAATATTGGACGTGGCCACCAGGGATACGCCGCGCTCAAACAAATGCCCCAGCAAGGTGCCGAGAATCATGGCGTCGGTAATATCGGAAACAAAGAACTCGTCAAAACAAATTACCCTGGCCTCAGCGGCGATGCGGTCGGCGACTTTTTCGAGGGGATTCTTTTCACCGCTAAGCGCCTTCAGCTCTGCGTGGACACGACGCATAAAACGGTGAAAGTGCGCCCGCATTTTTTCCTCAAAGGGCAGGCTTTCGTAAAAATTATCCATCAGATAGGTTTTGCCGCGGCCAACACCTCCCCAAAAATAAAGCCCCCGTTCGGGAGCAGTATTTTTCTTCTTCCCTGGCAACAGCCGGCTCAGCACTCCTTTGGAGGTGGCTTTTACGATCAGCCGGTCGTGGAGATCCTGAAGCTCGAGCACCGCATTTTCCTGGGCAGCGTCATGAACAAAACCTGGAGAAGCCAGGTCTCGACGGTATCTTTCATAGGGTGTTGGCATTGAATATCCTGAAGTAAATGACAAGGATGTCGACTTTCAACCCAGCTGGCGCAGCAGAACAGCGGCCAACTCCTCCCGCAGCCTGACCAGTTGCCCGTGAAAAAAATGGCTGGCTTCGGGAATGGCGATAATGTCGGGAGCCGGATTCAGGGTTCGCGCCCAGGCGTAAACCTGAGCGGGATCAACCAGCTCATCCCGCCCCCCCATGGCCACGCAGAAGGGACAGGGGTAACCGCCCCTGGCAACGAGTTCGCTGCCACCGGGCTGATCCGGCGCGAAATTGTAGCGCCCAACGGGCGGAGCGACAAACACTCCATGCACCACATCGGCAAGGGCAAAACAAGCGCTGCTGACGACGCCAGCGCCAAAAGAGAAGCCGGCGAGCAGCACCCTGTTGCTGCCAATGCGCAATTTGAGCCATTCGACCACTCTGCGCAGATCGTCGACTTCGCCAATGCCCTGGTCGTGGCATCCTTCACTGGCACCGACACCGCGAAAATTAAACCGCGCCACCGGAACGCCGAGTTCGACATAGGTGCGCACCAGCGTGGTCACCACCTTGTTATCCATGGTGCCGCCATGGAGGGGATGGGGATGGCACACCACGGCGCAATAACCCCTGCTGGCGAAAATCCCCTCTCGCGAACCTTCGCGAAAGGCCAGTTCCAACATTCCCGCTGAACCGGGGATAAGCAATTTTTCCTCTTTGGCAGACGACATCTGGAGTTCCTTAAAGCAAGTGCTGAAGGGCTGCTATCTTAATTACTCTGGGTAATTTTGACCAACAGGCGGGAATAAGGCGCCATTATCACGTATACTGGCAGCCTCGTAGATCCGGTTTAGTTGTACTGCAAAAGGATAATATCGTGGATGTGACAACCATTGTAATTGCTGCTGTCTGTCTGCTTGTCGGCCTTGCCGCCGGCTCTCTGCTCACCCGCACCCTGTCGCCCCAGGAAAAAAAGCGTCGCGAACTTGAAGAGACCATCAGGCAAAAAGAAGATGAACTCAAAACCTACCAGCGGGATGTCTCCGAACACCTGGTAAAAACCTCGGAGCTGATCAAGGACATGACCCGCAGCCACCGGGAGGTTGCCGAACAATTGGCCACCAGCGCCATGAGGCTGTCGGCACCGGAAATCAGTCGCCAGGTACAGGATGCCGTGTTTGTCGGCCTCAGCGCCGACAGCAGACCCCAGATTCTGTCGTCAATACCCGCTGAACCCCCCAAAGATTACGCCCCCAGCGTACCCGGCGGCGTACTCAGCGAAAGCTATGGGCTGACGGATTTGCGCCAGGGCGACATCAATATTCGCGGCCTGGATATCAAAACCAGCGGCGGCACCGATGACGACGATGACGACCCCACAATGAAAATTTCCTGACACCCTCACCGCACAGGGTTCGGGGCGATAATAAAAGGAGCCAGCCACAAAGTGTCTTTCGGTCGCATTTTTCGCTATCTCAGCTGGCCCGTTCTTACCGGTCTTTTAACTGCGGCTCTGATTGTCCTGCTGATGCCCAAAGTTCTCGAACCGCCGGCAGCGGACAACAACATCACCGTCAATGAGCTCGCCCCCAGCTCCAGCTGGGAGGGTCCAGCATCCTACGCGAGCGCCGTCGCCCGCGCCGCCCCTGCGGTTGTCAATATCTACACCAGCAAAAGCATCACCAGGGAGCGCCAGCACCCCCTGCTTAACGACCCGTTTTTCCGCCGTTTTTTTAACAGTGGCAGCCTGCCGCAGCAAAAACGCATGGAATCCTCCCTGGGCTCTGGAGTTATCGTCAGCGGCAGCGGCTTTATCCTCACCAACAACCATGTCGTCAGCGGTGCCGACCAGATCGTGATTCTCCTCCACGACGGCCGTGAAGCCCAGGCCACCATCGTCGGCGTCGACCCGGACACGGATCTCGCGGTGTTAAAAATCGACCTGAAAAATCTCACCCCCATCAGCATAGGCGACCCCCAGAAAGCCAAGGTCGGGGACGTCACCCTGGCCATTGGCAATCCTTTCGGCGTTGGCCAGTCTGTTTCCCAGGGCATTATCAGCGCCACCGGCCGCGGCCTGGGGCTTAACACCTTTGAAAATTTTCTCCAGACAGATGCCGCCATCAACCCCGGCAATTCCGGCGGCGCCCTTATCGACACTTACGGCAACCTGCTGGGAATTAATTCAGCGATTCTCAATGAGAGCAGTTCGGTGGGGCTGGGTTTCGCCATTCCCGCAGACACGGCGGTGCGGGTTATGGAGGATATCGTCAAGCACGGCCGAGTCATTCGCGGCTGGCTCGGCGTGCAGGCGCAACAGCTGGCTCCCGATGTAGCCGCCCGCCTCGGCCTCAATCCACCCCGCGGCCTGATTATTACCGACATTCACATCAATGGCCCCGCCCATCTCGCCGGGCTTCTTCCCGGCGATATCATCACCCATATCAACGGCCAGCTGGTGGGCGACGGCAGGCAGGGAACCAACATTATTGCCGACCTGATGCCGGGGGACAGCATTCATGTGGATGTGGTGCGCGACGGAGAAAAAATTTCCGTCACCACCGTTGCCGGCACAAGGCCGTCGCAAAACTGATGATTTTCCAGAATGGCTTGAATTGGCTGGGTTTGGTTCCTCAGCACAATCTACCCATTTAGCTGAAGGCGTTTGGGTTGAATGGCACTTACGCAAGTCGTCATTCCCGCACAGGCGCGGAAATGACGAAAATCCTGGCTTTGGCGCTAAATCAGCGCCCTTAGCGCCTGAATGCAGCGGCACTGAATCAAGGTCAAAACAAGCCAATCAGGCGGTTACCCTCAATGCCTGGAGCGCAAGCCAATACCAGTCAAGTCAGGATCAAAGAATTTCATCGAGGGCACTAATCAGACGCTGATTTTGTTGCTCTGTACCCACGGTAATGCGCAAAAAATCCGCAATTCGCGCTTTGTTGAAATGCCTCACCACCACATCCCATTCCCTCAGACTTTGGCCAAGGGCTGTGCCGCCATAACGGGGATGGCGGGCGAAAACAAAATTGGCTGCAGACGGCAGCACCTCAAAACCCCGCGCCAACAGGGCGTCGACAAGCGCCTCCCTGTTGGCGATAACCGCAGCCCTGACCTTTTGGAAATAGTCTTCATCACCAAAGGACGCCACGGCTCCAGCAATGGCCAGCTGATCGAGGGGATAGGAATTAAAACTGTTTTTGACCCGTTCCAAACCCTCGATCAGCCCCTTGTCACCTATTGCAAAACCAACCCTGAGCCCGGCGAGAGAGCGGGACTTTGACAGGGTTTGCACCACCAGCAGATTGGGGTAGCGCGCCACCAGAGGAATTGCCGATTGAGCGCCAAAATCCACATAGGCCTCATCGACAACCACCACAGAGGCGCTGTTGCGCTGCAGCAGCGCCTCAATATCCGCGACGGCAATGGCCATGCCCGTCGGCGCGTTGGGATTGGGGAAAATAATGCCACCATTTTCCTGACCGTAGCGATCGAGACAAAGGGAAAAATCCACCTCAAGGGGGATTTGCTCAAAGCCTATGCCGTAAAGCCCGCAGTACACCGGATAGAAACTGTAGCTGATATCGGGAAAAAGGATGTTTTTGTCGCGACCGCTAAAAAAACCATGGAAGATATGCGCCAGCACCTCATCGGAGCCATTGCCGACAAACACCTGGTCTCTGTCGACACCATAGTAAAGGGCGATGGCGTCTTTGAGCTGATCCGATTCCGGTGGCGGATAGAGACGCAGATTGTCGCCAGCGCAGGCGCGAATGGCTTCAAGCACCTGTGGCGACGGCCCAAAGGGGTTTTCATTGGTGTTGAGCTTGACCAGATTGTCGCGCTTGGGCTGCTCGCCGGGCACATAGGGATCAAGCGCTGCGACCACCTTGCTCCAGTAGGGGTTTGACATGGTTCCCTCAATCCTCCAGACGGTATTCAGCGGAACGGGCGTGTGCCGTCAGGGACTCGCCCCGCGCCAGGGTTGAGGCAATACGACCAAGGCTGTCTGCGCCTTTTGGCGAGCAGTAAATCACCGAGGAGCGCTTCTGAAAATCATAGACACCCAGCGGCGACGAAAACCGCGCCGTTGCCGATGTGGGCAGGACGTGATTTGGCCCGGCGCAGTAATCGCCGACGGCCTCTGGGGTATAGCGCCCCATAAAAATCGCACCGGCATGGCGGATCTTTGGCAACAGGGCATCCGGATCGGCCACCGACAGCTCCAGATGTTCTGGCGCGATACGGTTGACCAAGGCCACCGCCTCATCGAGATCCCGCACTTGAATCAAAGCGCCGCGGTTTTGCACAGACACGGCGGCGATATCGCTGCGTTCAAGACTGGGCAATAAGCGGTCGATACTGGCGGCCACCTTGTCGAGAAAAGCGCCGTCGGCACTGATCAGCAGCGCCTGGGCGTCTTCATCGTGTTCCGCCTGGGACAGCAGATCCATGGCAATCCAGTCGGGATCGGTTTGACCGTCACAGACGACAAGAATCTCCGAAGGTCCCGCCACCATATCCAGTCCCACCTGGCCAAAAACCGCGCGCTTGGCGGTGGCCACATAAATATTGCCGGGGCCGACAATCTTGTCCACTCTGGGGACAGATTCAGTGCCGTAGGCCAGAGCAGCCACGGCCTGGGCTCCGCCAAGGGTAAAGACGCGATCGACACCGGCAATGGCCGCCGCCGCCAGCACCAGGGGATTGAGCTCGCCCTCTGGCGCCGGCACCACCATAATCACTTCGGCGACACCGGCAACTTTGGCGGGAATGGTATTCATCAATACCGACGACGGGTAGCTGGCCTTGCCGCCAGGCACATAGACGCCGACGCGATCGAGGGCGGTAATCTGCTGTCCCAGGCGCGTGCCATCAGCTTCTGTGTAGCTCCAAGACTCCTGCTTCTGGTGATCGTGGTAATGGCGTATGCGTTGCGCCGCAGCTTCAAGAGCGCTGCGGGCATCCTCAGGAATTGCCGCCAGCGCGGCAGTGAGGGCAGCGCGCTCTATTTCGAGGTCGGTAACCTGGCCGACGTTGCGGCGATCGAAGCGATTGGTGTACTCCACCAGCGCGGCGTCGCCGCGGCTGCGCACCGCCGCGATAATCTCGCCAACCACCGCGGCGACGCGCTGATCCGACACTGCCTCCCAGGCAAGAAGGCGGTCAAGGCGGCTATCAAAATCGGTGGCGGCCGCGTTCAAACGTTGAATATCTGCCATAGCAATACCTCAGCCCGCCGTCACTGCGGCGGCGAGTTTGTCCAGCAAAGGTTGAATAAGCTGGTGTTTTTTCTTCATGGCCGCGCGATTGACGATAATGCGGGAACTGATATCGGCAATGGTTTCCCGGGCTTCGAGGCCATTGGCCTTCAGGGTATTGCCGGTGTCGACGATATCGACAATTTCGTCCGCCAGCGCCATGATCGGCGCCAGCTCCATGGCGCCATAGAGCTTGATCATATCCGCCTGGCGCCCCTGTTCCGCATAGTAGCGCCGGGCAATGTTGACATACTTTGTCGCCACACGAATACGGCCGGAGCGCACCCGGCTTCCCGCTACCGCAGCTGTCATCAGTTTGCAGCGGGCAATGCCGAGATCCAGGGGCTCATAAATATCACTGCCGCCGTGCTCCATCAAAGTGTCCTTGCCGGAAACCCCCATGTCGGCGGCGCCGTATTGCACATAGGTGGGCACGTCGGAACCCCGCAGAATGAGGAGGCGCACATTGTCGAGGTTGGTGTCAAAAACCAGCTTGCGGCTGGCGGAAATATCCTCTACCGGAGAGATTCCCGCCCGCGCCAGCAGCGGCAGGGTTTCCTTGAGAATCCGGCCTTTGGTGAGAGCAATCGTCAACATTGTCATCAGGAAATCCTTCGTATATTGGCGCCGAGTTGCTGGAGCTTTTCCTCAATACATTCGTAGCCGCGATCGATGTGGTAGATACGATCCACCACCGTTTCGCCCTGGGCGACAAGACCCGCTATTACCAGGCTGGCGGAAGCGCGCAGATCCGACGCCATCACCGGCGCGCCCTTGAGAACATCGACACCGGTAATAATGGCGGTATTGCCCTCAAGGGTAATCCTGGCGCCCATGCGGTTCAACTCCGGCACCTGAAGGAGGCGATTTTCAAAAATGGTCTCCGTCACCCTGGCCACGCCCTCGGCCACCGCGTTTACCGCCATCAGCTGCGCCTGCATATCGGTGGGAAATGCCGGGTAAGGCGCAGTTCGAACACTCACCGCCTTGGGACGATTGCCCTTCATATCGAGGCGAATCCAATTGTCGGCGCTGTCGATAGTGGCGCCCGCTTCCTCAAGCTTAAGCAGTACCGCTTCGAGATAATGGGGGCTGGTGTCGCGCAGAAGAACCGAACCCCGAGTTGCCGCGGCCGCCGCCAGATAGGTTCCCGTTTCGATGCGGTCGGGCATCACTCTGAAACTGCCCGACTTGAGGCTGTCGACCCCGTGAATGGTGAGGGTATCCGTGCCTGCGCCCTCGACCTTGCCGCCCAAGGTGTTAATGAAGTTGGCAAGATCGACGATTTCCGGTTCCCGCGCTGCATTTTCAATGATGGTTGTACCCTTGGCCAATGTAGCCGCCATCATCAGATTTTCGGTGCCACCCACCGTGACCACATCGAGAAAAATATGGGCGCCCTTTAAACCGCGAGGGGCGCGGGCGCGAATATAGCCGCCATCGATTTCAATCTCGGCGCCCATCAGCTCAAGGCCGCGCAAATGGAGGTCTACGGGGCGGCTGCCGATGGCGCAGCCACCGGGGAATGACACGTTGGCCTCGCCAAAGCGGGCTACCAGGGGGCCCAGCACCAGAATGGACGCGCGCATGGTTTTGACCAGGTCATAGGGCGCCGTCAGGGAGGAAATCTGACGGGTATCCACCTCCACCCTCATTTTCTCATCGAGAATGACGCCAGCCCCCAAACACCCGAGCAACTCGATCATGGTGGTGATGTCGTGAAGGTGGGGGATATTGGAGAGAATCACCGGCTGTTCGCACAACAGGGTTGCTGCAAGAATGGGCAATGCCGCATTTTTTGATCCGGAGATACGAATCTCACCCGATAGCGGACTGCCGCCAGTGATGCATAACTTATCCATTAAATAACCTGTGAGTGCGGGCGGCGCCCGCAATACTGACTGATGGAGAACAAACTTGAAACCTGTTTACGCTGGTCGCCAGCGGTGGTCGGCTATCGGCAAAGAACAGTGAAAAAGCGGCGCGTCCAGGGCGCACATGGGCATTTTTAGCTGTTCTTCACCGCAAGCTGCGCTTCTGGGCGAGCGGGCGCCAGCTCTTAGCGGGCTGCCCACTCGCCACGGGTGTAGAGCTTCATGTTAACAGCGTGAATGCTGCCCGAGGCAATATGACTGTTGAGAATGCCATAAATCATCTGCTGGCGCTTGATGGTGCGAGCGCCGTCAAAGACATCGCCAACCACCAGCACGTCAAAATGTCTGCCGTCACCACTGACTTCGATTGTACAATCCGGCAGATCTGCCTCAAGAATGGCTTTGATTTCTGCTATTTCCATAGTTGCCCCATTGATAAAACGTGAATTTCCCCAGGTGATCAGCCCTGGGATATTGACCAGTTTTCGATCACCTTATCGACATCGCCATTGTATTTTTCGGCGGCCTGGACAAACTGGTTGCGAAACGTTGTTCCCAGGTTGATACCATTAATAATCACATTGATAACTTTCCAGTCGCCGTTTCTATTTAAACCCATGCTGTAAAGCAGGGGATAGGTTTTATCAACCCCTTTGATTTCCTGAATGACAGTGACTTTGCGCTTGTTCTGCTCCGCCCCATCGAGGGGATGGACGATAATTTTCTCGTCGCTGTAGGTCAGCAGCCCCCGGCCATAGGTTTCCACCAGACTGCGGGTAAACACCTCGCGAAACCGCTTGCGCTGCCCTGCAGTCGCCTGCTTGCGGTACGACCCCATGACATTGAGGGAGATCCAGTTAAAATCGATCACCGGCTCCAGCGTCGCCCCCAGAGTGTCATAAAACTGGCTCAGCAAGCGCGCTTCCTCAGTTGCGTTGCCCGCCTTGTTGAGCGCATCCCGGTAGACGGCAATATCGTTCAGCAATGTCTCAGTCACATCTTCAACCAGTTTGTCGGGCGCCATAACCGCCTGCGCCGAGCCGTGGGAAACAGACGCAAACGCGAAAAGGCATACAATGACATAGGCATACAACTTGAGCATCTTCATGGCTATCCCCTCAATCTCCAAAATCTGTTGGCCAACAATCTGTAGCTATCATGGCCAAATAGCGAAACAGCCAAACCGATCACCTCTCAAGGCCGTGAACGGCAACAACCAGGGCATAACGGTTTGGTTCCGACTTTGACAGCACAACCTGGGCAAAAGTGCCCTTTTGCAACGGCACAGCAGCTGCCATCAGACTGTCACAACTACTGACATTCGCGGGTGCGCACTATACCATTGCCCCTCGAAGAGATAAACGTTGGTCGCCATCCCCATGGAAACTACAATCCCAGCCTTTGCAGCCATTCTTCTCGGCCTTGCCGGACTGGTCTGGGGGGCAGATCGCTTTGTCTCAGGGAGCGCTGGCGCAGCACGGAACCTGGGCGTATCGCCTCTGGTTATCGGCCTGACCATTGTTTCCATTGGCACCTCGGCGCCGGAAATCATTGTCTCGATCAATGCCGCTCTCAAGGGCGCCGGGCAGCTCGCCGTCGGCAATGCTCTGGGCTCCAATCTCGCCAATATTGGCCTTGTTCTTGGCCTTACCGCCATTATTGCGCCCCTGCCCACCCAGAGGCACCTGCTCACCCAGGAGGGTTCGGCACTACTGGTGATTACAGCTCTGGCGGGAATAATCCTCTTTGACGGACAACTGCGCAGAGGGGAATCGCTGCCGCTCTTATTGGCTGTGGTTCCCCTGGTTTGGCTCACTGTAAAATACAAAAAACACCACCCCTCCCCCGAAGAACTTGAGGAAGGAGAGGATATTCCGGCAATTACCACCAGCGCCGCACTGCTGTGGCTGATCACAGGACTCGGCGCCCTTCTCGCCAGCTCGGAAGTATTGGTATGGGGCGCGACAACGGTGGCCAGAGAAGCGGGAATTAGCGAACTGGTCATCGGTCTGACCATCGTCGCCATTGGCACCAGCCTGCCGGAACTGGCGGCCTCGGCAATGAGCGCCCTTCGCGGCCACCACGACATTGCCATTGGCAATATCTTTGGCTCAAACCTCTTCAACCTGATGGTGGTTATGCCAATCGCCGGGGCTATTGCCCCCCTGAATCTTGGCCCGGAAGTGTTTTACCGGGATTTTGTCGCCCTGGCCATCATGACCATCCTGCTCTTTATAGCAGTGATGCTGGCACAAAAAAAACACACAAAAACCCTCGGCAAGCCCGTGGGAATAACCTTGCTGGCGCTCTATTTTGCCTATGGCTTGTGGTTAATACCCGGCGCAGGCTGACCAGAGGCGCGACGGCGGTTATAATGGCTTTTGATTCCCAGGAACAGTCACCATGACCCACACTGATTTTATCAGCTCTGGCATAAGGACGATCAAGCTGGAGGCTGAAGCCGTCGCCTGCCTGGAAAAGCGCATAGGCGCCAGCTTCAGCCATGCCTGTGAGTTAATGATGGCCTGCCAGGGCAGAATTATTGTTACCGGCATGGGCAAATCCGGGCATATTGGCCGAAAAATTGCCGCCACCCTCGCCAGCACAGGGTCGCCAGCCTTTTTTGTCCATCCCGGCGAAGCGAGCCACGGCGATCTCGGCATGTTGACCAAAGCCGATGTCGTCATGGCGATTTCCAGCTCGGGCAGCACCGCAGAAGTGGTCACCCTGCTGCCCCTGATCAAGCGCCTGGGGGTGCCCCTGATCAGCATGACCGGCAACAGAGAATCCCCCCTCGGCAAAGCTGCAGACGCCTGGCTCGATATCAGCGTCAGCCAGGAGGCCTGTCCTTTGGATCTGGCGCCAACCACCAGTACCACTGTGACTCTGGTGATGGGAGACGCCCTCGCCATCGCACTGCTGGAAGCGAAAGGCTTTACTGCCGAAGACTTTGCCTTTTCCCATCCTGGTGGCGCGCTCGGCCGCAAATTGCTCCTCAAAACAGAGGATATTATGCACAGTGGCGACTCCCTGCCGCGGGTTCGGGAAGACACACCGCTGCGCAATGCCCTGCTGGAAATGACCCAGAAGGGCTTTGGTATGACCACTGTGATCAACGACTGTGGCGAATTGCTCGGCGTATTTACCGACGGCGACCTGCGCCGCGCCCTGGATCACGCCGTTGACATCAATACCGCCAGCGTTGGCCAGGCAATGACCAGAAATTGTAAAACCGTCAATCGCAATATGCTTGCCGCCGAAGCCCTCGGCATTATGGAAAACAGTAAAATTACCGCCCTGGTGGTTGAAGACAGCGAACACCGCCCCATAGGTGTCATTCATATGCACGACATTCTCCGTGCCGGTATCATTTAAAGAGGAAATTGGTTTGCTCCCTGTAGACCCCGCCAGCGCCCTTGCCGTTATACTTCACCAAATCTGTGAAGTGGTGCGCGGCGAGCGCAGACAACCCGAAGAAAACAACAGGGTCAAGCCATGAAAAACCTGTTATTTTTTCTCTCACTGATTGCCGTAACCTGGGTTTCCGTACTGCTCTGGGACTCGCCACCGGAGTTCTTTTTCAAGAGCAAAAAAACCAAACTGGAGTCACTGCCCAGCGCCGACAGTTATATGCACAACACCAGCACCATCAAGTTCGACGAAGACGGCAACCGCGGGTACTTGCTGACAGCAACCACAGGGCTTTACTACAGCAGGGACAACCGCTTTGAGCTGCAAAGCCCCAACCTGATTGCACGCAAATCGCCAACAGGCCTGGAACCCTGGCAAATGACCGCCGAGGCGGCTCGCAGCACCAGCGGCGGCGAGCTTATATTGCTGATCGGCAATGTTTATGCGTGGCAAACAACCGCGACCGGCCTCAACGAACTTTTTACCTCCGATATCAGCTATACCCCGGAAAACAATACCGCCGAAACAGCGTCACCGGTAAAGCTGAGCAGCCCCCAGGGCATCACCACGGGAACAGGAATGGAAGCCAATTTCAGCACCGAAATCTACCGCTTACTGGCCAACGTCGAGAGCAAATACCATGGCCAATAATCGCCACCCCCTCAAACCAGCGCTAATGCTCCTCTGCCTGGCATTGGCCAGCCCCCTGGTCGCGGCACTGCCGGAAGACCGCAATCAGGCCATTGAAATCCAGGCTCGAGAAGCCCTGCGGAACGATCCCAAAGGCCTGACGGTGTACGAGGGCGACGTCACCATTCGCCAGGGCAGTATTTTGATTCGTGCCGACAAGGTCAGCATTTACAACACGGGCAAGAAGGTCAGCCGCATCGTCTGCATCGGCACGCCTGCGCAGTTCCAGCAACAGCCAAAGGCAGACTCCCCCCTGGTTATCGCCAAGGGCAACACCATCGAGTACAACCTGGAGACCGATATCATCGTGCTGCAAAAAAATGCCAGCCTGGTTCAGGACGAAAGCACCCTCAGCGGCGAACGTATTGACTACGACCTCAAACAGGAAATCATTCGCGCCAAAGGCGGTGACGACAGCAATGACCGGGTGCGCATGGTTATTCCTCCCAGCCAGCAGCAGGAGGCCTTCTGATGGCCGTGCTTCGCGCCACTCACCTGGCTAAAAGTTACAAAAAACGCCCCGTGATCATCGATGTCTCCCTGGAAGTGAACAGCGGCCAGATCGTCGGCCTGCTCGGCCCCAACGGTGCGGGCAAAACCACCTGCTTTTACATGATTGTGGGGCTGGTTCACGAAGATAGCGGCAGCGTCTTTATCGACAACAAAGAAATCACCCACCTCTCCATGCACGGCCGCGGCAGGGCGGGGATTGGCTATTTGCCTCAGGAAGCGTCGGTATTTCGCAAACTCAGCGTCGAGGACAATATTCTCGCCATTCTGCAGACCCGCAAGGATCTCGACCGCGCTGGCAGACTTGAACGCCTCGACACCCTGCTGCAGGAATTTCACATTGCCCACTTGCGCAAATCCCTGGGCGTCAGCCTTTCCGGCGGCGAGCGGCGGCGGGTGGAAATTGCTCGAGCGCTGGCCATTGAACCTCAATTTATCCTCCTCGATGAGCCTTTTGCCGGGGTCGACCCCATATCGGTGAACGATATCAAAATGATTATCCGCCACCTCAAAGACAAGGGAATCGGGGTTTTGATCACCGACCACAATGTTCGCGAAACCCTCGACATCTGTGAAACCGCCTATATTGTTGGCGAAGGCAGGGTAATCGCCAAAGGTTCTTCCAGGGAAGTTCTTGCCGATCCGCTGGTTCGCAAAATCTATCTCGGCGAGAATTTCACCCTGTAATTTTTCAATGCCATGAAAAACATTGTCTCGCCAGGGGCGCTTGCGGATTCAGGCATATTTTTTGCTATCCGCAAGAGCCAATGATTGCTTGTCGTCATCGGCAAAGCTACACTGGCGGTAACAGATGTTCCACCTTGCCGTAGTGATTCAATGAGACAAAACCTGCAATTAAAGATTGGCCAGCAGCTGACGATGACCCCGCAGCTACAGCAAGCCATAAAATTGCTGCAACTCTCTTCCCTGGATCTGCAACAGGAAATACAACAGGCGCTTTATTCCAATCCTCTCCTTGAACTCTCTGAAGAGCTGGAACAGCCCGAGCCCGTTGACAGCCAGTCCGGCGAAGACCCCATGACCGTCGACAAAACCTGGGACGACGCCCCTATTCCTGAAGAGTTGCCCGTCGACGCCCGCTGGGATGACATTTATCCAACCGCCCCCGGCTCCAGCCAAAACCAGGGGGAAACCAGAGATTTCGACAGCTTCCACTCCGTCACCGACTCCCTCTGGGATCATCTCTACTGGCAGCTAAATCTGACCCCGATGACCGACAAGGATCGCTTGATCGCCGAATCCATCATCGACGCCATCAACGACCAGGGCTTTATGACGGCGCCCCTTGAGGAACTGCACGAATCCTTTGCCGGCCTCGACATAGACCTCGACGAAATTGTCGCCGTGCTCCACCGCGTCCAGCAGTTCGACCCTCCGGGGATCGCCGCCACCAGCCTTCAGGAATGCCTGCTTATCCAGCTCAGGCAGTTCACCCGGGACACTCCCTATCTTGTCGAAGCCATTACATTGGTGACAGAGCATTTGGAACTGGTGGCCGCCAGAGACTTTAACCAGCTGCGCAAAAAAACCGGTTACGACCAGGAAGCCCTCAACGAAGCCATTCGCCTGGTGCAAACCCTCAACCCCAAACCCGGTGAACAGATCAGCAATACGGAAGCGGAGTATGTGGTTCCCGATGCGCGGGTACAGAAACACCTGGGCGTCTGGTATGTGACGCTGAATTCCGATATAACGCCCAAAATCAGCATCAACCAGCAATATGCCGATTTGGTGAGACGAGCCGACAACAGCGACGACAACACCTTTCTGCGCAACCAGCTGCAGGAAGCCCGCTGGTTTCTGCGCAGCCTCGAGAGTCGCAACGAAACCCTGTTGAGGGTGGCCACCTGTATCGTCGAAATGCAGAGAAGCTTTCTTGAGCACGGCCCCGAAGCCATGAAGCCTATGATTCTCGCCGACATCGCCGAACGCCTTGAATTGCACGAATCGACAATTTCTCGCGTCACCACACAGAAATATCTGGATACTCCCCAGGGAGTCTTCGAACTTAAATACTTCTTCTCCAGTCATGTCAGCACCAACGCCGGGGGCGAGTGTTCGTCGACGGCAATTCGCGCTATGCTGAAAAAAATGATTGCCGAGGAAAATCCGAGCAAACCCCTGAGCGACAACAAAATCGCCGACCTTTTTGACGACAAAGGTATTCAGGTTGCCCGGCGCACAGTCGCGAAATACCGGGAGGCCATGGGCATTCCCACTTCGAGCGAACGCAAGCGCTTTAAACAAGTGGCTTGCACTTAAACTTCTGTACTTTTTACCTTTCTGTACTACAAAAGGAGCGCAACAATGCAACTCAACATCAGTGGACATCACCTCGACATCACTGACGCCATTCGCGATTATGTAATCAGCAAACTATCGCGCCTGGAAAAACACAACGACAGCATCACCACCACCAATGTCATCCTTTCCGTGGACAAGCTGATTCAGAAAGCAGAAGCCACCATCCATGTCACAGGCGGCGAATTATTTGCCAACGCTGAACACGAAGATCTTTATGCCGCCATCGACAGCCTCACCGACAAGCTTGATCGCCAGCTCATCAAGCACAAGGAAAAACACCGGGGTCACTAATCGTACTTTATGAAAATTGAACAAATTCTCAGCCCTGAACACAGCCAGTACAAGGTTCAGGGCGTGAGCAAAAAACGCGTTTTGGAATACCTGTCAACGTTTCTCAATGATGCCGATGGCAGCCACAGCGATGCGGATGCCATCTATCAAAAACTCCTTGAGAGAGAGCGCCTCGGCAGTACTGGCATTGGTCACGGCGTAGCGATTCCCCACTGCCGGGTGAAAAACTGCACCGAGATCACCGGGGCGCTTCTGAAACTCACCGACAAAGTGGATTTTGACGCCATCGATGGCGAGCCTGTGGATTTAATCTTTGCCCTCATCGTTCCCGAGGAACACAATCAGGAACATCTGGAAGCCCTCTCCGCAATTGCCGAACTTATGCAGGAAGAAAGCTACCGCAACAAGCTGCGCAGCGCCACCAGCAACCGTGAACTTTACAATCTGGCTATAGCTCCAAACCCTTCATGACCAATGGGCACATGAGGTTAGTGGTTGTCAGCGGGCGCTCTGGCTCCGGCAAGAGCACCGCTCTCCATGTCCTTGAAGACCTGGGATTTACCTGCATCGACAACCTGCCGGCCAACCTGCTGCCCGCGCTATTTGCCGAATTGCAGCTGGCCAAGGGCAATGTCAGCCGCATCGCCGTGGGCATAGATGCCCGCAACCTCCTCGGCAAACTGGATCCACTGCCGCACATTCTCGACCAGTTGCGGGAGTCCGGCGTCGACTGCGAAGTACTTTTTCTCGATGCCCGCACACCGATTTTGTTGCGTCGCTACAGTGAAACCCGCCGCCGCCACCCCCTGACATCGGATCAGGTGGATTTACCCCAGGCGCTCGCCATGGAAAGGGAACTGCTCGACCCCATAGTGGCCATCGCCAGCCGCCAGATCGATACCAGCAATATGACCCTCCACCAGCTTCGGGATCTGATCAAAAAACAGACGGTTCCCGACAGCCACGGCGAAATGGCCATTCTCTTTACCTCCTTCGGTTTCAAGCACGGGGTTCCCCTGGATGCCGACTTTGTTTTTGACGTTCGCAGCCTGCCCAACCCCTACTGGAAACCGGAACTGCGGCAACTCACCGGCAACGACCACGAGGTCATCGTTTTTCTCGAATCCCAGGTCGAAGTGGCGGCCATGCTTGCCGATCTGGTGGGTTTTCTCAGCCGTTGGCTGCCGCGCTTTGCCGCCACCAATCGCAGCTACCTGACCATCGCCATCGGCTGCACCGGCGGTCAGCACCGCTCTGTCTATCTGGCCAATCGCCTGTGGCGGCATTTCGCTGCGGATTATCCCTACGTTCAGGTTCGCCACCGCGAGTTGGATCATGCAAGCCCTTCAATGGAATGAATATTTTCTTGACAGAAAAGCGATCTCAGGTTTTTATGTAACCATGATCGAGACTGAACTTACCATCATCAACAAGCTCGGCTTGCACGCCAGAGCTGCCGCCAAACTCGCTTCCACTGCGGGTCGTTTTGGCTGCGCCATCAAAACCGGCAAAAACGGCAAACTGGTGGACGCCAAAAGTGTCATGTCACTGATGTTGCTGGCCGCCAGCCAGGGCACAACTCTCCACTTTCAATTTGACGGTGGCGATGAAAGCCACGCCCACGAAGCCGTCAGATCCCTTATCGACAACCGCTTCGGCGAAGAGCAGTAACCCTACTCATTTACAGGCACAAGTAGGTAGCACCGATCACCCTCTACCCGTAGAATAGCGCCTGTTCCCCTCGCAGACAGGCAGTTTCCCCGTGGCAACCAAGGCTAGCCAACTTTCCCTTCTCGCCAAGATCGACCAGATTGTCGATCCCGCGGACTTGAAGCGCCTTGGCCACATGCTCAACAACCTGCCCATTCCCGACATCGCCCACCATATTGAATCGGCGCCCCCCAAAGCGCGCCGCATTCTCTGGGAATTGCTCGACGAGGAATTTGAAGGCGAGGTGATCGGCGAGCTGAGCGAACAGGTTCAGCAGGAATTCCTCAGCGGCATGGACAGCGCCGAAATTGCCTCCATGTTTGAGGATCTCGACCCGGACGATATCGCCGACATCATGCAGCAGCTGCCGGATCAGGTGATTCCGGAAGTGCTTCAGGCCATGAGCGCCCAGGATCGCCACCGGGTTGAGAGTATCCTCACCTACGACCAGTACACCGCTGGTGGTTTGATGAATACGGACACCATTACTGTCCGCCCTGACCTCACCCTGGATGTGGTGCTGCGCTACCTGCGCCGCCACGAAGAGATCCCCGAAGTCACCGACAATCTCTTCGTGGTTAATCGCAATGATATGTTCCTGGGTATTCTGCCTATTCGCAAACTGCTTACCAGCAGCCCCAATATCACTGTGCGGGAATTGATGCTAACGGACGTGGAAGCAATTCCATCGACAATGTCGGACTCTGAAGTTGCGAAATTGTTTGAGCGCAACGACTGGGTATCAGCACCTGTGATCAGCAGCGACGGCAAACTTCTTGGCCGCATCACCATCGACGACGTGGTCGATGTTATTCTTGAAGATGCCGACCACTCTCTCCTCGGCCTTGGCGGCCTCAGCGATGAGGAAGAAACCTTTTCATCCGTCCGCCGCGCTGCTCCCGGCCGCGCACTATGGCTATGTGTCAATCTTTGCGCCTGCCTGCTCGCGTCCTCTGTGGTCAATCTCTTTGCCGACACCATTGAAAAAGTCGTCGCTTTGGCTGTGTTAATGCCCATCGTTGCCAACATGGGCGGCGTCGCAGGCCACCAAACGCTCACCGTGGTCGTCAGAGGTCTGGCGCTGGGACAAATCAGCCGAAACAATTTGCGCTGGCTGTTCAGTAAAGAGTTTATTGTCGGCGCCATCAACGGCATGCTGTTGGCGACTCTGATCGGCATAGTCGCTTCGCTGTGGTTTTCTGACGCCATTATAGGCCTGGTCATCGCTGCGGCCATGGCGATCAATCTTATTACCGCCGCCATTGCCGGGGCTGTACTTCCTGTAGCATTGAAAGCGCTGCGGATTGATCCCGCCCTTGCCGGCAGCATGGCGCTGACTACAGTCACTGATGTGATGGGATTTTTTGCCTTTTTAGGCCTTGCCACGGTGTTTTATGGCTGATTCGGAACAATATCAAAACGACTGCCCGCAACCGCCCAGTAAATCCGAACTCAAACGGGAAATGCAGGCGCTTCAGCAACTGGGTAAGGAGCTGATGGCGCTGCCAGACAGCCATTTTGCCCGCATGCCTCTTTCGGAAGACATGCGCGACGCCATGGCGCTTTATAAACGCCTCAAGCACAACGAAGCCAGGCGCCGTCAACTCCAGTTCATCGGCAAAAACATGCCCAGGGAAGCCGTTGCCAACATCAGGGCGGAACTGGAAAAAATCGATCAGGAAAACAAAATCTATCGCCATCATTTTCACCGCCTGGAACAGTTGCGGGATCAACTGATCAGCGGGGGCAGCGACGCTATCACCCAATTCCTTGACGAATATCCGACTGTGGATATTCAGCAGCTGCGCAACCTGGTGCGCCAGGCGCAAAAGGAGCAAAGCCTGCAGAAGCCCCCCACCGCCAGCCGCAAACTGTTCCGCTTTCTCAGAGAAAACCTGTCCATGGCGCCGGACGCCCCCCAGTAAAGCGCCCCTTCGCCACAAAGGAGTACGAAGATGTCGGGTTTCCGCTATTTTGTTGTCGGCCTCAAACTGCTCAACCAGCCCCGTATTCGCCTCTTTGTCATCATCCCGGTGCTGGTCAACCTGGTGCTGTTTTCCCTCCTCAGCTGGTTATTGATCGATCAACTTGCCGTCGCCGCCAACTGGCTCGATGAGCACCTGGCCGCCTGGCTTGACTGGCTGCTGTGGCTGTTGTGGGTAGTTGTCGGCATTCTGTGGCTGGTGATCTACGGCTACAGCTTTGCCATGATCAGCAACATTATCGCCGCACCTTTTTACGGTCTCCTCGCCGAACGGGTGCAGGCGCACCTCTCGGGCAACGCGGCAGAAACAGCGCTGACCTTTAACAGTTTTATGATCATGGCAAAACGCACCCTGACCAGGGAAATACAAAAACTGGGCTATCTCTTGCCGCGGCTGTTGCTGTTGATTCTGGTATCTCTGCCCCTCTACTTTATTCCCGTGATTGGCGTTGCCGTGCCCGTCATCTGGTTTCTGTGGAGCGCCTGGTCGCTGGCGCTGGAAAATATCGACTACGCCGCCGACAACAACCAGATCGGTTTCACCCAAATGCGCCAGAGCATGAAAAAAAGCCGCATCACCTACCTGTCATTTGGCTCTGCCGCGGCGCTGGCCGCCTCAATTCCACTGTTTAATCTGCTGGCCATACCCGCCGCCGTCGCTGGCGGCACGGCTTTATGGCTGAAGCTACAAACGCCGAGCGCCAAGGAGGTGTAGAAGCTTGACTGCAAGCGCCGAGCGTGATTGATATGCCCCTTGAAGCTCGGCGCTTGTAGCTCGCACCTTCTTCCATCACCGCCCATTCGCCAGCAGGCTGGCTCCTACAAAATAGGCCGGGCTAGATTTTGCGTACCAACAAATGGATATAGCGGCCGAGGGAGCGGAAAGGCTCCTCCCTGGAAAGTTTGAGTTCAAGATCCAACTGCTGTTGTGGATTTACCAGGCGGTGCTCCGGCTCGAGAATATAATCATGAAAACAGCGAATCCCACTGTGACAGATCGGCGCAAGCTCAAACCTGGCCAGCCAGCCTCTAACCTCGTCAATATGCCGCGGCCAGGTCGGCGTCAAACTGCCGCGATAGCCCCGATAATCGCCATTGATGATTTTGCTGAAATTGGCGCGCAGCAGATTTTTCATGACAATGCCGTTGACGTTGTAAAACGTCAGCGACAAATAGCCCCCGGGTTTTAATGCCAACAGCAACGCTTCCAACAGGGCTTGAGGCTGTGCCACCCACTCCAGAACAGCGTGACAGAGCACCACATCGTAACCTGCGGGGTGGCGCTGACAATGGTTTTGAATGCTGTCATGGATAAAATTGCCCCGCTGGGACTGACTGGCAAACAAGTCCCGCGCCAGCTCGAGCATATTGGCGGAAATATCGCAGAGATCGACATTGTGACCCAGGCGCGCCAGCTCCACCGCCAGCTGCCCCTGGCCGCCGCCCGCATCCAGCACCTGCAACTCAGCACGGGAACGCTCACCAACTACTTCAGGCGTGTCGCCAAGGCCGCCAAAGCCCGGAATAGATTCACCAAGATCGCGCTTTAGCACTGCGAGGCGAATTTGCCCTTTGAGCCTGTCGTAAACATTGCGTTTGAAACGGTGGGCGAGATCGTCGAAGTTGCGATCAGTGGTCATAGGCAGCAGCTGGCACAGGAAAGGAACGGGGCAATTTACTCTTCTACCTCGTTTCTGCCTATCCCGCTGTCACCGAATTTTTGCGCCGTGCCGAGCAGAGAAGCAAAATTGGTGCGTTTGCGGCAGCGATAATCATAGGTTTTCTGCGCCCTGGCGGCTTCCACACAGCGGTCGTGGCTCCAGAAGCCCTTTAGAGAAGATTGATAGCGGTCGGCAAAGGGATCGTCGCGAACGTAGAGATCCCAAAAAGGATAAAACATATAAAAGAGCATTAATGCCAGGAAAACAGTCAGGGACTTGGCCATCGCTGTTCCTCTGTCGATGACAGCTGTTAACAATAGGCTATTGTGTCAACCCCATGGGCGCCAGTCTGTGATCAAGCGCATATCGTCAATATATTGCCAACTTCCGCAGTGGGCAATGGCCTCAGCGCAAATCAATCGCTTTTTGGCCTGGGGGCTATCGGGGGAAAGGGAAACTGGGCGACGTTGCTGCCTTTGGCATCGGTGATTTTACAGGTGCCTTCCTTGTCTACTTCGTCGATGCGAATCACCGCATTCATGGGAATAAAACTGCGCTTGATGGAGGCAAATTCGTTTTTCAGTTTTTCCTCCGCAGGATCGACAATCACCTGGGTGCGCTCGCCAAAGACAAACTCTTCAATTTCGAGAAAACCCCACAAATCACTCTGATACACCTGGCGGGCATAGATTTCATAAACCTGCCCCTGGTTGAAAAAAATGACCTTGTAGACTGGAAGTTTCGCCATAGCAATCAAAGATAAACGTTTAAAGGTAAAAAAGGGGCGCAAGGATACCACAACCTTGCCACCAACCCTACTATTGCCCACGCAAGTGCCCACGCAAGTTGTTAGCCCACGCAAGTCCTTTATGGACTGACCAGATCCAGCCTATCCGCCTGGAGAGCCTTCCAAAAATGGTGGCAAAGGGTCAAATTTCAATAGCCGCCAGTCGCCTTCAGCTGTTCTGCCACTGGCTTTGTTGGCCGCCGCCGTTATAATGCGCCCTTCTGTAAGTGAACACTTTATGAGCAATCATGAGCGAAAAACCGGTTAAAAAACTCCATATTGTCACCCACGGCTGCCAGATGAACGAATACGACTCTGGCCGCATGAGGGATCTGCTTGGAGAAAGCCACCAGCTGGTCGTCACCGACGACCCGGCAGAGGCGGACGTGATTTTGCTCAACACCTGCTCCATTCGCGAAAAAGCCCAGGAAAAAGTCTTTCATCAGCTCGGTCGCTGGAAGCCTCTCAAGGACAAAAATCCCGACCTGGTCATCGGCGTGGGCGGCTGCGTCGCCAGCCAGGAAGGGGACGCCATCGCCAGGCGCGCGCCCTTTGTGGATCTGGTTTTCGGCCCCCAAACCCTGCACCGCTTGCCGGAAATGCTCCAGGAGCGCCGCCAGGGCGATGGCACCACTATTGTCGACATCAGCTTTCCGGAAATTGAAAAATTCGACCGCCTGCCGCAACCGGAGGCCGATGGCGCATCCGCCTTTGTCTCCATTATGGAAGGCTGCTCCAAATACTGCACCTTCTGCGTTGTTCCCTACACCCGTGGGGAGGAAGTGAGCCGACCGGTCACCGATGTGCTCGCCGAAATTGCCCACCTCGCCAGCCAGGGTGTCAGGGAAGTGAACCTGCTCGGCCAGAATGTCAACGCCTTTCGCGGCGACATGCCCGATGGCCGCATCTGTGACTTTGCCGAATTGCTGCCCTATGTGGCCGCCATCGATCGTATTGACCGCATTCGCTACACCACCTCCCATCCGGTTGAATTCAGCGATGCTCTTATCGATGTCTACGCCCGCTTACCCCAGCTGGTGAGCCACCTGCACCTGCCGGTGCAAAGCGGTTCAGACCGTATTCTCGCCGCCATGAAGCGGGGGCACACCGTCCTTGAATACAAATCAAAAATTCGCCGCCTGCGCAAAATTCGCCCGGATATCAGTATTTCCTCTGATTTTATTATCGGCTTCCCTGGAGAAACCGAGGCCGACTTTGCCGCCACCATGCAACTGATTGAAGAAATCGGCTTTGATACCTCGTTCAGCTTTATCTACAGCCCGCGCCCCGGCACACCGGCTGCCGATCTGCCCGACACAACTCCTGCCGAGGTCAAAAAGCAGCGCCTCCATATTCTCCAGAGCCGCATCGAACAGCAGGCGCAGGCCATCAGTCGCCGCATGGTGGGCAACAGGGAGACACTGCTGGTGACGGGAATTTCGAAAAAAGACCCGGGACAATTGCAAGGGCGCACAGAAAATAACCGCGTGGTTAATTTTCGCTGCGACGATCACAGCCTCATCGGCACCTTTGTGGAAGCGGACATCAGCGAAGCCCTTCCCCACTCCCTCCGGGGCGTGCTGGTCTGAGCGGCAATTACCAGGGAAACTCTGATTAATGCCAGTCCCCGCGCCAGCGGAAATCTATAATCGCTTGATTTTTATGGACTACCGTCGGCGAGGGAGTGACGAAAACAGAATTAATCAGGGTTTCCCTAAACTATATAAAACTGTCATGATAAAAGGCTATTTTTGCATACCAAAGGCGCAATCGACTATTTCCACTGCCCGCCAAAATGGCTATGCTTCATGAAAAGGTCGCCACCGCAAGGAGCGGATGAACTCTAATTTGAACACTGGTTCCAGCACACTCACAGTTACCCTCGAGCCCAACGATGCCCGCCGTCTCGCCTGCCTTTGCGGCCAATTCGATGAACATCTGCGCCAGATTGAGCAGCGCCTCGACATTCAAATCCACAACCGGGGCAATGTTTTTGCCATTTCCGGGTCTGGCGCCAACACCCAGACAGCGGGTAACCTGCTGGTCAATCTTTACCAGGAAGCCACCCAGGGCGACGCCCTGACCCCCGATACCGTTCACCTTTTTCTACAACAATCCGACCTGGAGCTGCGCATGCAACAACCTGTTGCCGACAACCCCACCGCTGACACCAGCGCCACCAACAGCAGCAATGTTGAAAGCTTTACGGTAATTCGCACCAAAAAGGGCAATATTCGCCCCAGGGGTTTAAATCAGCAGCGCTATGTTCGCGCCATTCAAACCCACGACATCAACTTTGGCGTTGGCCCTGCGGGCACTGGCAAAACCTATCTGGCGGTGGCCTGTGCGGTTGAATCCCTGCTGCGGGACGAAGTTGAGCGCATTCTGCTGGTAAGACCCGCCGTCGAGGCGGGCGAAAAGCTCGGCTTTCTGCCCGGCGACCTCTCGCAAAAGGTCGATCCCTACCTGCGGCCACTCTACGACGCCCTCTATGAAATGCTCGGTGTCGAAACCGTTGCCAAACTTATCGAGCGCGGCGTTATTGAAATTGCCCCTCTCGCCTATATGCGGGGCAGAACCCTTAATAATTCCTACATTATTCTCGACGAGAGCCAGAACACCACCAGGGAGCAGATGAAAATGTTTCTCACCCGTATCGGCTTTGGCTCCACCGCCGTAATTACCGGGGACATGTCCCAGATTGACCTGCCCAGGGGGACCCATTCCGGCCTTGTCCATGTTTGCGACGTGCTCAAGGAGGTGACTGATATCAGCTTTACCTTCTTCCAGTCAAAGGATGTGGTTCGCCACCCCCTGGTGCAACAGATTGTCGACGCCTACGAACAGTTTGAAAGCAGCAGTGAAGAGCCCCGCAACTGATCATGGCCATTACCATTGATATAGAAAATGCCTCCGGCAGTGACGAGGTGCCGCCCTCGCCGAGCATGCGTCGCTGGATCAGAGCGGCGCTGAAACCCTACAAAAACGATGCGGAGCTGAGTGTGCAAATCGTTGACCAAAACGAGATGCTCCGTATCAACCATCAGTTTCGCAACAAAAATTACGCCAGCAACGTGCTCTCGTTTCCCGCCGATATTCCCGATTTTGTCGATATTCCCCTCCTCGGCGATATTGTTATCTGCGCCGATGTGGTCAACAACGAAGCGCGCCAACAGCAGAAAACCCCTGAAGCCCACTGGGCGCACATGCTGGTTCACGGCAGCCTTCATCTTCTCGGTTACGACCATATCAACGAAAATGAGGCCGAGGAAATGGAAGCCCTGGAAACCAGCATCATCACCAAGCTGGGATTTCCACCCCCCTACGCGGCCGACCATTCCGGTATTGATCCTGTTACACCGTCAACCCGAGACAACCAGCAATGACTGACGATGACCACCAGAGTCAGGAGAAATCCTGGTTAACCCGTTTAACCCAGGTTTTCTCCCTGGAACCCAAAACCCAGGAAGACGTGGCAGAGGTGCTTCGTACCGCCCACAGCAATAAAATTCTCGACACTGAAGCCCTGGAAATTATGGAGGGCGCCCTCCATGTTTCCGATCAGCAGGTTCGCGAAATCATGGTGTCCCGTTCGCAGATGGTGGTGATTTCTGTGGACGCCGCCATCGAGGATGTCCTCGCGGTTGCCATTGAATCCAATCATTCCCGCTTTCCCGTTATCGGCGAATCCATGGACGATATTCGCGGCATTCTCCTCGCCAAGGATCTTTTACAGGTAGCCCTCGACGGCAAGGAGGGCTTTTCCCTTCACAAGCTGTTGCGCCCGGCCACTATTATTCCCGAAAGCAAGCGCCTCAATGTGCTGCTGCGGGAGTTTCGCGAACAACGCTACCATATGGCGGTGGTGGTGGACGAATATGGCAGTGTTTCCGGCCTGGTAACCATTGAGGATGTTCTCGAAGAGATCGTCGGCGATATCGAAGATGAAACCGACGACGAAGAGGATGGCTTTATCCATAAACGCGAGGACGGCAGCTACCAGGTGGCGGCTCTCACGCCCATTGAAGACTTTAATGAAACCTTCAAAACCGGTTTCAGCGAAGAGGCTTTTGACACCATTGGCGGAATTCTGCTGCAATCCTTTGGCCATTTCCCCAAAGTGGGCGACAGCATCTGTATCGAAAATTTCACCTTCAAGGTGCTCGAAGGCGACAACCGCCAAATTCGCCAGCTCGAAGTCACCCGCAAGGACTAAGCCGTGACCACTCTGTTTTCAGCGGGACGCTATTCCGCAGCACTGCTGTGCGGCGCTCTTATTCCCCTGGGTTTGGCGCCCTTTGGCTGGTGGCTGCTGCCTCTGCTGTCGACAGGCATCCTGGCGCTGCTGCTGCAAAACCTGAAACCCCAGGGCGTCTTTCGCACCTGCTTCTGCTATGGCCTCGGCATGTTTGGCGTCGGGGTGTCCTGGGTGTTTATCAGCGTCAACCACCACGGCGGCGAATCCATCGCCATCAGCGCCCTGCTGACCGGCCTCTTTGTTCTCACCCTCACCCTGGTCTTTGCGGCGCCTTTTGCCCTCTACGGCTATTTTCGGGGCGACAGCCCAGCCCGGCAATTACTACTGTTTCCCGCCACCTGGATTGTGGTGGAATGGCTGCGGGGCTGGCTCTTTACCGGCTTTCCCTGGCTCTATCTGGGCAACAGCTTCAGCGATACCTGGCTGGCTGGCTGGGCGCCCATCGGCGGCGTTTTGCTGCTGAGCTATATAGGCGCCTTTAGCGGCGTTGCCTTGCTGATGTTGATTACCGGCAGCCTGAAGCTGGCACGCAATCGCCCCCAGGGTGCAGGCAAAAACCTGGCTGCTTATGCCATCGCCACTGCCCTGACAAGCCTGCTATGGCTTGGCGGTATTATCCTCAAAGATATTCAGTGGACCTTCGCCACCCAACCCCTCAGCCTGGCCATGGTGCAGCCCGCCCTTACCCCCAGCGAAAAATGGAACGAAGACATTCTCTACGACATTCTTGTTCAGCTGCGGGATCAGAGCGCCGGTTACTGGGGCAAAGACCTGCTTATCTGGCCGGAATCGGCAATTCCCACCACACCGGAAGATGTTCAACCTTTTATCGACTACCTCGGCGAACTGGCCAAAGAAAGCAATACCACCCTCATTACCGGCATTCCCCTTCTCAAGGAGCAGCGTTACTACAACAGCGTTATTCTTATCGGTGAAGATCAGGGTGCCTATTCCAAACGCCACCTGGTTCCCTTTGGCGAGTACATTCCCCTGCAAAGCCTGTTGCGCGGCCTGATTAAATTTTTCGACCGCCCCATGTCCTCCTTTTCTGCCGGGGATGCCGAGCAACCCCTGCTCAACGCCAAAGAGACACCCATAGCAACGGCCATTTGCTACGAAATCGTCTTTCAGGATATGGTCGCCGCGTCGGCGAACAGTGCCGAAATGATCCTCACCCTCAGCAACGATGTCTGGTTTGGTGATTCCATCGCCCCCCACCAACACTTGCAAATGGCGCGGCTGCGGGCTATGGAAAATCGCAAACCCGTAGTCAGGGTCACCAATGATGGCATTTCTGCCATCATTGACGAACAGGGCAACATCAGCGCCCAAATGCCCCAGTTTGTCGCCACCACCCTCGCCGCCGAGGTAACCCCCTATTCTGGCACGACGCCGTTCAACCGCTTCCAGTCGTGGCCAATAGTGGTATTTTGCCTGCTGGTGTGCGCCTGGGGATTTCAAACCCGGCAAACACCGGGCGCGGAAAATAACCTGGCGTAACGGCGCACATGCCCTTCTCTCCCTGGCGCCAAGTGTGCCGTGATGTTGTTTCTGTTGAAGCGAATAAAGAGCTTGATCCAGTACAAATATGACTTTATTGTTCGGAGGCTATAACGGCGTACCAACATAGAGTCCCGAATCGATTGAAGGAATGGCGATGAAGACACGGATCAACTCCTTTTCAAAATTATATTTGTATACACGGCACTTCACAGCTTGCGCGAATATCGAGAAAAAAGCTGGGCTTGCCCTCTCTTATGCAAATAGATTTTTAGTGGCCGAAAAAAATTCATAAAAATCAATGGAATAATTTTTATTGATGGGAGCGAAACCTATTAACAGGGGTATACTGATAACAATTGTTATGGGGGCAAAGCTCTCATTAGCGTGTTGTTGGACACTCATGAGATACCTATGAGCAGCGAAAAACTCGATATTTCAAATTATTGCGCTTGCTTTATTGACCTATTGGGGCAAAGAAATGCTCTGAAAGGGCAAAGTCTCTTGCCATCATTTAGTAACGATTCAGATAAAGAAAAATTCATATCTGTATTGCAACAATCTGTCGGTGCAATTGAGCGCCTTCAAAAGCATGCAGAATTTTTCAGAGAGGACCTCGTACTTCCTGTATCTCTTCGAGACACACTAAATGAAGAAGAACAAATAATTTACGATCAGATGAAATCCCCTAGACCAAAGCAGCAACGTTGGTCAGATGGCCTGGTATTTTATCACTCTCTCAGCACTCAGCTAACAAAGTGCCCAATGAATGCAGTTTTTGAAATATTCATGCTAGCCGGTACATTGTGTCTGCTCGGGCTAGTCAGTAAACAGCCAATAAGAGGAGCAATAGAGACTTCTTGGGGCGTTGAACTACATGACAACGAGCTATATGGCGCAGTAGTCGCAAATAGTTACGAACTAGAAAGCGAAGCAGCACAATATCCTAGAATAATTGTCGGCCAGCACACCATGAACTATCTAAACGCTTATCTTGCTGAGCCACCGCAACCAGAAAAAAGGCTGGAGTTATACAATCGTAACTTGGCCGTACTGTGTACTAACATGACCACTGTAGATCAAGATGGCCACCACATCCTTAACTATCTAGGAAAAGATTTCAAAGACAGCGTCTTTCATGACCAAAGTCCAGATCTTTTTAACGAAGCTTATAGTTATATTTGTGAGCAGTACGAACTCCATAAGTCTAGGAAAAATAGCAAGCTAGCTTTACGCTACACATGGTTGAGGGGCTACTTCCATCAGCATCGTGATCTTCATGTCTAACAACTGGTTCAAACCGTTCGCTTCGCTCTCTGGGACGGGCTAAAGCCCGTAGGTTGGGTTGAGGTACGAAACCCAACATGGGTGTGGTGCCCGACCGTGGATTGTTGGGTATCGCTCCGCTCCACCCAACCTACGGAATTTCGGAAGAAAAAGAAAAGAAAAGAAAAGGGGAAAAGAAAAGGGGTCGTATCGAATATCTGGCGAAGCCAGGGATGGTTGATCTATAAACTCAACCTATGGATCAACATTCAGTAAGCGTTAATTTCCTTCCGGTAAGCGACTCAGCATATACCCCACCGCAAGGCGAATGTCCTCTTCACCCAGGCTTTCATTGCCGCCCTTGGCTGGCATCAGGCCATAGCCCTCGATGGCGTGTTGCACCAGAGTCCCCAGCCCCTGGGATGCCCTGGGTTTCCACATTTTGGCATTGCCGACAATGGGTGCGCCATTCATGCCCTGGGAATGGCAGACAAGACAGGTGGATTTGACAATGGCTTCGCCTTGCGCCAACGCCGGGGAAAGCGCTGCCGTCTCCTGCCCAGTGGCGTCTGCGGATTGGCTTTTGCTGTCGCAGGCAGATATGAGTACAAGTGCGCAGAGTGCCAACAACAGCAAATAGGGACGTTTGGATTTGGTCATGGCAAAGCTCCTGGTGAGGTTAAGGATTCACCAGCAATTTTCGCACCACAAGCAAACAAGAAAGTTTGGGGCTTGTTGAAAGTTTTAGCCCGGGAGTTGCACCCGTTGGCTGAATTTTCGCGCCGAGATCGTTCGATTTGAGTGTGCTCCTGAGGGTAAACGCTGCCATAGCAACGTCGGAGCGACCATGTGCGCTCAAATCGGGCGAGATCAAGTGAAAAACAGGCAAAGGTAGCCGGTAGTAAACTGTTACCAAACTGCCATAACGTTTAAACCTGCTACACCAGGGCAAAACTCAGATTTGAGCCTGTACTGGTGGAATTTCCGGGTTAGGGAACCGCTGATTAATGCCATTTCTGGGGCGGTGGGACTCCATCACCAGTGGTGTATCGAAATGCTATTTTCTCGCCAACTCGATCTTGATGAATCGCCAAAAAACTGGCTTGGAGCGGTGCTGCCGCGCCTTGTTGCAGCGGGCAAATTTTCCGTAGTTTTTCGCTTCACGGAGCATCGCCAGCCAGGCTGGCTCCTACCAAAAAATTATCCACCTTTAGAAGCTCGCGCTGCTAGAGATAACCTTCAATGCGACCAAACAGCAAACTGACCAAACCCAGCAAGGTCACGACCACCCACAGCCAAAAAAGCAGCAACAGGGGTCGAAAAGGTTTGCGATCGACTTTCTGCACAGGGCCTGAAAGATATTCTTCAACCCTTTTGAGGTCTTCTTCGCTGAGGCGATTTTCGGGTTTGTCCGCAGTCATGGCGCATTCTCGGTGGAAGAGTTGTTGGCAACAGTTTACAGGGGCTGGCCTAGTGCTCCAACTCTTGAGGGAGCTTTAGCCATTGCGCGGCGTTGTCAATGTTGCGTTTTGGGTAATAGGGAATCTCCCCAAGGAGTGGCGCTGGCAGCCGTGCCTTTAGTGTTTCCAGGTTGTCCCGATAATTGGCCATCACTGCGGCGACAGCCTGGTTGGCCACCCAGCCCGCCAGCGGCAAACCATCGCGGGCAATGGCTTCGGCAGTCAACAAGGCGGGATTAATACAGCCCAGACGCATGGCCACCACCATAATCACAGGCATATTGAGGGCGACGGCAAAATCGGCAAAGCTCTGCTGGCTATTGAGGGGAACCCGCCAGCCGCCAGCGCCCTCCACCAGGGAAAAATCCGCAGCTATGGCGCGAAACCGTTTGGTGTGAATCATCAAGTCGTCGACACGGATGTCCACACCCTGTTCGGCTGCGGCGATATGGGGGGCAATCGCGGCCTCAAAACAGTAAGGATTGACAACCCCGTAGGGCAGAGATTGATTCATCGCCGCCATCAGCTCAAGGGCATCTGTATTGCGCAAACCCTCTGCAGTTGACTGCGCCCCTGCGGCCACCGGCTTGAAGGCCGAGGTGCGCAGCCCCAACTGCCCTGCCCTGGCGAGTAGGGCGCTGGCGACAAAGGTTTTGCCGACGTCGGTATCTGTGCCGGTGACAAAATAACAAAGACTCACGGCTTGCGCGCCACCCTGTAAAGAATTTCCCAGGTTGCCGGCAGGCCCTGGGGTTGGCGCAGGGCTTCATAGGCGGTTTTAAATTTTTCAATGCGCAGGCGACTGGTCATGGCGCTGTTGCGACCGCGATTAACATTGTGAGCACCCAGGTTTTTCAGTTCTCTGGTCAACTCGTTGAGTTGGCCGTAGTAGCGCACCAGGGTTTCGACCTGAACCTGTTCTTCGACAAAGCCTGCACCCCTCAGGGCATGGTCAACGGCTTCCAGTGGCGCAAACTGATTGACATGAATATGGTTATCCACCGCCTGCCAGGCGCGTCGCAATTCCCTAAGGCTTTGTGGGCCAACGGTGGTGAACACCAGCAGGCCGCCCGGTTTTAACAAGCGAAACTGTTCCGCCATCAGCCGGGGCAAATCCTGGCACCACTGATAGGTAAAATTGGAAAACAGCAGATCAAAGTTGTTGTCTGCTAGTGACAAGGACTCCGCATCCGCGCAAATCCAGTTGATATCACTGCTACTGCGAGCTGCCGCGTAGCTGATCATACCGGGGGCGATGTCGATGCCGGCACACTGGGCTGAGGGGAATATTTCTGCCAGGCGGCGGGTAAAATGGCCGGTGCCACAACCGACATCGGCGATGCGCGCCGGGGCAAAATTGGCCGGTATTTTCGCCAGCAATTTTTCGCCGACCTGGCGCTGCAAATGGGCAACGCTGTCGTAACTGGCCGCCGCCCGGCCAAAGGAAGCGGCGACTTGCTGCTTATTGAGTCGGTAGGGATCGGCAATGTCTGCGTGCCGCGATGCAGAAACGATAAAATCCAGGCAACGCTGCACCAGCTGCTGTGGCCTCGACACATGGGGGACATGGCCAGCGCCGTTAACAATGGCAATTTCAGCCCCGGGGCTGAGTTTTTGTACTTGCTCGGCCACTGCCACCGGCACCAGTTGATCGCCAGCGCCAAAAATATGCAGTGACGGCACTTTCAGGGTTGCCAATAGCTCCCGGTTGTCCAGTTCCCCCAGCCAGCCCAGCGCTTCGAGCCAGGTCGCCTTGTTATAAGCGGCGCTGTGGTTGCGCAACCAGCGCAGCAGAGAGCGTTCGTCGCTATCGCCGCGAGCTTCGAGGGCGCAGAATTGCCGCAGGCAGCTGTCGGGGTTGTTGTCAAAATTGGTGTAGAAATCGGAAAATACAGGCTCAGCCATAGCTGTCGGCCAACCCGTCCGGCACACAAACGAGGGGTTAGTAGCCAGGGTTATGAGTTTTTCTACCTGTGCCGAATAGCGGTGGGCAAGCCGGGTCGCCAGCATGCCGCCTAGCGACCAGCCCATCAAAATACATTTTTCCGGCAGATTGGCGCCGATAATCTCTACGGCTTCTTGCCAGCCAGAGCAGGAAACAGAGGCTGAAAAACCGGGGATATCCAGGGTGATTACATCCAGCTGCTGCCGCAACAGGGGCAGCGCCTCCTGCCACACTCTGCTGTCATTACCCCAACCGTGAATCAGCACCAGGGGGGAATCTACCACCCGTTTGGCGGTGCAGGGGTAATGGTGTAGCGACAAATCTTTGGTCATCGGCAAGGTCACAACAGGTTATCCTCAGCAATAGCGGCAAAGGCGCTTTCGAGGGCTGACAGGAGTCGAGCAACATCGTCTTCACTGTGATTGGCATTCAGGGTAACCCGCAGCCTGGCGGTATTTTTTGGCACTGTTGGCGGCCGAATCGTGCCCACATGGATACCCTGTTGCCACAGGTACTCACCTATGGCCATGCAGCGCGACTCCGATCCCACCATTACCGGCTGAATCGGTGTTGGCGAAGGCATCAGTTCTAAACCCAGGTTTGCCGCGCCCTGGCGGAACTGGGCGACCAATTTTTGCAGTTTTTGCCGCCGCCAGTTCTCGGTCTTCACCAGTTTCAAACTGGCTCTGGTGGCCGCCGCCACCGCTGGCGGCATGGCCGTGGTGTAAATATAGGGGCGGCTGAACTGCACCAGGTAATCCACCAGTTCGGCGCTGCCAGCAATAAAAGCCCCGGCAGTGCCAAAACCTTTGCCGAGGGTGCCCATAAGAACCGGCAGTTCAGTTTCTGTGAGGCCAAAATGCTCGGCAATGCCGCCGCCGCTGGCGCCGAGGACGCCAAAACCGTGAGCGTCGTCCACCATCAGCCAGGCGTCTTTTTGGCTACAGATAGCGGCAATTTCCGGCAGTTTGGCGAGATCGCCATCCATGCTGAAAACGCCGTCGGTAATCACCATTTTGCGTCTGGCGTCTTTGTGGAGATGCTTGTCAAGGGAAGCCATATCATTGTGCAGATAGCGCTGAAAGCGGGCGCCACTGAGGAGACCACCGTCGAGCAGGGAGGCGTGATTGAGCTTGTCTTCCAAAACCAGGTCGCCACTGCCCACCAGGGCACTGATCACCCCCAAGTTGGCCATATAACCAGTGGAAAACAGCAGCGCTTTGCTGCGGCCACAAAAATCCGCCAGCTCTTCTTCCAGCTGGTGGTGCTCAATGGAATGGCCACAAATAAGGTGTGAAGCGCCGCCGCCAACCCCGTATTTTTGCGCCGCCGCGGTAAAGGCGGCAATCACCTCGGGATGGTTGGCCAACCCCAGGTAGTCGTTACTGCTGAACGCCAAAACGGCTTTGCCATCGAGAATGAGGTTGGCGGCCTGGGGTGACGCCAGCAGCTTGCGCTGGCGGTAGAGATGCTGACGGCGACGCTCGGCGAGCTGTTCGCCGAGCACTTCATTAAGGGACTGCATAGCCTAAACGGCAGCGTTATAAAACTGCCTGTCGTTGACCGCCTGATCAACCCTGTCGAGCAGAACCGCCTCCTGTTCCTCGCTATCGTTGTGTATGGTGCGCTGCTCGGGACGAATACCCAGACGCTTGAACAGAGCCATATCGCTATTGGCCTTGGGGTTGGGTGTGGTCAGCAGTTTTTCGCAATAGAAAATGGAATTGGCGCCCGCCATAAAGGCGAGAGCCTGCATCTGATCGTTCATTTCCTCGCGCCCCGCCGACAGGCGCACATGGGATTTGGGCATCATAATACGCGCCACGGCAATAATGCGGACAAAATCGAAAGGGTCGACATCGTCGACATTCTCCAGGGGCGTGCCCTTGACCTTGACGAGCATATTGATGGGCACGGAATCGGGCTGCTGGGGCAGGTTGGCCAGCTGTACGAGAAGGCCGGCGCGGTCAGTGTCTTTTTCACCCATACCGATAATGCCGCCAGCGCAAACTTTCATGCCCGCCTTGCGGACGTTGCCGAGAGTTTGCAAACGGTCTTCGTAGGTGCGGGTGGTAATAATTTCGCCGTAAAACTCGGGGGATGTGTCAAGATTATGGTTGTAATAATCCAGCCCCGCATCCGCCAGTTGCTGCGCCTGGTCTTCAGTCAGCATACCCAGGGTCATGCAGGTTTCCAGCCCCATGGCCTTAACTTCGCGCACCATTTCCAGCACTTTGGGCATGTCTTTTTGGCGGGGTACGCGCCAGGCCGCGCCCATGCAGAAACGGCTTGACCCGCTGGCCTTTGCGGCGCGGGCTTCCCTGAGCACGCTGTCGATGTCCAGTAGCTTTTCCTTCTCCAGACCCGTATCGTAACTGGCGCTCTGGGGGCAGTATTTACAATCTTCCGGACAGGAACCGGTTTTGATGGACAGCAGCGTGCTGAGCTGAACTTCATTGGGGTCGAAGTGTTCGCGGTGTACCATTTGCGCCTGAAACATCAGGTCGTTAAATGGCAGGGCAAACAGATCCAGTACTTCCTGGCGGGTCCAGTCAGTGCGAACTGGGGATGTGGCGAAATTGCTCATCGGCTTCTCTCTGGCAATTAACTGTTCTAAAAATTGAATGGCGCTGACTTAAGCCGTCATTCCCGCGTAGGCGGGAATCCAAGAGTCTCGACACCCGGAACAAACTGGATTCCCGCCTACGCGGGAATGACGAAAATCGTGGCTTTGACGTTAAGTCAGTGTCATTCTTCTAAAAATTGATTTTTATTGGCTTTTACCGTAAAAACCACTGAATTTTGTAGAGCAATTTTACCCGCAACACCTTATCTGTCAACCAAAACAACATTTTCAGGTTAACTGTTATGCCAAACGGAATTGGCGATTCACTGTTAAAACACCTTTTCCCCGGCCGCTGCCTGTGCTGCGACCTGCCCTCTCAGCGGTCGCTGGATCTCTGCGTCAGCTGCGAACGCTGTTTCCGCCCTCTGCACCAGCAGTGCTTATTGTGTGCGGAACCCATGATCATCAGCGGGATTTGCGGCCACTGTCAGCAGCAGCCCCCCGCTTTCAGCCGCGTTGTTGCCCCCTTTATCTACGGCCATCCCCTCGCACAACTGATCACCGGGCTCAAGCACGGCAGAAATCTCAGCGCCGGTCGCGTATTGGCGCACCTGCTGGCCGAGCACCTCGAAACCAGACTCAGTGCCCGCCCCGATTGCATCGTACCCATGCCATTGCACCGCAGGCGCCTGCTGACCAGAGGTTTCAACCAGGCTCGCGAAATCGCCAGAGGCGTAGCCGCAAAAACGGCCATACCTCTGGTTGACGGCATGGCGCGCCGAGTGGTTCACACCCCCATGCAGCAGAATCTGAATCGCCACCACCGCGCCAGCAATCTTCGCAATGGCTTTTCGGCAAGCCCCAGGGTTGCCGGGTTACATATCGCGGTGGTAGACGACGTGGTGACTACCACAAGCACTGCCAGAGCCATTTCCGCAACACTGGCGAAGGCCGGTGCGGAAAAGGTGGAAATCTGGTGTGTTGCGCGAACGGCACTGGAAAATTGACGCTGTCGCCGCGATAATCACTTTTTGCTACCTATGCGAACAGCCTGATGCCAGACCTTTGCCTGAAAACACTGTGGGACACCATCGTCACCGAAACCCGCGCACTGCTGGAACAGGAAGCCGTGCTCGCCAGTTTTCTCCACGCCACCATTCTCAGTCACAAAGACATGGCCTCGGCGTTGAGCTTTCACCTCGCCAGCAAGTTGGGCAGTGACATTATTCCCGCCTTGCAGTTGCGGGAAGTTTTTGATCAAGCCTTTGCCGCCGACCCCACCATTATCGAAAGCGTCCGCTGCGATATTGTCGCCACTTTTGAAAGGGATTCCGCCTGCCAGAATTTCACCACGCCGTTTCTCTACTTCAAGGGCTTTCACGCGCTGGAATCTTATCGGGTAGCCCACTGGCTGTGGTGTCGCGGCAGAACCTCCCTGGCGCTGGTGCTGCAAAATCGTATATCCACGGTTTTTGGCGTCGACATCCACCCCGCCGCAGTGATTGGCAAGGGCGTAATGCTCGATCACGCCACCGGCATTGTGATTGGTGAAACTGCGGCGGTGGGGGATTGCGTGTCCATTATGCAATCGGTCACCCTCGGCGGCACCGGCAAGGAAAGCGGCGATCGCCATCCCAAAATTCGCCGCGGGGTGCTCCTGGGGCCTGGAGCAAAAATTCTCGGCAATATCGAAATTGGCGAGGGCTGCAAAATTGCCGCCGCCAGCGTGGTGCTAAAAAACATACCCGCCCACAGCATTGTCGCTGGAGTGCCCGGCGAAATTGTCGGCAGCACCAACAGCGCCGATCCGGCACAGGAAATGGATCAGGGTCTAAACGGTTGCTGTGTTTGAAGGGAGAAGCACCGAGGCGAAACAAGGGGCAAGGGGGCAAGCGCCTAGCGCCGATCTTTCTGGTTACCACGCTCCCGCGTGGTAACACTGGTCATGGTCATAGGGTTGGCGTAAATTCTTGAGGTATCATCCTCGCCCATTGCAGCTTACCCGGCAGGGGATTGCAGGTTCAGGCCGCTGGAGTCAGGGCTTTTAGATCGCACAAAATCAAACTGAAGAGCCGCGAGAATCCCCCGGTTAACCGTCAAACGCCACCACCTGACCGATATTTTCCAGGTGCAAAAGCCCCATTAACAAGCGATCCACGCCGAGAGCCACTCCGGCGCAGGCTGGCAGTCCCGCCGCCAGTGCCGCCAGTAAGGCTTCATCGGCGATCATTTGCGGCTTTGCCGCCCCCTGGCGCAAGGCATTATCGGCAGCGAAGCGTTGGCGCTGTTCCTCGGCATCGGTAAGTTCAAAGTAACCATTACCCAATTCCATGCGGTTAAGAAACACCTCAAAACGGCGGGCAACGGGGTTGCCGTTGTCATCGGCTCCCAGCTGCGCCAGGGCAGCCTGACAGGCCGGATACTGGTGAATAAACACCAGCCCTGGCGGCAGTTTGGGTTCTACAACCAGACTGAAGAGCACATCGAGGAGAGTACTTCTGGATTCCGACCGCCAATCACCGCCACAGCAATCTGCCGCCATCTCCTGCAACAGGGGCACAGCGGCGCTATGGGGGTCGAGACCTGTACTTGCTGCAAAGATATCGCCGTAACTGGCAATGGTTACCGGCAACGGCTCTGTCGCCAGACTGAGAACCAGATCTTCGACTTCAGCCATCAACTGGTGCTCGTCCCAACCGGGGCGGTACCATTCCAGCAGGGTAAATTCCGGGCGGTGGCGGCTGCCCTGTTCCTCGTCGCGAAACACCTTGCCCAGGCTGTAGATGGCGCCCGCGCCCGCCGCCAGCAGACGTTTCATAAAATACTCCGGCGAGCTTTGCAGGTAGCGGGTTTCGCCGCAAACCCGAGCCTGGACGCAATCGATATGCAGGTCGGTAACGCCCCGCCGCCCCAGTATGGGGGTGTCCACTTCCATAACAGCCTGAAGGCTAAAAAAAGAGCGGATTTGCGCCAGCAATTCCGCTCTTTTTTTCAGGGTTGCCAATGGGGCATTGGGCTGCCAGTCAGTCCCGGGCACGACCCTGGTATTCTCCGGTGCGGGTATCCACTTTGACAACATCGCCAATATTGAGAAATAAAGGCACTTTGACGACAGCGCCGGTCACCAGTTTGGCGGGCTTGGTGCCCCCCTGGGCGGTGTCGCCGCGAAGGCCGGGGTCTGTTTCAACAATTTCCAGCTCGACGTGGTTGGGTGGCGTTACCGACAGGGGCGCGCCGTTGTAAAGAGTGACGATGCAGACATCCTGCTCCCGCAGCCACTGGGCGGCATCACCGACGATGGCCGCGTTGGCCTGGTGCTGCTCAAAGCTTTCCGGCTCCATAAAATGGTAGTATTCACCATCGTTGTAGAGATATTGCATATCCCGGTCGGCAACATCGGCACCTTCAAGACTGTCGCCAGACTTGAAGGTGCGCTCCCAGACCCGTCCGGTTTTAAGGTTGCGCAGTCTCACCCGGTTAAACGCCTGCCCCTTGCCGGGCTTGACGAATTCGTTTTCAACGATGGAACAGGGATCACCATCGAGCATAACCTTCAGCCCGGCGCGAAATTCATTGGTAGAATAGTTGGCCATTCTCGCCTCATTTGTCACTGGTTTAAAAAAGGCCGCTATGATAACCCAGACAACGCCCAACACCATAATGACTTCGAACACGCCAGCAACCACAGCCAGCGCGGCGGCCGCAACTGCTCAGGGCTTGGTGATTGCATCCAGCAAAGGCCAATCGCCCCAGTGGAAAATGGAGCTGCGCAATGCTGTCACCAGCAGCGGGGAACTGCTGAAATTACTGGATCTGGATACGAGCCCGCTGGCTGATGCCGTAACGGCAAAAAGCCCGTTTCCCTTGCGCGCGCCCCTGTCTTTCGTGGCGCGCATGGAAAAAGGCAACCCCGACGACCCCCTCTTGAAACAGGTTTTGCCACTGATTAGCGAAGAGGTGCCCGTACCCGGCTTCAGCGCAGATCCGCTCATGGAAAATGCTTACAACCCGACCCCCGGCATTATTCATAAATACCAGGGTCGGGTTCTGCTGATCAGCACACCGGTCTGCGCCATTAACTGCCGCTACTGCTTCCGGCGCCACTTTCCCTACGGCGACAACAACCCCGGCAAGCGCCAGTGGCTGGAATCCCTGGACTATATCCGTGGCGATACCAGTATTCGCGAAGTGATACTCAGCGGTGGCGACCCCCTGGCAACGGATGATGAGCACCTCAGCTGGCTGGTTGGCCAGCTGGACGCCATTCCCCAACTAAAACGCCTGCGCATTCACAGCCGCCTGCCCGTGGTGATTCCATCCCGCATCAATGACGACTGCCTGGCGTGGATGCTGAAAAGTCGGCTGAAATTGTCCATGGTTGTCCATATCAACCACGGCAACGAAATCAACCATGAAGTCAGCGCAGCCATAGCCCGGCTGCGTACCCAGGGCATTATGGTTTTTAACCAGTCTGTGCTTTTAAAGGGCATCAATGACAACACCGAAACCCTGATCGAACTCAGCGAGAAGCTCTTTGACGCCGGTATTGTGCCCTATTACCTGCACACCCTCGACCCCGTCGCCGGCGCCGGTCATTTTCATTGCGACACTCCGGCCGCCCTGACCCTGTACCGGGAATTGCAACGCCAGCTGCCCGGTTATCTGTTGCCAAAACTGGTGCGCGATGTTCCCGGCACATCATCCAAATTGATAATTGTTCCTCAAAACCCTTAGAACCTGTTGAAAAAAATGGACAAAATGACCATTACTGTTGAAAATCGGGACAGGCCAGCTTAAATGATAATTCATGGACGCTTCTATCACTGAAATCAATAGCTACATTGCCCAGCTCAGCCTGCCCAGGGAAACGTTCGATACCTTGTCGTTTTGCAATGCCTCGCAAAACGACCTCAAGGAGTATCTGGAGCAACTGCCCCATTCCAACCCCGCCGAACTCTGCAATCGACTCTACAAGCTGCTTCCCGAAGTGGCCGGGCTCAATATCCCCTCGGGCCGCAAGCTCGCACTTCTCGATATGGTGCAACCGGAAGCTATCAACTGCGTTTTGCGGCTTACCAAAAACCTGGTGCTGTCGCCAACCACAACCAAAAGCCTGTCCCTTTCCATTGCCATGCTCAAATACCTGGCGGAAGGCTATAAATCGGTACTGGTCAATGCCCTGAAAATTCCGGCAACACCCCCCAATTTGATTGTTTCCTCCAGCCATTCCGTTATTGAAGTATTGAGCCAAATACTGCTGGAATGCTGGGAATGCTACATTCCACCACCGGCGAATACCTGGAAAGAAATACACGCGGTTTACCAACTTGTTCGCCTCAGAAACCTTGAGTCCATTGCGCCGGGTTCCAGCCGCACCAATACAGGTGTTGCCGCAACCATCAGAGCCGCCTATGTGCGGCCGCTGCTGATGGCCTGTGCAGATCCCTCCAGATATGCGCCCCAGGAACTGCGCCAAATCGCCGCATTTCTGTCGACAGCGGGAAACCTGGTGGAATTTGCCCAGAACCACCTCGACGGCATTTTTGTTGTCAATGCCATGGGCGACAAAGGCCCCCAGTACAGTTTTAAGGTTGAGGGAACCACCAAGCGCCACTTTCATCTCAGAACAGGCAAACTGGTCAAACACATTGAAGACCGGCTGAGTTCGGGGACACTCACAGGCCTGCCCTCCAGGCTCGCCAGGGATCTGTGCCGATACTGGTCTGAAGAAGTTAAGCGCCAGGATCACCCCGTTACAGAGAACACCGAAATAACCCTGATTTTTGGCCTTGGCAATATCCATCGGGAACTCAGCGGCACCCAAAACCTCGATGAATACCTGCAGCAACTGGCGAGCAAACATCGGCACGGCAAACCCAGCCTTGAACTCGCCCAGGACAGCACCAGCAGCCATCGCGACATATTTATTGGCCAGACGAAAAAACCCGGCCAGTTCGACATTAAAGACAAACCGATTCTCTATGAGGAAAGCCAGAAATCCAAAACCCTGCGCAAATATATTGGCCGGCGCACCAACCACAGCGAAAGCGGCGCCCGCCTCGAGGTGGATGCCCCCTCAGAAATGCTCACCGCTGGCGAACTGGTCGCCTTTCAGCTCGGCGCTGGCCACCAGTGGTCTCTGGGTCTGGTGCGCTGGGTCAGGATTACGCCAAAGCTGACCAGAGTCATGGGCGTACAACTGTTTCGAGGCACCGTCGGCACCTGTGTCATATCCCAGATCACCTCCGCCAGCGACGGCAGTGAACAGCACTATCCGGGGCTCGAATTGAGCAGGGATGACAATACGGTGCTGATTGTGTCATCCCTGCCGTTTCGAGAATATGCCAGTGTCTCCTTTCAAAACCTGGCGGGGAAAAGAACGGTAAAGCTGATGAACAAAACCACAGAAACCTACCACATTGCCTGCTTTAACCTTGATAAACCCGTTTAAAGCTGAGACGGTGTTATGGCCAGAAAACCTCAGCCTGAAAAATTTGTCCCTGTAATGCTTTCGTAAGGACTCGCCAAAACCATGGAAACCCTAAGCAATATCACCGTACTTCTGGTGCACGACAATATCGATGAGGCAAATCGCCTCGTCAGCCTGCTGCGCAACGCCAATTACGTCGTCGACCCTCATTACGCCGCAAACGCAGCGGAGTTGAACAACAAAATCCAGGAGCGCAACTGGGAACTGATCTTGGCGCAATTTGCCGCCCAATCGATTCCGGCGAAAAATATCATTCATCAGATCAGAAGGCTCAACAAAGATATTCCGGTTATTTTTGTGGTTGAGGAATTTAACTTTTCCGACGCCGTCGAGGCGTTGAAAATGGGGGCTGCCGATGTGGTGCCCATGGATGAAGACCAATATTTTATTCAGACCATCACTCGAACCCTCGACAATCTCGAACAAAGACGCAAGCTGCGCTACTGGAAACGACGCTTTGCCGAATCGGAAGACCGCTTTGAAAGCCTCATCCTCAGCTCCCAGGATGGCATTGCCATTATTCAGGAGGGAACCTATGTCCATGTCAACAACGCCTACGCCCATTTTTTCGGCTTTTTGGATGCCGACAGCATGGTGTTATTACCCGTTTTTGACACCATCGACGACGCCAGCCAGGGAAGCTTCAAGAAATACCTGAAACCCCTGGATGAGCACAACGCCTGGGACACCGAGGTGATTCAGTTCGAAGGCCAGCGCCAGGACAATGTGGCCATCCCCGTGCAGGCAACCCTGTCGCAAATTGATTTTCACGGCGACCCGGCACTGCAACTACTGATCAAAAAAAGCTTTATGCACGGCGATGGCGAAGACTTCATCACCAGCACCTCAACCACCCAGACGGATGGGGTTGTCAGCAAAATTCGTCTCCACGATATGATCGAAGCCATCAATGGCGCCATTCGCCGGGCAGCGGGCAATGGCACCGATGCCCTGCTTTTTTATATTCAGGTAGATCAATACGAAAACCTGCAAAAACATCTGGGCATTGGCAAAACCGAGAACGGCATTACCCAGCTGGCGCATTTTCTTGACACGCTTATCCCTGAGCGCGTGGTTTTTGGTCGCATTCGCGAAGAGGCCTTTGTGCTGATTCTTCCCAGCAACGATGCGGAAAAAAGCCTTGCGTTTGCCAATCGCCTGGTGAAAGAAGTGTCATCACAGATATTCAAAACCGACAACAGCAGCTTTTCCTGCACCCTCAGCATTGGCATCACGTTTATCGGCGAAGCCACCGCGTCTGCAGATGAGGGCTTGACCGCCTGCCAAAAAGCCATTGCCGAACTCCAGGGCGGCGATGGCTTGGGCAAGCAGGGCAACGGGGTCAAATTTCACGAACCTGTACTGGAGCTTGGCGCCACATCCCTTTCCGATAACGACGCCATACGCATTGGCAAACAGCTGCTAAAGAAAGACCTGGTCACTGTTGCATTTCAGCCGATCATTTCCCTCCACGGCCTTAACGATGAACTCTATGAAGTGCTGATGCGGGTGGCGCCGGGGGGCTTGCCAGAAACCGAGCTGCCTGCGGATTTCATCGGCCGAGTGTTCAAAACCAGTATCGGCATAGATCTGGATAAAGCCGTCATCACCGAGGCGCTGAAAAAACTTGCCAGCAAGAAAAAAACCGCTCCCAACACCAGACTGTTGATGAACCTGTGCCTGGCCACCATCGAGGATGAAAAATTTATTCACTGGCTGCAAAAAACCATTGAAACCAGTCAGGTGTCGCCGCGGGACCTGATCTTTCAGATGCGCGAAATTGATATCAGCTCCCGTCTTGGCAACGCCGCCAACATGCTTGAACGCCTTCACAATTTTGGCGCCAGCACCGGCCTGACCCACTACGGCCTCGCCATCAATCCACTCACCATTTTTAACAAAATTGCGGTGGATTATGTCAAAGTTGATAGCGTATTGTCTGAAAAAGCCCAGAAGGATAAAACCGCGCTCACCACCCTGAACAATTTACTGACCGAACTGAAAGGCAAAAACTGCAAGATTATTGTCCCCCATATCGAGTCTGCCACCATTATTCCCAGCCTGTGGCAGGCCGAGGTGGATTTTCTCCAGGGCTACTATATTCAGGAGCCCAGCACGGAAATGGCCTTTGATTTCTCCCAGGAGTAACAGCTGCCGACACCGATAGAGCGGCTTTTACCAAGGCACTCTGTACAACCCTACTCGCCAGCAGGGTCGGCTCCCGAAAAACAAGTAAAACTTGTGAAAACTTGCCCGGCAGGCGATGATCCACGGCGATAGCCGCCTAAATATGGGTATCCCGGTCGCGAATGCCCATCAAATAGAGAACGCCGTCCAGACCGAGCTTGGAAATGGCCTGTTTGGCACTGGCTTTGACAATGGGCTTGGCGCGAAAGGCGATACCCAGTCCGGCAATACTGAGCATGGGCAGATCGTTGGCGCCATCGCCGACGGCAACCACTTGTTCTAGACTGATATTTTCCTTTACCGCCAGTTCCCTGAGAAGCTGCGCCTTGCGCTGACCGTCAACCACGGTGCCGGTAACCCTCCCGGTGACCGCGCCATTTTCAATTTCGAGCTGGTTGGCAAAAAGATAGTCAATACCCAGATGCTGCTGAATTTTGTGGCCGAAATACTCAAAACCACCGGAGAGAATTGCCGTCTTGTAACCCAGTTTTTTAAGGGTTGTGATCAGCTCTTCAGCGCCTTCGGTGAGGGGTAGTCTTTGCGCAATGCCATCGAGAACATCGGCGCTCAGCCCCTTGAGCAGCGCAACTCTCTGGGTAAAGCTTTCGATGAAATCGATCTCGCCGCGCATCGCCGCCTCGGTAATGGCGCCAACCTGATCGCCGACACCGGCCTCCTTGGCCAGCTCATCGATGACTTCGGCCTCGATAAGGGTGGAATCCATGTCAAAAACCACCAGCCTGCGGTGACGGCGGAAGATATTGTCTTCCTGATAGGCAATATCCACATCCATTTCCGACGCCAGTTCAAGCAATGTACTGCGGAATTCGTTGTAATCTTTGGGGGCGCCGCGCACCGAAAATTCAACACAGGCTTTGCTGTGAAGATCGATATGGTCAAGGGGGATACGACCGGAGAGGCGGTTAATCTTGTCAATATTGAGGCCGTGAGCTGCAGTGACCGATGTCACACGGGCAATATGCTCCGCCTTTACCCGTCGCGCCAGCAGGGTGATCAGGTGCCTGGGCTTGCCCTGCTGGGAAACCCAATGATCGTAGCTCTCCTCACTGATGGGCTGGAAGCGCACCTGCATGCCCAGTTTATGAACTTGGAAAAGCACGTCTTTCAGAACCGGGGACGACTCCGGATCTGTGGGGACTTCGGCAAGTATGCCCAGGGTCAGGGTGTCGTGAATCACCGCCTGACCGATATCGAGAATAGATACGGCGTATTGCGCTAGGGCACTGGTGACCGCAGTGGTTACACCAGGCCGATCTTCTCCGGTAACATTAATCAGCAGAATTTCCTTCACAGCACTGCACCCTTAAAATCGAGGTCGCTATTATAGGGTAGCCACTGGTAAGATAGCACGACCT